>NZ_JAOPWR010000282.1 GCF_025965585.1 Pseudonocardia sp.
CCGTTCTCGGCCTGGTAGTCGGGGAAGACCTTGGTGCCGCCGTAGATGGTGGAGCCCTCGGGCAGCGACGGGTGGGCGATCTCCTCGAGGGACTGCTTCTCGAGATCGGTCAGGTCGGCCATGCGACGTGTCTCCTTATAGGGGGATCAACGGGTGGGAGGGATGGGTGGGGAGGGGTTCGGGTGGATCAGGCGACGGTCCGCGGGGCGGACCAGTCGTCGTCGGTGGGGTAGGTCTCCTGCGGCGTGCCGGCCAGCCAGTGCAGGCCCGTGACCACGGCGCTGCGGCGTGTCGCCACGATCTTCTTGGCCAGGTGCTCGGCGTCGGCGGCGACGCCGGCGAAGCGGCCGGAGCCCCAGGTGTGCTGCCAGGGCAGGCCGATGAAGTACAGGCCCGGCTGGCTGGTGACGCCGCGGTCGTGGGTGGGGTAGCCGCGGCCGTTGAAGATGGGCAGCTCGACCCAGCGGTCGTCGCGGCCGTAGCCGGTGCTCCAGATGACCGTGGTGATGCCGGCGTCCTCCAGCGACAGGTCCGCGGGGTCGTCGGCCTCGGGGCCGGGCTCCCACACCGGGACGTAGCGGTCCTCGACCGGCGCGTCGATCCCGGCCTTCTCGATGTACGCGTCGATCGAGTCCTTGATGGACTCCGAGACCTGGTCGGCGTTGTCGAGGTTGGAGCGCAGGTCGGGCCCGAAGGTGAGGCGCCCGTTCGAGATGCCGGTGAGGCGGCCGTGCAGGGCCATGCCCTGCACGGCGAAGGCGCGCAGGTCGATGTCGTGCCCGCCGTCGCGGCCGGTGACGTAGTGGTTGGCGCGGAACCGCACCGCGTCGGCGTCGTCGAACTGGTCGATGCCGCGGGTGTAGGTGCCCATGTCGTCGAGCCAGGCGACGACGTCGCGGCCGCGGTACCAGCGGGCGACGCGCGGCGCGGTGCCGGTGGCCAGGTGCACGGTGCGGCCCGCGAGGTGCAGGTCCTCGGCGATCTGGCAGCCCGACTGGCCGGTGCCGACGACGAGCACGGCACCCTCGGGGAGCTGCTCGGGGTTCTTGTACGCCGAGGAGTGCAGCTGCGTGATCCGGTCGGTGATGCGCTCGGCCATCCGCGGGATGCGCGGCACCTGGTACGGGCCGGTGGCCACGACGACCTGGTCGGCGGTGATCGTGCCGCGGTCGGTGCGGATCTCGAACGTGCCGTCGGAGCGGCCGCGCAGCCGGGTGGCGGAGACACCCTCGATCAACGGCGGGTCGAACGAGGCCACGAACTTCTCGAGGTACTGCACGATCTCGTCGCGGAGGATGAAGCCGTCGGGCTCGTCACCCGGATACGGGAAGCCCGGTAGCCGGCACTGCCAGTTCGGGGTGACCAGGCAGAAGGAGTCCCAGCGGCGGTTGCGCCACTCGGAGGCCACCCTGTCGCGCTCCAGCACCACGTGGTCGATGCCGCGGTGCGTCAGCCACCAGCTCATCGAAAGGCCGGCCTGGCCGCCACCGATCACGACGACGGAGCGGTGGACGGTCTCCGTGCCGTCGGGCCAGTTGGTAGACATAGGGGGGGTGCCGGACATGTGTCGCCTCGCTCAGGGGTGTGGCGTGCGTTCGATGCCATTCAGTGAAGCGATGCGGGATTGCCGAACCGTTGCCCCCGGAAATCACCTGTGTTGCGTGCTGTTGCCGGCCAGTTACGAAGGCCTCATCCGCGGCGGCGGTGCCGGTCGCAGGCCCGGCGGGAGCAGGAAGAGGATGACCTCATGCCCGACGACCCCCAGCCCCAGGCGGTGCTCACCGGGCTCAGCGACAGCGCGGTGTTCCTCTCGCTCGTGGTGGACGAGGGCGGTGAGGCCGCGGTGCGCGACCTGCTCCCCGACCTGGCGGGCCTGACGCGGTCGGCGGGCTTCCGCGCCCCGGAGGAGGGCCTCAGCTGCGTCACCGGGATCGGGTCGGACCTGTGGGACCGCCTGTTCGGCGGTCCGCGGCCCGCACAGCTGCATCCGCTGCCCGTCTTCGCGGGCGCCACCCACACCGCGCCGTCCACGCCCGGCGACCTGCTGCTGCACATCCGTGCCGGCCGCCTGCACATGTGCTTCGAGCTCGCCCGCTTCGTGGCCGACCGGCTCCGCGGCGCCGCGCACGTCGTGGACGAGGTGCACGGCTTCCGCTACTTCGACCAGCGCGACCTCCTCGGGTTCGTCGACGGCACCGAGAACCCCACGGGCGCCGATGCGGCCGCCGCCGTGCTCGTCGGCGACGAGGACCCGGACTTCCGCGCCGGCTCCTATGTGGTCGTTCAGAAGTACGTGCACGACATGGACGCCTGGAACGCCCTGAGCGTGGAGGCGCAGGAGATGACGATCGGGCGCCGCAAGCTCGACGACCTCGAGATCCCCGAGGGCGTCCGGCCGCCCGACTCGCACCTGACGGCGAACGTCATCGAGGACGAGAACGGCGACGAGCGGCAGATCGTGCGTGACAACATGCCGTTCGGCACGGTCGGCGCGGGGGAGTTCGGCACCTACTTCGTCGGCTACGCGGCCACGCCGGAGGTCACCGAGCTGATGCTGCACCGCATGTTCGTGGGCGAGCCGCCCGGCTGCCACGACCGCATCCTCGACTACTCCACGCCACTCACCGGCGGGCTGTTCTTCGTGCCCAGCCAGACGATGCTGGACGACCCGCCCGCCTGATCTACCCGGCGGGCCGCAGCAGCACCTCGCCGTTGAGGATCGCGAACCAGCCGTCCTCGTCGGCGGCCCAGCGCCGCCAGGCCGTGGAGATCCCGCTGAGCTCGTCGAGCGTGGCGTGGCCGCCGTCCACGGCCTGCTGCGTGATCGCGGAGGTGAGGATGCGGTCGGCCCACAGCCCGCCCCACCACGCGCGCTCGGCAGGGGTGGCGTAGCTCCACACAGTGGTCGACGGCGTGACCGACGCGGCCCCCGAGGCGCGGGCCCACGCGAGCAGGCGACGTCCGGCATCGGGCTCGGCGCCGTTGCCGTGGGCGACCGCGCGGTAGATCTCCAACCAGCGGTCCAGCCGCGGATCGGCCGGGTACCAGGCCATCGCCGCGTAGTCGGCGTCCCTGGCGGCCACCACTCCGCCGGGCCGGCACACGCGGAGCATCTCGCGCAGTGCGGCCACCGGGTCCGTCAGATGCTGGAGCACCTGGTGGGCGTGCACCACGTCGTACGCCCCGTCGGGGGCCTCGAGCGCGTAGACGTCGCCGATCCGGAACTCGACGTTGCCGGTGCCGCTCTCCGTGGCGAGGGCCCGCGCACCGTCCAGCGGGGCCTGCACCGGCTCGATGCCGACGACGTATCCCGGGGCCACCCGGCGCGCGATGTCGACGGTGATCGTGCCCGGCCCGCAGCCGACGTCGAGCACCGTGGCGCCGGGGCGCAGATGCTCGGCCAGGTACGCCGCGGAGTTGGCGACCGTGCGCGAGAGGTGCGAGCGCAGCACGCTCTCGGCGTGGCCGTGGGTGTAGGTCTCCTCCGCTGCGCGCATGCTCCGATCGTCGACCTACCTGTCCACATCGTGCAACAAGTGTCCCGCGATGTGGACAGGTTGGGTCAGATCCGGCGCGCGTTGTGGAACGGCATGTAGGCGATGTTGCTGATCTGCACCGGCTCGCCGGACTGCGTGGCGTTGACGACCTTGCCGTCGCCGATGTAAATGCCCACATGGCTGACCGGGGTGTAGAAGAACACCAGGTCGCCGGGCTGCAGTTGGCTCTTCGACACGGCCTCGCTCACCGTCGACTGCGCCGATGCCGTGCGGGGCAGTGAGATCCCGGCCTGCTTGAAGGACCACTGCACGAGCCCCGAGCAGTCGAACGCGGTGGGACCGGAGGCACCCCACACGTAGGGCACGCCCAGCTTGCTCATCGCGGCGCTGAGCGCGGCGCCCGCGGCGCCGGTCGCCTTCGAGATCGTCGGCGCGGGCACGTCCGGGACCGGGACGGGCACGTGCGCGGGGACGGTCAGCGCGGCGGCGCGGATGGTGGACTCCTTGGCGGCCAGCACCTTCGCGGCGGAGGTGGCGCTGTCGACGATCGAGGAGACCTTGACCGGCTGCAGGTCGGCGGCCAAGGGGGACGCCGCCGGTGCGGCGGCCGCGGCGGCGGCAGCAGCGGCCGGAGCCACCGGCGCCGACGGGTGGCCGACCGCGGGGAACGTGCTGGTGGTCGACGTCGGGTCGTTCAGCGACATCGAGGCGGACGCCGGCGCCACAGCGGCGAACTGGCCCGTGGCGGCGATCGCAGCGACCGCGCCGACGGCGGTCACCGACATCGCGGCCAGTGCCGGGCGGCCGGGCATCCGAGTGGGCATGCCCGGGCGGCGGGTGCGCTGCTGCGGGGCGTATGACGGCGGGGCGTGCAGCGGAGCGGCGTGCCGGCGGGACGGCCCCTCGCGGGGCGGGGTGATGCCTTCGCCGAGTCGTTGCAGCAGAGCAGTAGCGAGCTCGGCGGTGCTGCTGCCGAGCAGTTCGTTCGCGGCGCCGGGGAGCGCAGCGCAGTGTTTGGCCATCGGGGAGCGTCCTTTATGTCCCGGGCGCACGACGACCCGTCGGGGAACGGGACGTACATGCTCCTGCCCTGGGGAGGCGGCGCCCGTGGGGAGCGTCGGCGGGCAGGAACCCGAGGACCGACCAGGCGCACCGGACCGACTTCTCTCGTGCCGATCAGGCCCAGGGACCGTAACCATTCCGTGATCGCGGATGCGAGCGCCACGCCGCGCAGTGCGACGACCGGACGAGTTTTCGCCACGAGCGGGGCTCGGATTGGGACGAATGCAGCAATGCCGCCGACCCGCCAGGGCCGTTCGGGCATGATCTCGACGAACGGTCGGCTACGGGTGGTGGTCGGGGGACCCGGCCCGTGACCCACTCGTGATCGGGAACACCGGCCAGCCGATCTCGGTGCGCCAGGCGGTGGTGTCGGTGGTGTCGCGGGGCCCGACGAGGTAGGTCTCGTGCACGGGCCCGGCCAGCGCGAGCGCGTTCTCGACGACATGGGTACCGAGCGCGCCGTAGGTGACGTCGATGTCGTCGTGCGGCCCGCGGTGCACGGTCACGGCGAGCTCCGCCGCGGCCACGACGAACGGCCGGACGCGCCCGGCGGCCGGGGGATCGGCGACCGGGACGAAGACGACGGCGTCGCCGCGCTCGTCGGTGAACAGCGCGTTGTCGTACAGCCCGCAGGGCGGGCCGGTCGGTGGCCGCTGCCGGGCGAGCAGGACGGCGTCGAGCTCGGCCATCGCCCCGGCGTACCAGCCGAGCACGTCGCCGTGGTCGACGGTGGCCCGGATCGCCGCGACGGTCCGCTCCGGTTCCGCGCGCAGCTCCACCGCGAGCGGCGGTGCCGCCGGCTGCAGCAGCCGCCGCAGTGACGTCACAGCGGCGCGGGTCTGCGCGAGCTGGTCCTCGAGCCGGCCCAGATGCGCGGCGATCAGGGCGCTGCGGGTGTCGGCGTCAGGGGCGGCGAGCACCTCGCCGACCTCGCGGACGGGCATGTCGAGGTCCCGGAACCGGCGGATCACCTGGGCCGTCGGCACCTGCTCGAGCGCGTAGTAGCGGTAGCCGCTGGACGGGTCGACCTCGGCCGGCTCCAGGAGCCCGGCCTCGTGGTAGCGGCGCAGCGTCCGCACGCTGATATGGGTGATCCGGGAGAAGCCGCCGATCGTGAGCCCCGCGCGCATGGGCACAACTGTGGACCCTCCCCCCGCGGGAGGGTCCAGGCTCAGGTGGCCGAGGCGGCGCGGTGCAGGGAGAGGACCCCGTCCGGGGCACCTCGGGTGCTCCAGTCGCCCGACGACGCCGTCCACGTCTCCCCGTCGAACGTGACGGTGTCGAGCCCGAGCCGCGCCGCGTGGGCCACCAGCCAGGTGGCGATGGCCCAGCCGCGGGCCTGCGGCTGCGGGCCGCTGAGCCGGGCCGTTCCGAGCTCGTGTGCGGCCAGCGTCACCACGTCGGCGCCGGGCACGGTGGGCGTCACGCCGTGGCAGCTGAGCGCAGCGGGCTCCTCGCCGGTGAACGCCGACGCCACGGCCCGGGCCATCGGCTCCCACCGCGCGTAGGCCTCCGGTGCCGCCGAGCGCTGCACCAGCTGGGCGGCACCGGTGACGCTCATCGCGGTCCAGTCCGGCTCGCTGCGGAGCTTGTCGTAGAACGCGGTGGTGGCATGCACGGGGTCGGTGACCTGCGCGTACGTGCCCCAGCCCTGGCTCGGGCGCTGCTGGAACAGACCCGCCGAGTCGCGGTCGCCGCCGTCGAGGTTGCGCAGCCCCGACTCCTGCAGTGCGGTGGCCAGCGCAACGGTGACGGCGTGGTCGGGCATGCCCATCGCGAACCCGACGCCGGCGATGGTGGCGGCGTTGTCCGCCTGCTCGATGGTCATGTCGGCAGTGCCGTCGCTCGCCGCCGAACACCCCGGCGAAGCGAACGGCCGTAGCACCACCACGGCCACGACCACCGCGGCGACCACGACGAGCGCCAGCACCGCGGCCACCCACTTGCCCATGGTGACCATGGTGCCCTGCGCCCCCCACGGCCACGCGGCAGACTGCGGATCACGCTCCCCGCCCGCGTCCACCCAGGAGGAATCCCCGTGCCTGCCATCACCGTTCCCGGCGGCGTCACCGCACCCGAGCTGCGTGCCCACCTCGCCGTCCCGCCGGTCGGCGAGGGCCCGTGGCCCGGCGTCGTGGTGATCCACGAGGCGTTCGGCCTCGACGACGACACCCGCCTGCAGGCCGAGCGGCTCGCCGCCGCCGGCTACCTCGCTGTCGCCCCCGACATGTTCACCGCGGGCGGGGCACTGCGCTGCCTGCGTTCGACGTTCGCGGCCATGACGAGCGGGCAGGGTCCGGCGTTCGGCGACATCGAGGCCGTCCGCAGCTGGCTCGTCGGCCGGGCGGACTGCACGGGGAAGGTCGGGATCATCGGGTTCTGCATGGGCGGCGGGTTCGCGCTGCTCGCGTCCACCCGTGACTTCGACGTGTCGGCGCCGAACTACGGCATGGTGCCCAAGGAGGCCGCGACCGTGCTGCGCGGCGCGTGCCCGGTCGTGGCCAGCTACGGAGCGAAGGACCGCGGCTTCAGGGGTGCTGCGGCCGAGCTGGAGACGGCCCTGACCACGGCAGGCGTCGTGCACGACGTGAAGGAGTACCCCGACGCCGGGCACTCGTTCATGAACCGGCTCAACGTGGGGCCCTTGTCGGTGCTCATGAAGGTGGCGGGGCTCGGCTACCACGGCCCGTCGTCCGAGGACGCCTGGACGCGCATCCTCCGCTTCTTCGACGAGCACCTGCGAGGTTCGACCGCTTCGTCCTAACTGAGAGTCGACTCTCACTTCGATGGTAGCGTCGTGCTCGTCGCCACCGTCGGGGAAGGACACACGATGACCCAGGCACCACCAGCTCTGCCGCTGCACATGCGACGCGACCACTTCGATCCCGTCGCCGAGTTGGCTGAGGTCCGCGAGGAGGAGGGCATCCGCCGCGTCACGTCGACGTTCGGGATGCCCGCGTGGCTCGTCGCGCGGCACGACGACGTGCGCGACGTGCTCGCGGACGCCACCCGGTTCAGCAACGCCGGCATGATGGCCCGCTCCCTGCCGGGCGACACCCGCACCGAGGAGGAGAGGCGCCGCGCGATGGCCGGGCAGATGCTCGCCACCGACCCGCCGGACCACACGCGCCTGCGCCGCTTCCTCACGCCGGAGTTCACCGTCCGGCGGATGAAGCGGCTGGAGCCGCGGATCGTCGAGATCGTCGAGGAGCACCTGGACGCGATGGAGGCCGCGGGCAGCCCCGCCGACCTGGTGCCCGCTTTCGCGCTGCCGATCCCCTCGCTGGTGATCTGCGAGCTGCTCGGCGTGCCCTACTCCGACCGGGACGAGTTCCAGAAGCGCACGGCGCGCCAGCTCGACATGTCGATCCCGATGGACGAGCGCCTCGCGCTG
Organism: Pseudonocardia sp.; assembly: GCF_025965585.1. Lineage (GTDB taxonomy): Bacteria > Actinomycetota > Actinomycetes > Mycobacteriales > Pseudonocardiaceae > Pseudonocardia. The sequence goes on from NZ_JAOPWR010000282.1 coordinate 7,954, forward strand.
CAGCGGGAGGGCCGGGAGTACATGGAAAGCCTGGTCGCCCGGGCCAAGGCCGACCCCGGCGAGGACATGCTCGGCATGCTGGTGCGCGAGCACGGCCACGAGATGACCGACGACGAGCTCGCCGGCATCTCCTCGCTGCTGCTGATCGCGGGGCACGAGACGACGTCGAACATGCTGGGCCTCGGCACCCTCGCGCTGTTGCGCCATCCCGACCAGCTCGCGCTCGTCCGGGACGACCCCGACGCGGTCGTCCCGGCCGTCGAGGAGCTGATGCGGTGGCTGTCGATCGTGCACACGGGGGTCGCGCGGACCACCACGCAGGAGGTCGAGCTCGCCGGGCAGACCATCCCGGCCGGTGAGCTCGTGCTGTGCGCCCTGCCGTCGGCGAACCGGGACCCGTCGTTCATCGACGAGCCCGACCGGCTCGACGTCACGCGTGGCGCGATGGGCCACCTCGCGTTCGGCCACGGCGTGCACCACTGCCTCGGCGCACCCCTGGCCCGGATGGAGATGCGGATCGCCTTCCCGGCGCTGCTGCGCAGGTTCCCGGGCCTCGCGTCGGCGCTCCCGTTCGACGAGATCCCGTTCCGTGCGTTCCACTTCATCTACGGGCTGCACTCGTTGCCCGTCACCTGGTGACCCAGACGACATCCACAGGAGGAATCCGAATGAAGATCGCCGCCGATCGCGACACGTGCATCGGGGCCGGGCTGTGCGTGGGCACCTCGGACACCGTCTTCGACCAGGACGACGACGGCATCGTCGTGGTCCTCGTCGAGGAGCCGGACGGGGCCGACGCGGACAAGGCGCGTGAGGCCGTTTCGCTCTGTCCGTCGGGAGCACTGCGCATCATCGAGTGAGCTAACGTGCGCGGATGACCGCCGGGCGGGCGCTGCGCATGGACGCGGTGCGCAACCACGAGCGCATCGTGGTGGCAGCCGGCGTCGCGTTCGAGGAGCTCGGCGCGAGCGTGGCGCTGGAGGAGGTCGCGCGGCGCGCGGGCGTCGGCGTGGCCACCCTGTACCGGCGCTTCCGCAACCGGGAGCAGCTCGTGCGCGCGGTCGTCGAGCACGTGTTCACCACCGAGATCGAACCCGCCGCGGCCGTCGTCACCGACGAGCCGTGGCGGGATCTCGTGGGCACGCTGGAGGCGGTGCTGGAGTCCTTCACGACCCATCGCGTGGTGCTCAAGCTGGCCCACGAGGCGGGCGCCGTCGACGTGGACCTCGTGGAGGGCTGGTTCAGCTCCATGGACCGCGTGCTCCACCGGGCCCTCGCCGCCGGGCTCGTGCGGCCCGAGCTGGTAGCCCGCGACCTCGCCGCCGTGGTGGTGATGGCGCTGGCCACGGTGCACGACCGCGACCCCGTGGGCGCCGACCGCCGTCGCTACCTCGCGCTGCTGCTGGACGGCCTGCGCCCCGC
>NZ_JAOPWR010000306.1 GCF_025965585.1 Pseudonocardia sp.
CTTCTCCAGGACGAGCACGTGCACGCCGTGCAACCGCAGCTCACCGGCCAGCATCATCCCGGTCGGTCCGCCACCAACGATGATCACATCGAACAAGAAATACCCCGATCGAAGAATTGCGCTTCGCGAATCCGGATCTGCTCGCATCCGGGTCCGGCCGGAGATTCTGCGGCACAACCCGGGTCTTGCCGCAAGACCCCCGGTGGGCTATACGTTTATAGTGGCGGGGAGTTAGTGGAGTTCTGCCCGGCCCGAGGCCCACGCGGAGCGGCGACGTGGCGGAGCGGCGACGTGGCGGTCAGTCGGCCGTTCGCGGAGCGAGCCCGAACTGAGCGCGAACTACGTGCTCTCACCCTCGAGCCGGCCGGGCGTGGCGTCGTGGCGCGGATGACGGGCCGGGCGTGGGCGCTGTTCGCGGTCGTAGCGGTGCTGTGAGGCATCCCGGGCCGGTTCAGATCGTGACCGGGATCGGGTCGGCCGGGATCAGGTTGGCCACCGAGATGTGGGGCCACCCCAGCGGCGCGAAGTTGAGGTGCACGCGCTGGGTGTACTGGACCTGGGTGAAGCTGACGTTCTTCGCACCCCCGGCGAAGGCGTTCGTCGCGGTGAAGGTGAAGCTCGGGACCAGCCCGTCACCGGCGGTGTCGGTGCCGGGAAGGGTGACCGACTCGCCGGGCTGGAGGGCGGGCACCGTGATCTGGTCCTTGACGGTCTCGATCCAGAAGATCGCGCTCATCGCGACCGCTTCCGCGTTCGGCCCGCCGGCGGTGCCCTTGAGGAAGGCGATGTTGTCGGTGCCGCCGCCGACCAGTGCCGCGTCGGGCTGGCCGCCGGGCAGCGGGTTGACCGCGTTCGTTTCGATCGTGATGACGATCGTGCTGGTGATGGCCTGGTCCTGGAGCTGCTGCTGGATCCGGTCGGTGAGGACGGAGTTCGGGTCTTGCAGCATCGTCTTGGTGATCCTGGTGGTCGACAGGTCCTGGGGTAGGCGGAATGTCGCATTGTTGTCGAAGGTCTGGCTGGGGAACGACTGTGGTCCGTTCCCCGGGGGAAGGAAGAACGGCGTGATGTCGACCGGGTTGATCTGCGGGGTCGGCACGGTAAAGGAGGTGCCCTGGGCCTCGATGGTGGTGCCGTGCGGGATTGACGCCATCCGGACTACGGTCGCGCCCTCGACCGGGTTGGTGGTCGCTGGGACACTGAGCCAGATGCCGGGCTCGAAGTGGATGTCGACGGGATGGCTGGGGTCTGTGACGTCTTTGACCCGCTGGATGTAGGGGACCCCGTTGAAGAAGATGTCGTCCTGGAGGAATCCGCGGTTGGGCACCGATCCGAGGGCTGAGGAGAATTCGAGGATCTCCTCGGTGATGTTGAGCTCGAGGATGTTGTCATCGCGGTTGGTCGCCGGGTCGGGTGTCACCGGTAGCCCGCTCGGCGTTCCGGGCTTGTGCGGTCGGAAGATGGTGTTGAAGCCGTTGCCGCGGAACGTCGTGTTGGCGAGTAGCGCGAGTGGCCCCAATGACGGGTTGATCTGTGGTTCGACGGTGGAGGTGGCGAGTGCAGCTTGGGTGAGCTGCGGCGAAACCTGGCCCCAGTTGAAGTCGTGCGTCAGGTCGCCGGTGCGTGGGGTGGGAGGAACAGCGGTCGTCACGATCACTCCTGGTGGTAGACGAGTCCGAGGTCGTGCCGTTCCTGATGAAAGAAGCCCGGTGCGCCGGGTTGATACATCGATCTCGTCATAGACGGGTTTTGCCGACGTATGCCGGATGCGGGTACCGCGCTGGTCGCCGCTGCGACCTGGGGGCTAGCCATGACCGGTGGACCGCTGAGCGCCACCCTGACGGGGTCGGCGGAGGCCATCGGGACCGGCACCACGACGGTGCTCGGCGCCGCGCTGATCACGATCGCCGCGAACGCACTCAAGAGCGGCACGAACGTCAACCACTCCTCTGATGACGCCAGCGAGGGCGCGCTACCGCCTACGTCGTCGCCGTCCCCGTCATCACCGACGCGTGCTGGCATCCGCACGGCCCCGACCGACCGCCCGACACCGCAGACTCGCGCGGTCGGCACAGCTGCCAGCTGACGGCGGGGCGTGCTTATCGTCTGCTGCTGGCCCGGCCCTACCGGCTCGCCCCAGACGTTGATGTCGCGCCGCCCGACATCGCGACCAGCGCTTCGTCCGCGGCTCGACCGCGCCCGAGGCCCGCGCTCCGGCTGACCCCGTCGTCAGCGATTGCACCATCCTGCGCATCTCCGACCAGGTGACCGCCACCGCGGAGTCGACGTATTCGACCAGCACGGGCTCGCGCTCGTCCTCGCCACCGAACGGGATCCGAGCGCGATTCATCCATCAGCTTGACGTCACGAATCGGTCTGGGGGCCGGCGCGGTTCCATGCCCGGACCTGCAGGACGTGTACGCCGCCGACCTGCTGCAGGGGCCCGGTCACGGTCACCGGATGGTTCGTCGACGAACCGATGCCGGCGGCGAGGAGGGAGTGGGCGTCGATCTCCGCCGTTGTAGCGGCCCGAGGTTTACGTGTCTCCCGGTCCCACTGCACGACGGACGCGGGGTCGAGCGGTGCGAGGTGGACGACGGCGCTGCCTGTAATCAGGTCGAGCCGGTTGCCCTGTCGGAGAAGGGCTCCGGTGATGTGGAGCTCGACACCACGGATGGCGTAGCTCTCGTGGACGATCGCGCGCAGCTCGGCGCGCCAGGTCTCGAGGTCGGGGAGCAGCCCGTCGGCGACGTAGACCGCCGCCGTCGATCCGACAGCATCCGGAACGGGGTCGACGGCTTCGACCCCGTCCAGCCGCTGAAGGGCCTCGTGCGCTCCGCCCCAGCACGCGCCGATCCCGTACGGGCACGTTCCGCGCAGCCCGACCACTACCTTCCTGCCAGTCGTCCGGGCCGGTACCGCGTGGCGCAAGGCTTGAACGGCGCGCGCCGGAGTGCGTGCGGCGACCGGGGCCGGCCCGGTCAGGGCGATCCGCATGATCTTCGCGACCGACGGGACGCCGTGGCGGTCGATCAGGAACATCATGTAGTGCCCGGGTGGGCAGATGTCGGCCGACGCAGGGGTGGTGACGTCCAGCCCGGTTCCCGTGGGCGAGCTTGCCAGCTCGGTGTAGCGCTGCCCGGTGTTGAAGGAGTGGGTGACCGAGGAGAGGCGGATCCACGTCACCTTGGCGATCTGCTGGGGCTCGGGCGTCTCGACGTGGAAGGTCGCGCCGTAGGTCGTGCTGTCGGGCGCGGAGGCGATCAGCGGCTGGCTGCCCCCGGTGCAGAGGTAGGGCGGGGTGAAGATCTGACCGTCGCGATGGCTGTCGGCCGGGTCGTTCGCGTCGCGGCCCTCGATCGGGAAGAACTCGCCACCGCCCGCGGACAGCACGGTCGCGTCGGGCAGGAGCACGGCGGTGGAGTGGTAGCAGCGGTCGACGTCCTCGGCGGCGAGAAGCTGCCATGTCTTCGTAGCCGGGTTCCAGAGCTCTGCGACGTGGATCGGCTGACCAGGATCGAGGTTGTTGAAGGCCTCGGGACTTCCGGTGGCTCCGCCGCTGCGCGTGCCGCCGGTGACCAGCACCGTGCCGTCGGCCAGGATGGTCGCGTTGTGCTGGCGGCGGGGGAAGGCCATCGCCTTCGCCGGCGTCCACACCGGTTGGGCCGTGGTCAGGTCGAGCAGATCCGCGTTGGCGGTCGGTGCGCTGCCGCCTCCGATGTAGAGCACCTTGTCGGTGTCGTAGAGGACCGAGGGGGCGTAGTCGCGCTGGCCGTTGTCGGTCTTGAGCGGCCCTTCGCTCCAGGTGCCAGCCGGGAGGTCGAGCACCCAGGTCTGCTGCAGGGAGCCGGTCGCGACCACCCGCGGGCCGCGGGTGACGTGCAGGCGCGGGTAGAGGTCCCACGCGCCGACCGGGCTCTCGGATATCCGGTTCAGTGTGCCGGCCGTCCAGATCTCCGGCACGGTGTTGTGTTGGGCACCCTGCGGGCCGAAGCTGCCCGCGAGGATGAGGACGGAGCCGTCGGGCAGCGTGGTGAGGGTCGGATACCAGCGCCCGTTGCCCATCGTGGCGCTCGCCGTCCATTGCCCCGTGCCCGGGTCGAAGAGGCAGGTCTGTGCGGGCCCGTTGCCGTCGGCGAGGTGACCGCCGGCGACCAGCAGCCGCCCGTCGGGCAAGAACGCGTGTCCTGAGCAGAACAGGTTGACCGTGCCACCGCCGGCGCGGGGTGGGGTCGGGCCGGTGGGTGTCGTGGTGACTTCAGCCCCACGGCCGTGCGTGCCGGTGTCCGGCTGCCAGATGAACGGGGTGCAGGTGGCGGCGTCCGCGACCGGTCCGCCGAGCGTGAGCGGGCCAGGCGGCTCGGTGTCGAGCGACTGGGCAGGGCTGTCCCGCCTGCCCCACATGAGCACCCGGCCGTCGGGCAGCACGTGAGTGTGGATGGCGACGTTGGGCAGGAGAAACACCGGCTCCCAGCGTCCCCGGAGCGTGAGCGGGTCGAGCGTGAACGAGAACGGCGCCGCGCGGGCCGCTTCTTCGTCGCCGGTGGTGGACGAGGTGAATCCGTCCACGTTCGCGAGCAGGAACGTCGTGTCGTGGTCGTCGTAGGCGAGGCGGAGGTAGTAGTCGACCGAGACGCCGGTGCCGAGACCCGCGGTCGGGACGGCCGCGGAGAAGTACTTGTTGTTGCCGAGCTCGGCGGCGAACGCGAGCGGAGTCGAGGTCCAGGCCGCGCCGGCCACCCGGAACATCAGCTCACTGCCCAGCTGGAGTTGGTTCCCGGGGTTTCCGGTGCCCGCGAACTGGTTGCCTGACACGATCGTCACGGCGTCGAGCGGTGCGGTGGGCAGTACCGGATCGCGCATCCCGGCTCTGCCGGGCGGCTCGGGGTTCGTCGGCAGATGCCAAGCGGTACCCAGGTTCGCCATGAGCGGCCTCCCTGACGATGTGTGTCTCCGAGGTGAAGAGCCCGTCGCGACGAGCCTGATACGCCCGCGGAGCCACAGTCATCAGCGCGCTGACCCGTGAGACGCAGTACGCAGGGCGTGGACTCGCGATCTTGTGGTCCGTGGCGTTTGACGATTTCGACGGTCCGCGCGCTCGCTGGTGGATCTTGGGTCGAGAGCCTCCACCGGTGCTACGCAAGCGGCCAGGCCCTGATCTCGGCGAGTAGGCCGTCCGCTCACCGTGCCGCGGGGGCGACGCATCGGATTCGTTGTTGGCCGACTCGTTGAGGTTGTCGAACGCCTCGCGGGCGGCGGCGAGCACGGGGGCCGATGGGAGTACGCGACCTGGCCGAGGAACTGTCTCTGGACCTGGCCGAGCCGCTCGACGCCGTTGCTGAGTGGGCCAAGATTCACAATATCGATCATGTAGAAATGTCCTCCAGGCCTGCGCGACACGCACGTCATCCCTAGGAGGAATGACGAGACTAAGAGAATTACGTGATCGCCAACCTTTCCAACCTGGGGAATCGTGATCGGCGTCTTGCTCTTGGAAGGACCAGGACGCTGCCTCCGGGCGCGGGCCGGCCGCGGCGGCCCCGGGCAGTAGGCCCGGGACCTCGGTCCTGCCGAGCCCGGGTGATCGTCCGCAGTCTCATTCGCAGGTCTACGGGGTGCCTCAGGGCCGTGTGAACGGGGGCGGTCCCAGGATCTCGATGCCGCCGTTCTTCTGCGCCGACGCGCGGACACGATCGAAATCGACGAGCCCGCTACCCGGGTGGTCGTCGGTGACCGGCTCGCTGGCGTCCCAGTAGAACGCCTGGCAGCAGCCCGGGGTGTGCAGGCAGAGCACGTGGGCCACCTCTGAGACCACCGCGAAGGCGTGCGGGACCCCGCGCGGAGCGCTAGCCAGCCCGCGAGGGCCGACTCGGTGCTCGCGGCCGTCGATGTGCACGAGGATCTCGCCGTCGAGCACATACATGGTCTCGTCGGAGTCGGGATGGGTGTGCAGCGGCGTCGCCTTCCCCTGGTCCAGGGCCATCTCGAAGAGCAGGAAAGCTCCACCTGTGTCCTCGGCGGTGGCCTTCCACGTGTGCGTACCGCCTCCGTGGAACCAGCGGCGTTCGCCGTCGTCGGTAGCTCGGATGATCGGGGTCGGGGTGCCCAGTACGGCCATCGGGATCTCCTTCGAAGATCGTGAGACTGAGGTCTCACAAAGAGACTGGAGTATCATCTCCGAGGTGTCAAGCCCTTACGAGTCCAGCGGTCGCGCCCGACAGAAGCAGCGCACGCGTGATTCCTTGGTCGCCGCCGCTCGAGACCTCGTGGCCTCGGGCGTGACTCCGACCGTTGGAGAGGCTGCGACCGCGGCGGGGCTGTCCCGTCCCACCGCATACCGGTACTTCGCCAACCAGCGAGCGCTGCTCGCTGCGGCTCACCCCGAGACCGTCGCTGCCTCGTTGCTGCCGCCCGATCCGCCGGAGGACCCCGAAGCCCGCCTGGCGGTGGTGATCGCCGCGTTCACTCAGCTCATCCTCGACACGGAGAACCAGCAGAGGACGATGCTGCGGCTATCCCTCGAGGCCGATCCCGGTGAGCGCGCGGCGCTGCCGCTCCGCCAGGGGCGAGCCATCGGCTGGATCGAGGAGGCGTTGTCGCCGCTCGGCGACCAGCTGTCTGATCAAGCTCGGCGTCAGGTGGTCCTCGCGATCCGCAGCGTGGTCGGTATCGAGGCACTGGCCTGGCTGACCGACGTGGCAAGGCTCTCGCGTGAGGATGCTGTCGGGCTGATGCGGTGGTCTGCCCAGGCTCTGCTCCGTTCGGCGCTGACATGGAGACCGCCGGACGTTGCGGGGGGCACGAACGGCGAGCCGGTTGAATCGTGAGCCAGGACCATGGTCGGCCGGGCGGCAGTGGAGCGCAGCCTCGCGCAGAGCGTCTGCCGCAGACTCGGACGGCCTTACTATCGTGGCGGAGCGATCGTCGTGGTCCGCTGCGTGACATGCGTCGGTGCCGGGACCGAACATCCCGCTGATCAGGTGCGGTCCTTCAGTCGACGGGAAATCGCGCCGCCTGCACCATGTTGCGCCCGGCCGACTTAGCCCGATACAGCGCCGAATCGGCTGCTTGAAAGAGCTCGTCGCCGATCTCGTCCGAGCCCGGCTCCTGGCCGCGGTCCGAGCAGGCCGCAGCTGTGGGCTGGCAGGTGGCCGCTCGGATGCTGACCGAGACAATGCGGCTCTTCAACTTTAGGCGGGCACCGTCGGATTTCTCGCTGACAATCGGCGGGTCTGCCGGGTGCAGTGCAACCGCACCCGTCGCCGGTAGTTGTCCCGGTTCCTGAAGCCGCAGGCGGCGCGTTTCACCTGCTTGATCAGCCGATTCGTGCCCTCGGTTCGGGCGTTCGTGAGCCCGGTTGTGAGGAACACCTCGATGGCGGGCCACCAGGTGTCGATCGTCTCGGCCAGGGTGGTGAGCTCGGGGATCTGGGTGTCGGCGCACCACCGGTAGAACGCCCAGAGCCGTGCACGGATCTCGCCGGGGTGCCCGCCGTGGGCGGCGGTCGCGCAGAGCGCGCGCAGTTCCTCCTTCGCGATCCATGCCGAGAGGATCTGTCCGGTCGGGTCGCTGTCGACGCAGCCGTTCCACATCCGCGCCAACGCCCGCTCCGAAAGCCGTTCCTTGCCGCGCAGCAACAGCCGGCGGTTCGCCCAGGTGGGGTCGGTCTTGCGGCCGCGACGATCGAGCAGGTCCCGGGTGACGCGCTGGCGCACCGCGGTGACCGCCTTGTTCGCCAGCATGATCAGGTGGAAGTGATCGACCGCGATGAGCGCGTCGGGCAGGGCCGCGCGGACCGCGGCCGCATAGCCGGCATGCGGGTCGATCACCACCACCTCGATCCCGGCCCGGAACGCCGGCGTGCGGGCGGCAAGCCAGGCCTGGACCGCGGCGCTGGTGCGGCCGTCGACCTTGCTCTGGGGCAAGCGTTGGCCGATGTGGCAACGATCGGGATCCTGTCCGAACGCGCCATCCACCGCGGTGAGGTGCTCAACGAGCAACTCCAGTCCGCACTCAACAGCCGAGTGATCATCGAACAGGCCATGGGAGTACTCGCCCACAGGGGAAACCTGAGCACGGACGCGGCATTCGACCGGCTGCGACGCTACGCCCGCAATAACAACCTGCGGCTCAGCGACGTGGCCCGCAACGTCGTCGAGACCGACCTCGCCGCCGACATACTGGCCCCGCGTGGGACCGGGAGACCCAAGCATCGGTGACAAAACGTCACGCAATTGCTTGTTCGACTCCGGAGGGCCCGCCCAAAACGGTAGCTGTCGGTGCGCCACCGGGCGAATCGCGCGCCCACGCGCAGCATCAGCTCGTCAAACTCCTGCCGCCAGCGATCCAGGTCTACGCTGAGGCCAGCGGCCATCGCAGGATCATTTGAGTCCACACAACTCCGGATCATCGGGCAGTGGCCGCGCCGCGTCCACGGCCGCCATGCGCATGATCACGAAGTGTCGTTGGAGTACTAACCGGCACGAAGATCGAGAGTCAGTAGCAATCAGTCGGGCGGGCACCGCGCAGGAGCCATCCAGTGCACTGGCGGCGAGAACGGACCGCCCTGTACCTGTACCAGGCCCAAAACCAAGCGCAAAGCCAAGGCAACCGAAGTGAAGGATGAAATGCCATGCCTGCTGCCAAAGCACCCGCCACCGTCAAGGACACGGGAAAGCCAGCCCGTCCCGCCACCGATCCTGCCGGCCCGACTGGTCGGCTTGCTACCTGGGTCGCGAAAACAACGCTCGATGACGTTCCCGCCTCCGTCCGCGACCGGGCCAAGCACCTGGTGCTGGACGGCATCGGCTGTGCTCTCGTGGGTGCGCAGCTGCCCTGGTCCCGCATTGGCGTCGAGGGGGTAACGGCGCTCGATGACGCCGGGGATGCCGTACTGGTTGGCTGGGGCGGCCGGGCTACCAGCGCCACGTCGGCGGCCATGGTGAACTCCAGCTTCATCCAGGGGTTCGAGCTCGACGACTACCACCCGCTGGCCCCGCTGCACAGCAACTCGCTGGTCCTCCCGGCGATGCTAGCCGCCGCTCCGCGCGTGGGCCGCGTCTCCGGCGAGAGCTTCCTGCTCGGCGCCATCCTCGGCTACGAGACCGGCCCCCGGGTCGGGCAGGCGCTCGGCGGCCTGGACATGCTGTCGCGCGGGTGGCATTCGGGCGTGGTCTTCGGCACTATCTCCGCGGCCGCGGCCGCGGGAACGCTGTACGGGCTGGACGCCGCCGGGTTCGAGGACGCCTTCGGGATGGCGGCGACCCAGTCCTGCGGGCTGATGTCGGCGATGTACGAATCGATGGTCAAGCGCATGCAGCACGGCTTCGCCTCGCGCAACGGGCTGACCGCCGCCGCGCTCGCGGCAGCGGGCTACGTCGGCATCAAGCGGGTCTTCGAGCGCCACTACGGCGGCTGGCTGGCCGTCTTCGGTGAGTGCCACCGCACCTACCCCGAGGAGATCTACGCGGGCCTGAGTACGTTGTGGGAGACCGAACGGATCGCCGTGAAGGCGTACGCGTGCATGGGATTGCTGCACGCGGCGGTCGACGCCGCCCTCGAGCTGCGGCCCAAGGTCGACGTCAGCCAGATCCAGCGGATCGACATCGACATGGGCAGCGCCGCCTACTCCCATGGCGGGTGGCAGGCCGAGCGCCCGCTGCAGGTGATCGGCGCGCAGATGAACGTCGCCTACGCCGTCGCGGTGGCCCTGCTGGATGGCGACGTGCTGGTCGACCAGTTCACCCAGGACCGGATCAACCGCGATGACGTCTGGGCCTTGATCGACCGGACGGTCACCCACCACGAACGGGCCTACGACAATCTCCCGATCGACGAGCGGCTCACCACCCAGGTGCGCCTGACCTTCAAGGACGGGAGCACCCGCGCCGCCAAGGTCGTCCACCCGCGCGGTACCGGCGACCGGAACCTGACCAACGCCGAAATCCGGGACAAGTATGCCAAGCTGACCCACCGCATCATCGCGGCCGACCGCCAGGCCGCCATCGAGAAGGCGGTCCTCGGCATCGACACTGTCGACGACATCGCGCAGCTGACGGCCCTTCTCACACCCGCCGTGCACTCGCCGCTCGGCTGAGACTCCCGGCCGGAGGCGGTCCCCCGAGCCGTCTCCGGTCTCACTCTTCGGGCTCGTTGCTCACCCGGAAGAAGGTTCACAAAATGTCGGCAACTCTCGACCCAGCGACGGCCCTGGTCTTGATCGACCTCCAGCACGGCATCACGCCCTGCCTACCGCGCACCCTTCGGAACAGATCGTTGCCCGGTGCGCACGACTGGCCGACGCGTTCAGGGCCAATGGCAAGCTCGTAGCAGCCACCAGGGTCACCTTTGCCCGCGATGGCGGGGATGTGATCAAGACGCGTACCGCAGAAAGCCCGGCTGATGTCAAGCCGGTCCCGGACTACGGCGAGCTCCGCGCCGAGATAGGACTGAGCGACGGCGACATGCTGATCACCAAGCACGGCTGGAGCGCGTTCTACGGCACCGAGCTCGACCTTGAACTCCGCCGGCGCAAGGTCACCGGGATCGTCCTGGCCGGCATTTCGACCAGCATCGGCGTCGAGTCGACTGCCCGGGCGGCGAACGAGAGAGGCTACGAACTGACGATCGTGACGGACGCCATCACCGATACCGACGAAGGCGCCCACCTCAACAGCCTCAGAGCCATCTTCCCGCAGATCGCAGAACTTGCAACGACCGAAGAGGTCCTCACCGCCCTGAGAGCCTCGATCACCCCAACCAGCCCCAAGACATGCTCGCCCTCATCAAACAGGGAGATGACCTGATCGTCCCGAATGTCAACGGAGAGCTGGTCAGGCTTGCGGACACACTCGAAGAACATTTCCACGAGCCGCAACTGCCGCAACGGCCAGTGAGCGGGAACCAGCGCTGTGAGCCTCATTGACTGGGGACCGCCATCCGCCATGCCACCCCCGCCCCCGAACGGATGTTCCGCGCGCATAGGCTCACACATGCCTATTGCTTCAGTAGGCATTCCTAATCGGCGATCTGGCCTCCTTGAGCAAGCGTGACAATGATGTGGCGGAGCGCGCTAGGGCGCGGCCAGGCGAACTGAACCACGAATGAGTATGCCAAAGTCTGCATAAGCATCCGAATGGCCAACGCCCGCTATTCGGCAGAAGCGGATCAGGGCCGTGAAAAATGGCCACTCGAACGGGATTTCTCAGGTGCGACGATATCGTGCTCCTGGCCGGTCGCTCAGCGCCGCGGCAGGCGGCCGGTTCAGGGCGTGCCCGGCCGCGCCGGGGACGGCAGGGTGACAAGGAGAGAATTGGATATGACAGGACTCAGCTGGACGTCCTGGGACATGATCCAGAACCTGCGTCGCGCTGACCAGGCACACTCCGAAGCTACGGCAGGCCTGACCACCCCCCTGCTGCCGGACGCCTACCTTTCGATGATCAATCCGCTGTGGTCGGCCCGTGAGTTGCGAGGCCGGGTTGTCACGGTGATTCCCGAGACTGCGGACGCCGCCACACTGGTGATCAAGCCGGGCTGGGGCTGGCGCTTTGAC
>NZ_JAOPWR010000308.1 GCF_025965585.1 Pseudonocardia sp.
CACGGCGAGGCCCGCTACCCGATGCTGCCCGGGGACGCCCTGCAGCTCGACGGCGAGGCGGTGCACGGTCCGCAGGAGCTGGTGTCGCTGCCGATCCGCTTCCTCTCGGTGGTGGCGTACGGGGATCCGGGGACCTCCTGAGCACAGGTGCTTGAGCGCCTCCCTCCGGGGCGTCGAGCGCCGGCTCGACGACGTGCGGATCCGGTCGTGGCCGGATCGATCGGGTGCATCGAGTTTGCATCAGTTTCCGGAGTGATGCATAGTCATGCGCATGGTGCGGATCGCGGTGGCGGGAGCCAGCGGGTACGCCGGAGGAGAGCTCCTCCGGCTGCTGCTGGCCCATCCCGATGTGGAGATCGGAGCGCTGACGGCGGGAGGCAACGCGGGATCACGGCTGGGCGAGCTCCAGCCGCACCTGCTGCCGCTGGCCGACCGCGTGCTGCAGGACACGACGCCGGAGATCCTCGCCGGGCACGACGTCGTCTTCCTCGCGCTGCCGCACGGGAGGTCGGCGGAGCTGGCCGCCCAGCTCGGCCCCGAGGTCGTCGTCGTCGACTGCGGTGCCGACCACCGGCTCACCGACCCCGCGGCCTGGAACCGGTGGTACGGCGGCGAGCACGCCGGAAGCTGGCCCTACGGGCTGCCCGAGCTGCCCGGCGCCCGCGACGCGCTCCGCGGCACGAAGCGGGTCGCCGTGCCCGGCTGCTACCCCACGGTGTCGAGCCTCGCGCTCGTCCCCGCGCTGGTGGCGGGCCTGATCGAGCCCGAGGTCGTGATCACCGCGGTCAGCGGCACGTCCGGCGCGGGCAAGTCGCTCAAGCCCAACCTGCTCGGCAGCGAGGTCATGGGCTCGCTCTCCGCGTACGGGGTGGGGGGCGCGCACCGCCATACCCCCGAGATCACGCAGAACCTGTCGGGGGCGTCCGGTAGGGATGTGTCCGTGAGCTTCACCCCGGTCCTCGCCCCGCTCCCGCGTGGCATCCTCGCGTCGTGCTCGGCGGCCACCACGGCGTCGGCGGCGGAGATCGTCGAGTGCTACGCCAAGGCATACGCCGACGAGCCGTTCGTGCACCTGCTGCCCGAGGGCAGCTGGCCCACCACGGCCGCCACGCTCGGCTCCAACACCGTGCACCTGCAGGTCGCGGTCGACACCGACGCGGGCCGGATGGTCGCCGTCGCCGCGATCGACAACCTCACCAAGGGCACCGCGGGCGGCGCCATCCAGTGCATGAACCTGGCGCTCGGGCTCCCCGAGACGGCCGGCCTGCCGATGACGGGAGTAGCGCCGTGAGTGTCACCTGCGCCCAGGGCTTCCGGGCCGCCGGCGTCGCCGCCGGCATCAAGAACAGCGGCAACCCCGATCTCGCGCTCGTCGTCAACGACGGCCCCCGCTTCGATGCCGCGGGCGTGTTCACCCGCAACAAGGTCAAGGCCGCGCCCGTCCTGTGGTCGGAGCAGGTGCTCGCCACGGGGTCGCTGCACGCCGTCGTCCTCAACTCGGGCGGCGCCAACGCCTGCACCGGTCCCGAGGGCTTCCAGACCAGCCACGCCACGGCCGAGAAGGCCGCCGAGGTCCTCGGCAGTGACACCGACCCATGGGGGGCCGTCGACGTCGCGATCTGCTCCACCGGGCTGATCGGCGCCCAGCTCCCGCGCGAGCGGGTGCTCGCTGGGGTCGAGCTGGCCGCCGGGGCGCTGGCCTCCGACGAGGGCGCCGGGCTGGCCGCCGCCACCGCCGTGATGACCACTGACACCGTCGCCAAGCAGTCCTCCCGCACCGACCCGGCCGGCTGGAGCGTGGGCGGGTTCACCAAGGGCGCCGGCATGATCGCGCCGTCGATGGCCACGATGCTCTCGGTGATCACCACCGACGCCGTCGTCGACGTCCCCGTGCTGCAGGAGGCGCTGCGGGCCGCGGTCCGGGTCAGCTACGACCGGCTCGACATCGACGGCGTGATGTCCACCAACGACACCGTGATCGTCATGGCATCCGGGGCCAGCGGCGTCGAGGCCGACCCCATCGACCTCACCAACGCGCTCACGGCCGTCTGCAAGGACCTGGCCGCGCAGATGCAGGCCGACGCCGAGGGCGTCACCAAGCGCATCACCGTGCGGGTCAGTGGCGCGGTCACCGAGGACGAGGCCGTGGTCGTCGCCCGCACGGTCGCACGTGACAGCCTGGTCAAGACGGCGCTCTTCGGCTCCGACCCCAACTGGGGGCGCATCGCCGCCGCTGTCGGGTACTCGGCCGCCGACGTGAACCCCGACCTGCTCGACGTCGCGGTCAACGGCGTCCTGCTGTGCAAGGGCGGGGTGGCCGCGGGCGACCGCGGCGCCGCCGACCTCTCGGGCAAGGAGATCCTCGTCCAGGTCGAGCTGGGCCTCGGCGACGGCGTCGCGGAGATCCTCACCACCGACCTGTCGCACGCCTACGTGGAGGAGAACAGTGCCTACTCCTCCTGAGGGAAGCACCGTGGCCCGGCTGAAGCGGGCCGGCGAGAAGGCCGGCATCCTCGCCGAGGCCCTGCCCTGGATGCAGCGGTTCCACGGCCGGATCGTCGTGGTCAAGTACGGCGGCAACGCGATGATCGACGAGGAGCTCAAGCAGGCCTTCGCCCGCGACATGGTGTTCCTGCGGCTGGCCGGCATCCTGCCCGTCGTCGTCCACGGCGGGGGCCCGCAGATCAGCGCGATGCTCACGCGGCTGGGTCTGCCCGGCGAGTTCCGCGGCGGCCTGCGGATCACCACCCCCGAGACCATCGACGTCGTGCGGATGGTGCTGGTCGGGCAGGTCGGTCGTGAGCTGGTCGGCCTGATCAACCAGCACGGGCCCTACGCCGTCGGCCTGTCCGGCGAGGACGCCGGGCTGTTCACCGCCGAGAAGCGCACCGCGCTGGTGGACGGCGAGGCCGTCGACATCGGGCTCGTCGGTGACGTCGTGGACGTCAGCCCGGACGCCGTGCTCGACATCGTCCGCGCCGGCCGCATCCCCGTGGTCGCCGGCATCGCGCCGGACGTCGACGGGCAGGTCTACAACATCAACGCCGACAGCGCCGCCGCCGCACTCGCCGCCGCGCTGGACGCGGCCAAGCTCGTCGTCCTCACCGACGTCGAGGGGCTCTACGCGAACTACCCCGACCCGGAGTCGGTGATCAGCGAGCTCACCGCCGCCGAGCTGGAGCCGATGCTCCCGGAGCTGGAGAGCGGCATGGCGCCGAAGATGGAGGCCTGCCTCCGTGCGGTGCGGGGCGGGGTCGGCCAGGCGCACGTGATCGACGGGCGGGTGCCGCACTCGGTGCTGCTCGAGGTCTTCACGACCGAAGGAGTCGGAACGATGGTGATCCCATGACCACGTACGAAGAGCGGTGGCAGCACGCGCTCATGAACAACTACGGCACCCCGCCGATCACGCTCGTGCGTGGCTCGGGCGCCGAGGTCTGGGACGCCGACGGCCGCCGCTACCTGGATCTGCTCGGCGGCATCGCCGTCAACGCGCTGGGCCACGCGCACCCCGCGGTGGTCGAGGCCGTCACGAAGCAGATCTCCACGCTGGGCCATACGTCCAACCTCTACATCACCGAGCCCCCGCTGGCCCTGGCCGAGCGGCTGCTGGAACTGCTCGACCAGCCCGGCGACGACAGTTCCTCCAGGGTGCTGTTCTGCAACTCCGGCGCCGAGGCCAACGAGGCCGCGTTCAAGATGGCGCGGCTCACCGGCCGGCCGAACATCATCGCCGCGGAGAACGCGTTCCACGGCCGCACGATGGGCGCGCTCGCGCTCACCGGACAGCAGCCCAAGCGCACCCCGTTCGAGCCGATGACGCCCGGCGTCTCGCACGTGCCCTACGGCGATGTGGCCGCGCTGGACGCCACCGTCGACGAGCACACGGCCGCCGTGTTCCTCGAACCGATCATGGGCGAGGCCGGCGCGGTCACACCGCCCGAGGGCTACCTGAAGGCCGCCCGCGAGATCACCGCGGCCCGGGGCGCCCTGCTCGTCCTCGATGAGGTGCAGACCGGCATCGGCCGCACCGGCGCCTGGTTCGCCCATCAGACGGCCGGCGTCGTGCCGGATGTCGTCACGCTCGCCAAGGGCCTGGGCGGCGGCCTCCCGATCGGGGCCTGCATCGGCATCGGCGCGGCGGGTGCGCTGCTCGAACCCGGCCACCACGGCACCACCTTCGGCGGCAACCCGGTCTGCTGCGCGGCGGCGCTCGCCGTGCTGGACACGATCGCGTTGGACGGGCTGCTGGAGCACGTCAACCTCGTCGGCAAGACGATCACCGCCGGAGTCGAGGCGCTCGGCCATCCGCTGGTGCGCGGCGTCGACGGCGCCGGGCTGCTGATCGGCATCCTGCTCGGCGAGCCCGTGTCCGCCGGGGTGGCGACGGCCGCCCGCGACGCCGGGTTCCTCGTCAACAACGCGGTGCCCGATCGGGTCCGGCTGGCCCCGCCGCTGGTGCTCACCGAGGCACAGGCGGGGGAGTTCCTCACCGCGCTGCCGGCGATGCTGGACGGTGCCTCATGACGCGGCACCTGCTCCGCGACGACGACCTCACCCCTGTCGAACAGGCCGAGGTCCTCGACCTGGCCGACGCCATGAAGGCCGACCGCTTCGGGCACCGGCCCCTGGAGGGGCCGAAGTCGGTCGCGGTGCTGTTCGACAAGTCCTCGACGCGCACGCGCATCTCGTTCGAGGTGGGCATCGCGCAGCTGGGCGGCAACCCGCTGATCATCGACGCGCAGTCCAGCCAGCTCGGCCGGGGCGAGACCATCGCCGACACCGCGCGGGTGATGTCGCGCTTCGTGGACGCCATCGTCTGGCGCACGGGCGACCAGTCGCGCATCGAGGAGATGGCCGCGGCGTCCACGGTGCCGGTGGTCAACGCGCTCACCGACCAGTTCCACCCGTGCCAGGTGCTGGCCGACCTGCAGACGATCCGCGAACGGTTCGGCCGCCTGGCCGGGCTGACCATGACCTACCTCGGCGACGGCGCCAACAACATGGCCCACTCGCTGCTGCTCGGCGGCGCCACCGCCGGCATGCAGGTGCGGGTCTGCGCGCCGGAGGGCTTCCAGCCGGATGCCGAGGTGCTGCGCGACGCGAAGGGCCGCGCCGCCGAGACGGGTGGCGGGGCGGAGCTGATCGCCGACCCGCACGCGGCCGTCGACGGCGTGGACGTCTTGGTCACCGACACCTGGGTGTCGATGGGCCAGGAGTGCGACGGCCTCGACCGCACCGCGCCGTTCCGGCAGCTGCAGCTCAATGCCGACCTGCTGGGCCGGGCCGCGCAGGGCGCGATCGTGCTGCACTGCCTGCCCGCGCACCGCGGCGACGAGATCACCGACGAGGTGATCGACGGCCCGGCCAGCGCCGTCTGGGACGAGGCCGAGAACCGGCTGCACGCACAGAAGGCGCTGCTCGCATGGCTGCTGCGACGATGACGGCCGTCCAGGGCGGACGGTCCCGGGCGGCCCGGCAGGGGCGGATCGTCGAGCTGATCAGCCAGCGGCAGGTGCACAGCCAGAGCGAGCTGCTGGCGCTGCTGGAGGCCGACGGCATCGGCACCACGCAGGCCACCTTGTCCCGCGACCTGGACGAGCTCGGGGCGGTCAAGCTCCGGGGCGCGGACGGCGGCGCCCCGGTCTACGTCATCCCGGACGACGGCAGCCCCGTCCGCGGGATCGAGGGTGGCACCGCCCGTCTGGCGCGGTTGCTGGGGGACCTGCTCGTGTCGGCGGACGCGAGTGGGAACCTGGCCGTGCTGCGCACCCCGCCCGGGGCCGCGCACTACTTGGCCAGCGCCCTGGACCGCGCCGCA
>NZ_JAOPWR010000316.1 GCF_025965585.1 Pseudonocardia sp.
TCCGGCGCGGTCGGGGCCAGGAACTCGGTGGGCCCGACCGGCACGGCGGGTGAGGGCACGAGCGGCACCGTCACCGGCAGCTTCGGCGTGGCGATCAGGCCGGGCGCGTCGCGGTCCGCGGCCGGGCGCGTGGCGCCGATGTAGTCGTCGCCCCGGTAGCGGACGTAGGCCAGCTGCACGGGCTTGCCGAACGTCGGCGCGTTCACCATGCGGCCGCCGCCGATGTAGAGCCCGACGTGGTGGACGCGTGCCGGCACGCCGTAGAACACCAGGTCACCGGGCTGCAGCGGGGCGTCGTCGGGCACGTGCGGGCCCGCGTAGAACTGGGTGTGGGCGGTGCGGGGGATGTCGATGCCCGCGTAGGAGTAGGCGGCCTTCGTCAGCCCCGAGCAGTCGAAGCCGGCGTCGCCGTTGGCCGGGCCGTCCCCGCCCCAGACGTAGGGCAGGCCGCGCTGGGCGAGCGCGAACTCGATGGCCTTCGCCGCCGCAGACCCGGGTAACGCGGTGGTGGTGACCATCGCGACGGGCCGGACGCCGCCGTTCGAGGTGCCGGTGGAGGTGGGGGTGGCGGTGGTCGGCGGGTTCGAGCCGGTGACCGCGAACGGGCCGTAGACGAGCGGGGCGGCCGTGCCACCCACCTGGTCCGCCGCGGGGAACGCCCCGACGGCCGCCGCACCGGGTACGGCACCGATCGTCAGCACACCCAGGGCGATCGCCACGATCGACGGTCGCAGGAAAGCAGGGTGTTGCCGCCGCGTCATCACGTCCCGTACCTCCGCCGATCCAGCATCGACACGATCGTGCCAACAGCGGATCTTGTGCGGAAAGCCCCAACATGAGGGGGGAACGGACGTTCACCCGGGCATCACCGCCGATTCAGCGGCGCGCCCGGGCACTGCTACTCGGGATCGTCGGCGTCGTCCCGCGCCAGGAAGCTGGCCAGCCGCTCCACGGCGTCCTCGAACCCCGGGTTGAGGTCCACGAACGCGCGGAGCCGGTCGGCCAGCCACTCGACGGCGACCTGCTCCTCGCCCCGGCGGTCGACCAGCTCCTCGATACCGCGATCGGTGAAGTACACGGTGGTCCTAGTCGGCGAAGGCCGCGTCGATCAGGGCGGCCTGCTCCACCTCGTGCACCTTCGACGAGCCGGCCGCGGGGGCGGCCATGCGGCGCCGGGAGATGCGCTTGAGCCCGACGAGCCGGGGGAGCTTCTCCGGCAGCACCAGGCCGAGGAACGGCCACGCACCCTGGTTGGCCGGCTCCTCCTGCACCCAGCGGATGTCCTCCGCGTTCGGGTAACGGTCGAGCGTCGCAGCGATCTGGCGGTCGGCCACCGGGTACAGCTGCTCGATGCGCACGATCGCGGTGTCCTCCATACCACCGTGCTTCTCGCGGGCGGCGGCCAGCTCCCAGTAGATCTTGCCGCTGCAGAGCAGGACCTTGCGGACGCCACCGGCGGGACCGTCGGCCTCGCGGAACTTCGGGTCGTCGATCACCGAGCGGAAGCGGCCGCCGGTGAAGTCCGACAGCGGGCTCACGACCTGCTTGGCGCGCAGCATCCACTTCGGAGTGAACACCACGAGCGGGCGGCGGACGCCGTCCATCGCGTGGCGGCGCAACAGGTGGAAGTAGTTGGCCGGCTCCGACGGCAGCGCGACGGTCATCGAGCCCTCCGCGCACAGCTGCAGGAAGCGCTCGATGCGGCCGGAGCTGTGGTCGGGGCCCTGGCCCTCCAGGCCGTGCGGCAGCAGCAGCGCGACGTCGGAGGTCTGGCCCCACTTCGCCTCACCGGACGAGATGAACTCGTCGATGATCGACTGGGCGCCGTTGACGAAGTCGCCGAACTGTGCCTCCCAGGCCACGAACGCGTTGGGGTTGGCAACCGAGTAGCCGTACTCGAAGCCGACGGCCGCGAACTCCGAGAGCGCCGAGTCGTAGGGCAGGAAGCGTTCCTGGTTCTGCGACAGGTTGCGCAGCGGGAAGTACTCCTCGCCGGTCTTCCGGTCGATCACCACGGAGTGCCGCTGCACGAACGTGCCGCGCCGGGTGTCCTGGCCCGACAGACGCACGAGCCGACCGTCCATCACCAGTGAGCCCAGGGCCAGCAGCTCGCCGAAGGCCCAGTCGACGTTGCCCTCGCGCGACATCTTCAGCCGCCGCTCCAGCACCGGCTTGACGCGCGGGTGGACGGTGAAGCCCTCGGGCAGCTCGACGTGCGCATCGCCGATCCGGTGGACCACCTCCAGGGGGATCGAGGTGTCGAGGTCGGCGGGCACGAGCTGCTCGTGCTCGACCGACGGGCTGATCCGGACGGGGGCCTTCTCGAGCTCGCGGACCTCGTTGAACACGTGCTCGAGCTGGTTGGAGAAGTCCTTGAGCGCATGCTCGGCCTCCTCCATGGAGATGTCGCCGCGGCCGATCAGCGACTCGGTGTAGATCTTGCGGACGCTGCGCTTGGCGTCGATCACGTCGTACATCGACGGCTGGGTCATCGAGGGGTCGTCGCCCTCGTTGTGGCCACGGCGGCGGTAGCAGATCATGTCGATCACGACGTCGTTGTGCCAGCGCTCGCGGTACTCGACGGCCAGCTTGGCCACCCAGACGCACGCCTCGGGGTCATCGCCGTTCACGTGGAAGACCGGCGCGCCGATCATCTTCGCCACGTCGGTGCAGTACTGCGAGCTGCGCGAGTGCTCCGGGGCGGTGGTGAAGCCGACCTGGTTGTTGACCACGACGTGCACGGTGCCGCCGGTGCGGTAGCCACGCAGCAGCGCGAGGTTCAGCGTCTCGGCCACCACGCCCTGGCCGGCGAACGCCGCGTCGCCGTGCATCATCAGCGGCAGCACGGTGTAGCCGTCGGCGTGGCCCTTGTCGAGCAGGTCCTGCTTGGCGCGGACGATGCCCTCGAGCACGGGGTCCACGGCCTCGAGGTGGCTCGGGTTGGAGGCCAGCGACACCACGGTCTCGCCGTCGCCGAACATCCGGAAGTACTTGCCCTCGGCGCCCAGGTGGTACTTGACGTCACCGGAGCCGTGGGCCTGGCCGGGGTCGAGGTTGCCCTCGAACTCACGGAAGATCTGGCTGATCGGCTTGCCGACGATGTTGGCCAGCACGTTGAGGCGGCCGCGGTGCGGCATGCCGATGACGACCTCGTCGAGCTCGTGCTCGGCGGCCTTGTCCAGCACGGCGTCCATCAGCGGGATGACGGTCTCGCCGCCCTCGAGGGAGAACCGCTTCTGGCCGACGTACTTGGTCTGCAGGAAGGTCTCGAACGCCTCGGCCGCGTTGAGCTTGGAGAGCACGTACTTCTGCTCGGCGGAGTTGGGCTTCCGGTGCGGGACCTCGATGTGCTGCTGCAGCCACGCGCGCTGCTCGGGCTCGGCGATGTGCATGTACTCGGTGCCGATGCTGCGGCAGTAGGAGTCGCGCAGCAGGCCGAGAACGTCGCGAAGCTTCATCCGCACCTGGCCGCCGAAGCCGCCGACGGCGAACTCGCGGTCGAGGTCCCACAGGGTGAGGCCGTGGGAGAGCACGTCCAGGTCGGGGTGGCGGCGCTGGCGGTAGTTCAGCGGGTCCGTGTCGGCCATCAGGTGGCCGCGCGTGCGGTAGGCGTCGATGAGCTCGATGACGCGGGCGGTCTTGTCGACCTCGCCCTCGGGGATGTCCTGCACCCAGCGGATGGGCTCGTAGGGCACCCGCAGCGAGCGGAAGATGCCGTCGTAGAAGCCGTCCTCGCCGAGCAGCAGCTGATGGACGCGACGCAGGAAGTCGCCGGACTCGGCGCCCTGGATGATGCGGTGGTCGTACGTGGAGGTCAGCGTGATGATCTTGCTGACGCCGATCTGGGAGAGGCGCTCCTCGCTGGCGCCCTGGAACTCGGCGGGGTACTCCATCGCGCCGACGCCGACGATGGTGCCCTGGCCCTGCATCAGCCGCGGCACCGAGTGGTTGGTGCCCAGCGTGCCCGGGTTGGTGAGGCTGATGGTCGTGCCGGCGAAGTCGTCGCCGGTGAGCGCGCCGTTGCGGGCCTTGCGGACGATGTCCTCGTAGGCGGACCAGAACTGGGCGAAGTTCATCGCCTCGCAGCCCTTGATCGAGACGACGACGAGCGAGCGCTGGCCGCCCTTGCCGGGCAGGTCGATCGCGAGGCCGATGTTGACGTGCTCGGGCTGCACGACCGTGGGCTTGCCGTCGGTCTCGACGAAGTGGCGGTTCATCGTCGGGAAGTCGGCGAGCGCCTGCACCACGGCGAAGCCGATCAGGTGGGTGAAGGAGATCTTGCCGCCGCGGGTGCGCTTGAGCTGGTTGTTGATGACGATCCGGTTGTCCGACAGCAGCTTGGCCGGCACCGCGCGCACGCTCGTGGCGGTGGGCACGGCGAGCGAGGCGCTCATGTTCTTGACCACGGCGCCCGCGGCGCCGCGCAGCGGGATGGTCTCGCCGCCGCTGCCGACGGGGGCGCTCTTCGCGGCCTGCGTGGTGGAGCCTGCGGCGGGCTTGGCAGGCGCGGCGGCGGGCTTCGCCACGGGCGCGGCGGGGCCGGCGGCCTTCGGGGCGG
>NZ_JAOPWR010000330.1 GCF_025965585.1 Pseudonocardia sp.
GCCGGGCGCGGGCGGAGGCGGAGGCGGAGGCGGCCGAGGGGGGGCAGGCCGGCACGAGCGACGGGGACGGCGGCGCGGAGGACCACGGCGGGGACGCGCGCGGCCGCAGCGACGGCCGTGCTGACGAGGACCGCGCTGACGAGGACCGCGCTGACGACGGCCGCGCTGACGGCCGTGCTGACGAGGACCGTGCTGACGACGGCCGCGCTGACGGCCGTGCTGACGAGGACCGTGCTGACGAGGACGAGGACGGTGAACGCGCGGACAGCGCGGACCACGACCGATCCGATCGGCGCCCCGGCAACGAGCCCGCCGACGACGGGCTCGGCGAGGGGCTCGACGAGGACCGGGCGGTCGGGGAGAGCCGTGATCGGGACCGGTCCGGCATCGACTCGCACCCCTCCGCAACGCGGAACCGGCCCGCGGACGAGGACGAGGACGAGGACGAGCCCGCGCCCCGCACCGTCGCCGAGCTCGTCGCGCTGCGCGCCCGGCAGGCGGCCGCGGCGGCGGAGCAGAAGTAGGCACGATCACCAGGACGATTCAGCCCACACCGGGCCCACTCCCCGACGGGACTGCCGTGGGTGTTTCGACGGCTATGCGACTGATCCGTCCGGTCCGCTAGGGACCGAGCTGCGCCCGGGGTGGCGGGCGGACACCGCCGGCGCCACCGCAACGGGGCCTCCCGCGACGCCGACCGGGGTGTGACCTGCGCCGCGGCCTAGGCTGGAGGGGTCTTCCTGCATCCCCCGTCCGCCGAGGAGCCCGCGTGTCCGCGCCGTCGCGTCCGCCCTACCGGGTCCAGATCCCCGTCCCGGCACGGGTCGTGGTCCTGGTGTCCGGGTCGGGCACGCTGCTGCAGTCGCTGCTCGACGCCCCCGACCTCCCCGCGCAGGTCGTCGCCGTCGGGGCCGACCGCGGCGACATCGAGGGGCTCGCCCGCGCCGAGCGCGCCGGCATCCCGACGTTCACGGTGCGCGTCAAGGACCACGCCGACCGGGCCGCCTGGGACGCCGCGCTGGCCAAGGCCGTCGCCGAGCACCGCCCCGACCTCGTCGTGAGCGCGGGCTTCATGAAGATCCTCGGCCCGGGGTTCCTGGCGGGCGTGGGCGCCCCGATGATCAACACGCATCCCGCGCTGCTGCCGTCGTTCCCCGGCACCCACGGGGTGGCCGACGCCCTGGCCTACGGCGTCAAGCTCACGGGGGCCACGGTGCACATCGTCGACGAGGGCATGGACACCGGCCCCGTGCTGGCGCAGGCGGCCGTCGCGGTGGAGCCGGGCGACACCGTCGAGGCACTGCACGAACGCATCAAGATCGAGGAGCGGCGGTTGCTCGTGGGCACCGTCGCCGCGCTGGCCCGGCAGGGGGCCACCGTGAACGGACGAGAGGTGACCATCCCGTGAGCGAGCTCGCGAGCGAACCATCCGCGCAGCGTGCCGGTGAACGACGTCCCGTCAAGCGGGCGCTGATCAGCGTCTACGACAAGGCCGGGCTGCTGGGGCTGGCCACCGGGCTGCACGCGCTGGGCGTCGAGATCGTCTCCACCGGTTCCACGGCGCAGCGCATCGCCGACGCAGGCGTGCCCGTCACGCCCGTCGAGGAGCTCACCGGCTTCCCCGAGTGCCTCGACGGCCGCGTGAAGACGCTGCACCCCCGCGTGCACGCCGGCCTGCTGGCCGACACCCGCAAGCCTGAGCACCTCGCGCAGCTCAAGCAGCTGAACATCGCCCCGTTCGACCTGCTGGTGAGCAACCTCTACCCGTTCACCGAGACGGTCGCGTCCGGCGCGGCGCCCGCCGAGTGTGTCGAGCAGATCGACATCGGGGGCCCCGCGATGGTGCGGGCCTCGGCGAAGAACCACGACAGCGTGGCCGTCGTCGTCGATCCCGAGCGCTACGAGTGGGTGCTCGAGCAGGTCAAGAACGGCGGGTTCGCGCTGGAGGACCGGCGGCTGCTCGCGGCCGACGCGTTCCGCCACACCGCCACCTACGACGTCGCCGTCGCGACCTGGATGGACAACGTGCTCGCCCCCGACCCCGAAGGCGGGATCTTCCCGAGCTGGGTCGGCGGCAGCTGGGAGCGCTGCGCCACCCTGCGCTACGGCGAGAACCCGCACCAGGCCGCCGCGCTGTACGTCTCGGGCGCGGGCGGGCTGGCCGACGCCGAGCAGCTGCACGGCAAGGCGATGTCGTACAACAACTACGTCGACTCCGACGCCGCATGGCGCGCCGCGCACGACCACGGCGACGCCCCGACCGTCGCGATCATCAAGCACGCCAACCCGTGCGGCATCGCGATCGGCACCGACGTCGCCGACGCCCACCGCAAGGCGCACGCCACCGACCCGGTCAGCGCGTTCGGCGGCGTGATCGCCACGAACACCGAGGTCAGCGTCGCGATGGCCGAACAGGTCGCCGAGATCTTCACCGAGGTCGTGCTGGCCCCGTCCTACGCCGACGGCGCGCTGGAGGTGCTCGCACGGAAGAAGAACGTGCGCGTGCTGCGCCTCGCCACGCCCGCGCAGCAGGGCGGCGTCGAGATGCGCCCGATCTCCGGCGGGGTGCTGCTGCAGGAGCGCGACGCCATCGACGCTCCCGGCGACGACCCCGCCAACTGGACGCTCGCCACCGGCGAGCAGGCGTCCGACGAGGTGCTCGCCGACCTCGCGTTCGCCTGGCGGGCCTGCCGTGCGGTGAAGTCCAACGCGATCCTGCTGGCGTCGGGCCTCGCGGCCGTCGGCGTCGGGATGGGGCAGGTCAACCGTGTGGACGCTGCGCAGCTCGCCGTCTCCCGCGCAGGTGAGCGGGCCGCGGGGTCCGTGGCGGCGTCGGACGCGTTCTTCCCGTTCGCCGACGGCCTGCAGGTGCTGCTCGACGCCGGGGTGCGCGCCGTGGTGCAGCCGGGTGGCTCCGTGCGCGACGCGGAGTCGACCGAGGCCGCGGCCAAGGCCGGCATCACGATGTACCACACGGGCACCCGCCACTTCGCCCACTGATCACGGGCGAAGCCGCCGGCCCGCGAGTCGGCACGTCCGGGTGCGCCGGTCGGCCCGCGGTGGCGGCGCCGCGACGGTGATCACGGCTCGCGCAACCTGGAGCAGGTCGTCACCTGCATCAGGTTGCGCGACGGGTGATCATGCCGGTCACCGCCGGCGGCGGGGGAGCAGCCGGCCCAGGGCGAACGCCGCGGCCAGCAGCGTGCACCCGGCCACCACGTACCAGAGCACCTCCAGCCCGCCGACCACCACGACGCCGACCGGCATCGCGGTCAGCGCGGTACTGCCGAACTTGCCGTACACGTTCCTCAGACCTCCCGGGTGACCAGCGGGACCGCCGGGTGGTGCCAGTAGGCCGCGCGACGGACGAGCGCGTCCGCGGCGGCGCGTAGGAACACCGCCTGCTGGAACAGGTCGTAGCCGAACTCGACGACGATCGGCGCGGCCAGCGCCATCCCGCGCCGTCCCTGGCCGCGCACGGTCCAGACCCGCTCGACGACGAACAGCGCGGCGACGCCGAGCCAGAACCCGCGCGGAGCGCCGAGCTCCCCGTGCGCTGCGAACAGTGTCGTGGCCAGCAGGAACAGCGTGACGGCCACGATCCCGGCGTACATGGCGGCCTGCTTCGCGGCGTACGGCAGCGTGACCCGGGTCAGGCCATAGGCACGCAGGTTCTCCAGCGCCCCGCGTTGCCACCGCAGCCGCTGGTGCCACAGGTCGGCCCAGGTGGTCATCAACTCGGTGACCACCCCGCACTCCGAGGGTGATGCGGCCGCGTATCCGAGGGTCTTCGCGGCGAGGGTGATCTCGTTGTCCTCGGTGAGCGCCCGCGTGTCGTACACCGACCCGTGACGGCCGGGCAGGACATCGCCGCGGGCGTCGGCGATCTCCCGCAGCACCCGCGCGCGGAACAGCGTCGCGGTGCCCGTGAGCACCGTCGCCCGGCCCCGACGGCGCCCGACCTCGCGGGCGTAGCGGGCGTACTCGTTGCGCTGCAGCGCTCCGAGGAGCCCGCAACCGGGTCGTCCGGTGAAGACCCCGCCCACGGCGCCGGTGCCCGGGCGCCCGCGCAACCATGTGCACGCGGCGGCGAGGAAGCCGGGCACGATCGCCGAGTCGGCGTCCATGACCAGCACGAGGTCGCCGTCGGCGAGGGTGGGCAGCAGCGTGTCGAGGGCCTGGTTGAGCGCGCCGGCCTTGCGCGCGGTGTTGCCCGCTGTCTCCACGACGTCGGCACCGAGCCGGGTGGCCACGGCGACGGTGCCGTCACTGCAGTCGTCGGCGACCACGACCACCTGGTCGGGTACGACGCTTTGCGCGGACAGTGACCCCAGAGCCTCCGGAAGGGTGTTCTCCTCGTTGTGGGCGGGGACCAGCACCACGAGCATGTGGCTCAGTGTGTACGGCCGAACGGAGTAGTCCCAGTCTTGATCTGGGAGCGCTGTTGGGCTAGCTCACCCACTCGGGTCGTGACGATCCGCGCGGCACCAGCACGTGTCGGTAGCGGCCCGGCGTGGCCGACATCCGGACCTGGTCGGTGACGCCCTGGTAGCGGCCCATCGGGGTGTCGGCGGTGAACGTCTCGGGGTCGAGATAGGCGTGTTCGCCGCCGGTGTCGGCGATCTCCTGGGCGTAGCCGAGGTCGAACACCCCCAGCCCGAGGATCCACGACGCCACCCGGCTGAGTGAGACGTGCACCGCCCAGCTGCCGCCCTCGCGCGCCCGTCGGCCCAGCGCGGCGGCGACACCGGCCGCCGTGAGCCAGGACACGATGTAGTCGTTGACCACGAGTATCGGCGAGAGCCGTGGTGCCCCGCCGCCGCCTTCGAGATCGGCCATGCCGGTGAGCGCGCCGGCCGTCTGGTCGAACCCGACGCGGTCGGCCCACGGCCCGGACGTGCCGTTGAGCGAGTTGGTGGCGTGGATGATCCCCGGACGGATCTCGGCGGCCTCCTCGGCCGACAGCCCGATCGAGGCGAGGTAGCCGGGGCGGCGGTTGGCGTAGAACACGTCGGCGCCGGCAAGCAGCGCGCGGATGCGCTCGCGGTCGCGGTGGGGGCTCAGCGTGGCGGACCGGACGCCGACGTTGGCCGTGACGTAGGTGGTGTCGTGCTCCAGCTCGGTGGGGCGCCACAGGTTGAGCGCGTCGGCGCCGTGCAGGGCGAGCGTGCGGCCCACCCCGGCCCCGGCGATGACGTGGCCCATGCCCAGCGCCCGGATGCCGTCGAGCGGCTGCTCCGCACCCGGCCTCAGCGGCTCCGAGGCGCTCTCGCCGATCTTCCGGATCTCGACGATCGGCGCGTGCGCGAGGTGATCGCGGTACTGGGCCTCGGCGAGGAACTCCGTGGGCGTGCGCACCAGCGGCATGACGACGCCGGTGGCGGCACCGGCCTCCTCCAGCTCGTGGCCGTCCCAGCGGGCGATGGCCGCCGCGACCGCCTCGGGGTCGTCCGGGGTGCCCAGCAGCTTCTGCGCCGCGACCTTGATCTTCGGGTACGGGTTGAGCGGCATCACCCAGCGGTCGTCGCGGGTGCGGTGGAACATGAAGCCCAGCGCCTGCGTGGGGTTGGACGGCGTGGCGGCCGGATAGCCGTTGAGCAGCTCCCAGCGCCGGTCGTAGAACGGGCAGAGCCGGTGCGGCGCCACGCGCAGGTCCATCGCGATGTCCTGGCCGGGCCCGCCGCGGGCGCGGTGCAGCGCCGCGACCGCGACCGACTTGGCCACCAGCGCCAGCGCCGACGCCGCCCCGAGCCGCAGCGGGCTGGGCACCACGGGGTCGGCACCTTCGAAGGTGATGGAACCTCCGGTGTCCTCGGCGGAGAGCCCGAGGCCCGCGAGCACC
Source organism: Pseudonocardia sp. (assembly GCF_025965585.1). Classification (GTDB taxonomy): domain Bacteria; phylum Actinomycetota; class Actinomycetes; order Mycobacteriales; family Pseudonocardiaceae; genus Pseudonocardia. The sequence continues at coordinate 5,843 of NZ_JAOPWR010000330.1, forward strand.
TCGTCGAGTGCGCCGTGGACGTTGAAGAAGTCGTCGGTGGCGGGGTGCGCGACGGTGGCCGCGATCCGGTCGGTCAGGGAGTCAGCCACGTGCGGTCTCCAGGAGTGCCTCGGGAACGGTGACGTGCTTGGACCGGAGGTACTCGCCGACCGACTTGCCGATCTGGTCCACCCGCAGGTTCGACGAGCCGCCGGTGCCGAGCAGCCCCTTGAGCACGACGTGCACCGCGCGCAGATGCGGGAACTCGTGGCGGACGATCTCCAGGTCCTTCGCCTCGGGGAGCAGCGCGCGGATGCCCTCGGTGGAGAGCGTGGTGCGCAGCCACTCCCACGCGTCGGGGGCGGGCACCCAGATGCCGACGTTGGCGTTGCCGCCCTTGTCGCCGCTGCGGGCGTGGGCGAGCGTGCCGAGCGGCACCCGGCGTCCCCCGGTGACCGGCGCCGGTGGCTCCGGCTGCACGGGCTGCGGCTCCACCGACGACGTGGACGGCACCGGCGCCTCCAGCACCGTGCCGTCGTCGAGCACGGCGCGGTGGGGCACCAGCTCGGCAGGCAGCAGCGCGGGCCAGTAGTCGATGCGCGACCACGGCTCGCTCACCCGCTGGGCGTGCCCGTCGTGGTGGAAGCCGGGGAAGCCCTGCAGGTAGAGGCTGCCGACGGCGGGGGCGAACCGCCGCAGCGGCTCGGGATCCCGTGCCGTGGCCATGACCCGGATTCCGACGGTGGCCTCCCACTGCGTGGCCGGATCCTCGGCCGCCGTGCCCAGCGCGGTGACGTCCAGCTCGTCGACGTACCCCTCGAGCTGCGCGCGGAGCTGGGCGCGCAGCAGCGCCACCTTCACCGCGACGTCCGGGCCGGTGCAGAACAGCATCTGCGAGATCTCGTAGCCGATCGGCGCGAACACCGCGACCTTGGCCGTGGGCGGCGGTGCCGAGCCCGCGACCGGCGCGATCGCCACGCGGTCCGTCCCCACCTGGCTCAGCTGCACCGTCTCGAGGTGCACCGTGGCGTCGGGGTTGAGGTAGCGGGGGCCCTGGATCTCGTAGACGAGCTGGGCCGTGACCGTGTCGACCGTGACCATGCCGCCGTCGCGGGCGTGCTTGGTGATCACGCTGCTGCCGTCGGCCGCGACCTCCGCGATGGGGAAGCCGGGCTTGAGCATGCCGGGCACGTCGCGGAAGCCGGAGAAGTTGCCGCCCGTGGCGTGGGCGCCGCACTCGATGATGTGGCCCGCGGTGACGGCGCCGGCGAGCGGCCCGTAGTCGTCCGGCGTCCAGCCGTGCCACCACGCGGCCGGGCCCGCCGTGAGCGAGGCGTCGGTGACCCGTCCGGTGACGACGATGTCGGCGCCCGCCCCCAGCGCCGCGGCGATGCCGAAGCCGCCGAGGTAGGCGTTGGCCGCGATCGGCTCGACGCCCCAGTCCTTGAGCGGGGCACCGGTGTCGAGGTGCTCCATGCCGTGGCCTTCGGCGTGGTACGTCGCGAGCTCGTCCAGCACGTTGTCACCCTCGACGTGCGCGACCCGCAGGCTCACCCCGGCCTCGGCGATCAGGCCGCGCAGGGCCTCCGCCAGCCCGGCCGGGTCGAAGCCGCCGGCGTTGGTGACGACCTTGACGCCGCGTTCCGCGATGGCGGCGAGATGCGGCCTCACCTGCTGCAGGAAGTAGGCGACGTACCCACCGCCGGCGTCGCGGCGGTACCCGGCCGCGAGCGCCGCGAGGGTGACCTCCGCCAGGTAGTCGCCCATCAGGACGTCGACCTGGTCGCCTGCCATCACCTCGTCGATCGCGGTGTACCGATCACCGAGGTAGCCCGAGAAGTTGCCGATCCGCACCGATCGCCTGGTCATGATCCGACCGTAGTTCGGCCCACCGTCACCGGGCCACGACCGATCCCGACTTGTCCACAGGACCGCTACGGTCACACCGTGGAGATGTTCCACCTGCGCTACTTCCTCGCCGTCGCCGACGAGCTGCACTTCACCCGTGCCGCCGAGCGACTGCGGATGGCCGCGTCCCCGTTGAGCAGGCGGATCCGCGACCTCGAGCGCGAGCTCGGCGCCGACCTCTTCGTGCGCACCCACCACCGGGTCGCGCTCACGGCCGCGGGCGAGGCGCTGCTGCCGCACGCGCGCGACGTCGTTGGCCGGTTCGACGCGCTCGCCGCCGTCGTGCGCACGACCGGCCCGCAGCGCCGCTCCGTCGTCGTGGGGGTGGCGCCGGACGTCGCCCCCGAGGTCCGTGACACCTTCCTCGCTCGGCTGCACGGCCTCGCGCGGCTGCCGGGCCTGGACGTCCGGTTGCATCCCGACAACACCGCGCCGTTGGTGCGCGCCGTGCGGGCCCGGGAGATCGACATCGCCTTCGTGCACGGCCGCGTCACCGGTGCCGATCTCACCACCGTGCGGGTCGACGAGCAGCCCGCCGGGGTCGCGGTCGGGTCCGGCACCGGGTTCGACGGCCGGACGTCGGTGCGCCTCGGCGAGCTGGCCTGGCTGCCCTACGCCTCGATCAGCCAGGACGCCGCTCCGTCGGTCTACAAGCCCACCGACGACTTGCTCGTCCGGCACGGGGTGGTGCGGCGCATCGAGCTCGACAGTCACCATCCGGCCGACCTCGCGCACATCGTCGCGGCCGGGCAGGCGTTCACGATCGTCGGCCTGGAGACGGGGGCCACCCACAAGGCGTTCGTGGGCGAGCCGGTGCTGGTCCTGCCGGTGGACGGCACCGACCTCCGGCTCACCACGGACGCGGTGTGGCGCACGGACCGGGACGTGCCCGGTGACGTGGTGGCCGACCTCGCCGTGGCCGTCATCCACAGGCCGCCCGAGTTGTCCACAGCTGTGGGCGGAGATGTGCACAAGTCGAACTGACGTTCGATTCCGACGAAGGAGATGGTCCATGCACCTGCCCTGCCACGCAGTTCCAGGACGCGAACACCCGACCGCCGTCCGGCCCGGCCACCTCGGGAGGGCCTGAGATGGGTGACTTCGAGGGGATGACCGCGCTGGTCACGGGCGGTGCGTCGGGCATCGGGGCGGCGATCGCCGCGGAGCTGACGGCCCGGGGCGCGCGCGTGGCCGTGCTGGACCGCGATCGCGCCGAGGCCCCCGCCGGTGGCGTCGCCGTGCAGGCCGACGTCACCGACGACGCGTCCGTGCGCGCCGCCGTCGCCGAGGCGGTCACGGCGCTGGGTGGCCTGGACGTGCTCGTCAACAACGCCGGGATCGGTGCGGTCGGCGGAGTGGCCGACAACGACGACGCGGAGTGGCACCACGTGCTCGACGTCAACGTCGTCGGCCTGGCGCGCGTCACCCGCGCGGCGCTGCCTGCGCTGCGCGAGGCCGGGGCCCGGGAGCCGGGGCGGGCGGCGATCGTGAACACCTGCTCGATCGCCGCGACCGCAGGGCTGCCGTCGCGGGTGCTGTACTCGGCGAGCAAGGGCGCCGTGCTGTCGCTGTCGCTGGCGATGGCCGCGGACCTGCTGGGCGACGGCATCCGCGTGAACGCCGTCAACCCGGGCACCGCTGACACCCCGTGGATCGGAAGGCTGCTCGACCAGGCCTCCGACCCGGACGGCGAGCGGGCCGCGCTCGAGGCGCGCCAGCCGCACGGCAGGCTGGTGTCGGCGGCCGAGGTGGCGCACGCCGTCGCGTACCTGGCCGGGCCCGGTGCCGGCTCGACCACCGGTACCTCGCTGGCCGTGGACGGCGGGATGCAGGGGCTGCGGCTGCGGCCCCGCGCGTGACACGGCAGTCGGCTCGCGCTGCGCCGTCCGGCCGTGAGCGCGGTCGTCGCCGGGATGTGTACGCCGGGTCGTCGCGGGTGTCACCCGGGCAGGGCTTGAGAGGACCCTTTCGGCCGGGTTAGAGTTCGAACAGACGTTCGATCTCGCCGACTTCCCCGCGGCGTGACTGCCGGGAGGTATGCCGTGGGTGACGCCGCTGTGCGCAGCGTGCTCGGAAGAAGCGGAGCGGGCGGGGTGCGGCCCGATGCCGCCAGCCGGCTGGAAGTGGCGCGGGGACTGCTGCGCGGACTGGAGGACCGCACAGCGGGCGTGCGGCCCGTGGCGACGCCCGACGACGACGTGTCCCTCGGTCCGGCGGCCGGTGGCCGGGTGCTGCCGGTGGTGGCGCCGCTGGCCCGGCTGCTGCCCGCCGGGGGACTGCGCCGCGGGTCCACCGTCGCCGTCCCGGGCGGGCCGGGGGCCACGTCGCTGCTGCTGGCCCTGCTCGCCGGGGCGTCCGGAGGCGGGGCGTGGATCGGGGTGGTCGGGCGCCCGGAGCTGGGGCTGGTGGCCGCCGCCGAGGCGGGTGTGCGGCTCGACCGGCTGGCGCTGGTGCCGCACCCCGGCACCGACCTGCTGGCGGTCTCCACCGCCCTGCTCGACGGCATGGACATCGTCGCCGTCGCGGGCACCGAGCGGGCCGGGGTGCGTGCGGCCGACCGCCGGCGGCTCGCCGCCCGGGCCCGGCAGCGCGGTGCGGTGCTGCTGGCTCTGGGTCCCTGGCCCGGGGCCGACGTCGAGCTGAGCTGCACCGACGTGCAGTGGAGGGGCGTCGGGACCGGGGCCGACGGCGGAAGCGGACGGCTGTGTGCGCGTCGGGCCCGCGTGTGGCTGCGCGGACGCGGCATCGCCTCGGCCGGGCGCACCGCACGGCTGCTGCTGCCCGCCTCCGGTGGGGCGGTGGGCGGCGAGCAGGAGCATCCGGTGCCGAGCCCGGTCCGGGTGGCGGGGTGATGGGCCGCCCCGGCAGGCGACGCCCGCGCCCCCTCCCACCGATCACGGGCGGGTGGCTCCCGACCTCCGCGGCCGGAGGGCCGCTGCCCGGCGGCGGGGCGATCATGGACGGAGGGCTGTTGACCAGCGGAGGGCCGCTGTCCCGCGGCCGGGCGATCGCGGGGGGAGGGCTCCCGACCACCGGTGGCCCGGCGATCCCGGGCGGGTGGCGTTCCCCTCCTGCCCTGGTGGACGCCAGTGGGCACACCGCCTCCCTCCCGCTGTTCACGGGCAGAAGGCGGCCGGCGGAGATCGTCGGGGCGCCCTTCGCCCGGGATCAGCGGGGTGGCCACGACCACCCTCCGCGGGTCGGGGTCGGGGTGCGCGCGGGTCGGGTCCGGGTGCGGCCCGCGACCGTCACCGGCCGCCTGAACCCCGGCCCGCTCCGCCGCCCCGCGCCCGGGCCGTGGAGGCCGGCATGACCGCCGCGTGCGGTGCGGGACGTGCACCGGTGCAGCTCCTGCACCGCGGACGCCGATCACGTTCCGCCACCGCTCCCCGGAGGCACGTCGGTCGGGGTGATGATCAGCGTTCGCGGGACATGAGCTGCACCGGCGCAGCTCATGTCCCGCAGGTGCCGATCACGGTCGGTGGGGCGTCGTGAGCGCTGCCCCGGTGCAGGTGCTGGCGCTGTGGTGCCCCGACTGGCCGGTCACCGCAGCCGCCCGCGCCGCGCACGTGCCCCCGCACCGGCCCGCGGCGGTGTTCGTGGCCAACCGGGTGCTGGCCTGCTCGGCGGTGGCCAGGGCGCAAGGGATCCGGCGCGGCCTGCGCCGCCGGGAGGCCCAGGCCCGCTGCCCCGATCTCGCCGTCCTCGCCCCCGACCCCGACCGGGACGCCCGCGCGTTCGAGCCCGTCGTGGTCGCCGTCGAGGAGCTGGCGCCGGGGGTGGAGGTGGTGCGGCCGGGGCTCGTGGCGCTCGCGGCCAAGGGGCCTGTCGGGTTCTTCGGTGGCGAGCTGCCCGCAGCCGAACGGCTGGTGGACCAGGTCGCGGCGCGCACCGGCGTGGAGTGCCAGGTGGGGTTCGCCGACGGGCTGTTCGCCGCCGTCCTCGCCGCCCGGCGGGGGTTGTCGGTCGCCCCGGGCGACACGCCCGCATTCCTCGCCGCGCTCGGGGTCGAGGAGCTCGACCGCGAACCTGACGTCGACCGCTCCGAGCTGGTCGGGCTGCTGGGCAGGCTCGGGCTGCGCAGCCTGGGCGCGTTCGCCACCCTCGACGCCGACGACGTCGCGTCCCGCTTCGGGGCCGACGCCGTGCTGTGTCACCGCCTCGCCCGCGGCCTGGACCCCCGCCCACCGGTGCGCCGTCGCCCGCCCGAGGAGCTGACGGTCGAGGTCGAGCTGGACCCTCCCGTCGACCGGGTCGACGCCGCCGCGTTCGCTGCCCGCGGGCTGGCCGAGCGGCTGCACCACACGCTGGCCGGCCACGGGCTGTCGTGCACGCGGCTCGGGGTGGCGGCGCGGACGGTGTCGGGGGAGGAGTTGCACCGCGTCTGGCGCTGCGCCGAGCCGCTCACCCCGTCCGGCACCGTCGACCGCGTCCGCTGGCAGCTCGACGCCTGGCTCACCCGCTCGGCCCGGCAGCGTCCGGTTTCCGGCGGAGCCGCCGGCCCGGCCGGGGACCCGGCGCCGGAGGAGGTGCCCGGTGGCCCCGGCGCGGTGTCCCGGCTGTGGCTCGTGCCGGAGGAGACGGTCGCCGCGGGTGCGCTGCAGATGGGGTTGTGGGGCGATGTCGGCGAGTCCGACGAGCGGGCCGGCCGCGCGCTGGTGCGGGTCCAGGCCCTGCTGGGGCCCGAGGCCGTGGTCACCGCGGTGCTCGTCGGCGGGCGCGATCCCGCCGAGCAGGTGCGGCTGGTGCCCTGGGGCGACGAGCGCCCCGCGTCGGAGGTCGCGGGCCGGCCCGATCCCGGTCCGGTGATCGAGGGTTCGGGACCTGGCGCCGCACGTGGTGCGGTCACGCGTCCCGAACCGGTGATCACGGGAGGGGCGAGTGCGCGGGCCGGGGCCGCGGAGGTCCGGGCCGGAGCGCCGGTACCGGTGATCGACGGTTCGCGACGTGCCACAGCACGGGGAGCGGTCGTGCGTCCCGACCCGATGATCACGCGCGGGCGGCACGCGGGGAGCGGGGCGGCGGCCGCGGAGGAGGCCGGGAACGGGCGTCCCCGTGCGGTGATCACCGATCGGGGACCGGCGGCCGTCTCTGACGCGGCCCACGGTCCCGACCCGGTGATCACCGGTGGCGGCCCGGGGCGGAGGTCCACGGGGGCGCTGCCCGCCTCGGACGACCCCACCGACCGGCCCCGAGGCGCGTCGAGCCCGTCGGCTGCCGGTGTCGGGAAGCGACCTGCCGCCGGCGGGGCGGGCGCCCCCCGACACCCCCGCTCCACGAACCGCCGCCGCGTGCCCACCCGCCGGTCCACCGGAGGGGCCGCGGTACGGGAGACGCCGCCGTCGTGGCCGGGGCGGCTGCCCGCGCCGTCGCCGGCCACCGTGCCGCTGCAGCCGCTGCCCGCCGAGCTGCTCGACGCCGAGGACGGGCCGGTGCGGCTCGCCGCTCCCGACCTGCTGACGGCGCCCCCGCACCGCCTCGTCGTCGACGGGGGCGGGAGCAGGGTCGTGCAGGGCTGGGCGGGGCCGTGGCCGGTGCAGCAGCGGTGGTGGGCGCCGAGTGCCGTCGCGAGCAGCAGGGTGCAGGTGGTGGGGGAGGACGGCGCGGCGTTCCTGCTCGTCGTCCGGGAGGGGCGGTGGTGGGTGACGGGGATCTACGACTGACCGGGCGCGGGCCCCGCGATCTCCCCCGATCCGCGCTGGATCAGCCGGGTGGGCACCACGTAGGTGTGCGAGGGGGCGGTGTCGCCGTCCAGCCGCCGGAACAGGACCGTCGCGGCCAGCCGGCCGATCGCCTCGACGTCCTGGGCCACGACGGTGATCCCGGGCCGCAGCATGTCCGCCAGCGGGAAGTCGTCGAAGCCGACCATCGCCACGGAGCTCTCCAGCCCGAGCGTCCGCAGCGCCCGGCTGGCCCCGATGGTCACCAGGTTCTGGCTGGTGAACAGGGCGGTGGGCGGATTCGGTCCGGTCAGCAGCGCGGTGGTCACCGCGATCGCCGTGTCGACGTCGGTGACGTCCTGTCGCAGGAGGTGCTCCTCGACGGGCACGCGTGCGAGCTCCAGGGCGCACGTGTAGCCGTCGAAGCGCGCCGAGGCGGTGGCCACGGAGGCGCGGTCGCCGAGGTAGGCGATGCGCCGGTGTCCGTGGTCGAGCAGTTGCTGCACGCCGGTCACCGCACCGTTGTGGTTGTCCACGACGACGGCGTCGGCGTCGAGGTGGGTCGGGGGGCGATCGACGAAGACGAGGCAGGTGCCGGCGCTCCGCTCGGTGCTCAGATAGCTGTGGTCGTGGCTCGACGGCATGATCACGAGCCCGTCGACGCGGCGGTCGATGAGCGCGGAGGCGAGCTCCGGTTCGCGGGCGGGGTCGTCGTCGAGGCTCCCGATGAGCACCACGGTCTTCCGCTCGCGGGCGACGTCCTCCACCGTGCGCATCAGGGCCGCGGAGAACGGGTTGGCGACGTCTCCCACGAGCATGCCGATGGTGGAGGTGCGTCGGTCGCTGCGCCGGAGGCTGCTGGCCGTCAGGTTCGGCCGGTAACCCAGCTTGCCGGCGGCGTCCTGCACCCGCGCGGTGAGCCCGGGGTCGACGCTGCTGACGCCGTTCACCACCCGCGACACCGTCTTGAGCGACACCCCGGCCAGTGCCGCGACGTCCCGCATCGTTGGGCGATGACGCACCTGCGGTGCGTCGGAGTCCTGTATAGGCATCGTTGTCCGATCCTGGGTCCTTCGTTACCGACCTGTTGTGAGCAGCCGCCTTCACGGCGTATTGACGTGATCGGGGTCACAGGCAAATATCGGCGAGACAACGTTATCCCAACGGCGGGATGCAGGGGTCATCACCGGCCGGCGGAGGGACCACACGACAGAAGGGCTCACCATGGACATGGCATCACCGATTTCGGGGAAGCGACGCCCGTCGCGCACCGGGACGAGGATCGCCGTCGCCGGGGTCGCGGCGGTCGCCGCGGTCTCCCTCGCGGCCTGTGGCTCGTCGAGCACGGCCGGTTCCTCGAATCAGGCCGCCGGCGGTCCGGTCGGCGTCTCGCTGATCCTCAAGACGCTGACGAACCCGTACTTCGTCTCGATGGAGAACGACGCCAAGACCGCAGCGGCCAAGGACGGCGTCAACCTCACGGTCGCCGCCGGCACCAAGGACGGCGACACCCAGACGCAGATCAACGCGATCGACAACGCCATCTCCCGCGGTGACAAGGGCATTATGATCACCACGAACGGTGATGCGGTGAACGCGGCGCTGAACCAGGCCAAGCAGGCCGGGCTGTTCGTCATCGCGCTCGACACGGCTACCAACCCGGCCTCCACCGCCGACATCACCTACGCCACCGACAACGAAGCGGCGGGCAAGCTCGACGGCCAGTACGCGGCGGCGGCGCTCGGCGGCAAGCCCGCGATCATCGCGATGCTCGACCTCTACAACAACCAGGTCGTCTCCGTCGACATCGATCGCGACCACGGCTTCCTCGAGGGCATGGGCATCAACCCCGGCAGCACGACCGAGAACGGCAAGGAGGCTCCGACGGGCAACTACTCCGGCGGCAGCTACACGATCGCGTGCCACCAGCCCACCCAGGGCGCGGTCGACGGTGGCCGCACCGCCATGGAGAACTGCCTCTCGGCCAACCCGAACATCAACGTCGTCTACGCGATCAACGAGCCTGCCGGTGAGGGTGCCTTCAACGCCCTGCAGGCCGGGGGCAAGAACGCCCAGGCCAAGATCTATGCGATCGACGGCAGCTGCGCCGGTCTGAAGCTCGTCACGAGCGGCGAGTTCGCCTCGGACGCCACCCAGTACCCGGGCAAGATGGCCAGCCTCGGCGTCGACTCCATCGCCCAGCTCGCCAAGGGCGGCCCCAAGCCCACTGACACCGCCGGCAAGTCCTTCTTCGACACCGGCACCGCGCTGGTCGCCACCCAGCCGTTCGGCGGCATCACCATGCAGTCCCCGACCGCCGCCGCCGCCACGTGCTGGGGCGGCTGACCCACCGGGCTGGGCCCTCATCCCGATAGGGCCGGACGTGCCGGCGAGCCTCACATGACCTCGCCGGCACGTCCGCCCACCGCGCCCGGTCGCGGCGCGGTGCGCCTGACCGACCGAGCCCTATCGCTGCCGGAGTTGCCGGACCACACTGGCCGGCCCGCAGTAGACATCTCCTCGTCGACGGCCCGCAGTCGTGCCTCCGGGCCATGGACGTACCGAAAGGGGTCCCCGTGACCACCGACACCACCCGAGACGCCCCTCCTCCTGCACCCCCCGCACCCCTGGACGAGCTCCGGGGCCGCCCCACCACGCTGGGGCAGCGGGTCCACGCGGTGCTGCACCGCCAGCCCGCGCTGAGCCCGGCCATCGTGCTCGTGCTCGCGGGCGTGGTGTTCTCGCTGCTCAACCCCCGCTTCTACTCCCTGCAGAACCTCTCGCTGGTGGCCCAGCAGGTCTCCGTGGTCGGGTCGCTGGCCGTGGGGCAGACGCTGATCATCCTCACCGCGGGCATCGACCTGTCGATCGGTGCGATCATGGTGCTGTCGTCGCTGGTCATGGCGAAGCTGGTGTTCGACTCCGGCGTGCCGGGCGCGCTGGCGCTGCTCATCGGCGCGGTGCTGGCCGTGCTGGCCCAGGGGGTCAACGGCTTCCTGGTCACGCGGGTCAAGCTGCCCCCGTTCATCGTCACCCTGGGCACGCTGAGCATCTTCACCGCGATCACGCTGATCTACGCCAAGGGACAGACGATCGCGCTGCCGCAGGACTCCTTCATCCTGTGGACCGCGCAGCCGATCAAGATCGGGTCGCTGAACCTCACCACCGGCGTGGTGCTGATGATCGTGCTGTACGCGGCGATCGGGTTCGCCCTGCGCTACACGGCGTGGGGGCGGCACCTCTACGCGGTCGGCGACGACGCGGAGGCCTCGCGCCTCGCGGGCATCCAGGTCAACCGCGTCCTGCTCAGCGCGTACATGGTGGCGGGCATCGCGGTCGCGGTCGCGGCCTGGATCGTCTGCGGCCGTGTCGGCGGCGGTGACCCCAACAGCGGCACCAACGCCAACCTGGAGTCCATCACCGCCGTGGTCATCGGCGGTACCAGCCTGTTCGGCGGGCGCGGCGTGGTCATCGGCTCGCTCATCGGGGCACTGATCGTGCAGGTCTTCGACAACGGTCTGGCGCTCGCCGGCTTCGACCCCAACTACCAGGTGCTCGCCGTGGGCATCCTGGTGATCCTCGCCGTCTCGGTCGACCAGTGGATCAGGAGCGTGAAGGCATGACCACCCCCGTACTCGAGGCCACAGGCCTCGTCAAGCTGTTCGGCATGGTCGTCGGACTCTCGGGCGTCGACCTGCAGCTCTACCCAGGCGAGGTGCTCGCCGTCATCGGGGACAACGGCGCCGGCAAGTCGACGCTGATCAAGTGCCTGTCGGGAGCGATGGTCCCCGACCAGGGCGTCATCTCCGTCGACGGCAAGGAGGTGCAGTTCAAGCGTCCCCAGGACGCCCGCGCGGCCGGGATCGAGACCGTCTACCAGACGCTCGCCGTCGCGCCCGCCCTCGACATCGCCAGCAACCTCTTCCTGGCTCGGGAGGTCCGCCGCAAGGGCCCGCTCGGCTCGGTGCTGCGGATGCTCGACACCGGCGCGATGAAGAAGCAGGCGAGCGACTACATCAACCGCCTGGGCATCAGCACGCTGCAGAACATCAACCAGGCCGTGGAGACGCTCTCCGGTGGCCAGCGCCAGGCCGTTGCGGTGGCCCGCGCCGGTGCCTTCGGCAGCAAGGTCGTGATCCTCGACGAGCCGACCGCGGCGCTCGGTGTCCGGGAGACCGGCCAGGTGCTGAACCTGGTGCGCGACCTGCGGGAGCAGGGGCTGGGCGTCATCCTCATCAGCCACAACATGCCCAACGTGTTCGAGGTGGCCGATCGCATCCACATCCAGCGGCTCGGCGGGAGCGCCGGTGTGATCACGCCGAAGTCGCACACGATGGAGCAAGCGGTCGCGATCATGACCGGCGCGAAGAAGTTGGAGCCCGCGCCGGCCTGAGGACGATCTCGGGCCGGCGACAGCGTTCAGCGTCGCCCGCGTGCGGATCGGTGAGCTGGCCGGGCGCCCGGGGTGAGCACCCGGGCGCTGCGCCACTACGAGCAACGGGGCCTGCTGGCCGTGCGCGGGCGCGCCGACGGCTACCGCGACTTCGACGAGCACGTCCGCGTGGTCGCGGAGATCCCCGGTCGCTGGTGGGCCTCGGGTTCGCGCTGGAGGAGTCCGTCCGTTCGTCGAGTGCCTGCGGGCGGGCGCCCGACGGGGCAAATGCCCCGCCGCGCAGGCGGTCCACCAGCGCGAGCTCGCCGAGGTGGACGGCTGGATCGGCCGCCTGCCGGCCGTCCGCGAGGAGATCACCGCGCAGACCGAGCCCCGCTGCGCCTTCGACCGCCCCATCGAGGAGCCGACATGAACCCAGGTCGTAGGAGCCAAGCCGAAGGCGGCCCTGATGCGGGCGATCGAGGAGCACCTGCCCGCCCGCGCGGTCTCCGTGTGACACACAACACGTTTGCACCGGATCCTGCATCGCCGCTGGTGCGGAACGCGCAAAGCCGACAGACCTGCAGGTAGCGCCGTCAGGTGAAGCGACCCGGCCCAGCAAGGTGAGCCGAACGGCGCAACCTCCCCGGTCCGGGTGCGTCGTTGGAGGAAAGACGTTCGACGGCGTGAGGATCGGTATGGGCAAGCACAGCAAGCAGTCGCACCTGCGTCGGACGGCGGGCGTGGCGACTGCTGCGGCGGCGATGGGCGTGGGCTCGTTGCTGCTGGGGGGGCCGTCCGCGATGGCGGCACCGGGCCCGAGCACGGCGCCGGCGAACGGCACGGCGCCGGCGAACGGCACCGCGCCGGCGGGGGACCCCGCGGATCCGCAGCTGGTGGACGGGACGCCGTGCACGGTGACGGCCAAGGCGTGCGTCGACCTCGCGAGCCGGGAGGCGTGGCTGATCAACGACGGCCAGGTCGTCGGGGGCCCGGTGCCGATCATGCCCGGTGCGCCCAGCGAACCGACCCCGGTCGGCACGTTCACCGTGCAGTGGAAGGACAAGAACCACGTGAGCAAGGAGTACGACAACGCCCCGATGCCCAACTCGGTGTTCTTCGCCGACGGAGGGGTGGCCTTCCACGAGGGCAGCCTGAACAGGTACTCCGCGGGCTGCGTGCACCTGTCGCAGGCCGACTCGCTGAACTTCTACAACACCCTGCAGGTCGGCGACCAGGTCCAGGTGCACTGAGCCCTGCCGGTCCCAGCGCGCCGGCGCGAGGTGCTTCCGGATGGTGCGGTTCTCGGTCAGCAGCCGCCGGCGCCCGGCCACGGCCTTGGCGCAGATGAGGCGGTCGAAGGGGTCGCGGGTCCAGGTGAGGTCGGTGGCTGCACCACCACCTCGGAGAACGGCGTCGTGCTGACGCGGATCCTGACCGTGACCAGGTCGGCGGTTGAGTCATGATCGAACGTGTGTTCGACTGTCCGGATGGGATGGAACAACCCGGACGTACCGTGGAGTGAGCTGGAGGCGGCGCTGTCCGGGCGCCCGCGCGACGGCTCGAGCCTCACCGGAGGCCCCGAGGCCGACGGTGGCGACAGCCCCGCCTGGTCGCGCAAGCGCGGGCCCTACGTCCCGCCCGAGATGCCCGCGCCCGAGGACCGGGTGCCCTACGCCGAGCTGCACTGCCACTCCAACTTCAGCTTCCTCGACGGCGCGAGCCACCCCGAGGAGCTGGTGGAGCAGGCCGCGCGGCTGGGGCTGGAGGCCATCGCCCTCACCGACCACGACGGCATGTACGGGGTCGCCCGGTTCGCGGAGGCGGCCGCCGAGCTGAACGTGCGCACCGTCCTCGGCGCCGAGCTCTCCCTCGGGCTCACCGCCCCACAGAACGGCGTGGCCGATCCCGAGGGCAGCCACCTGCTGCTGCTCGCGCGCGGTCCCGAGGGCTACGGGGCGCTGTGCCGCACCATCAGCACCGCGCAGCTGCGGGGGGAGGAGAAGGGGCGGCCGGTCTACGACCTGGAGGAGGTCGTCGCCGACACGGCCGGGCAGGTGCTGGTCCTCACCGGCTGTCGCAAGGGGGCGGTCCGGCAGGCCCTGCGCACCGGGGGGCGCGACGCCGCGGCCCGCGAGCTGCGGGCGCTGGTCGAGCGGTTCGGCGCCGACCACGTGGCCGTCGAGCTCACCCACGCCGGGCTGCCCACCGACACCGAGCACAACGACGTCCTCGCCGCCCTCGCCCGCGACGCCTGCCTGCCGACGGTGGCCACCACCGCCGCGCACTACGCCACCCCGCGCCGGTTCCCGCTGGCCACGGCGCTGGCGGCGGTGCGGGCCCGGCGCAGCCTCGACGACGCGGACGGCTGGCTGCCCGCGGCGGGCACCGCCCGCCTGCGCTCCGGGGCGGAGATGGCGGCCCGGTTCGACCACCGCCACCCGGGCGCGGTGGCGCGGGCGGCGGCGTTCGGCCGGGAGCTGGCCTTCCCGCTGCGGCTGGTGGCGCCCGAGCTGCCCTCGTTCGACGAGCCGGGCAAGCCCGAGCGGGAGCGGTTGCGCGAGCTCGTCCGCTGCGGGGTGGTCCGGCGCTACGGCAGCGAGAGCGAGCGTCCCGACGCCGTCGCGATGGTGGAGCACGAGCTGGGGATCATCGAGGCGAAGAACTTCCCCGGCTACTTCCTGATCGTCCACGACATCGTCGAGTTCTGCCGGAAGCAGAACATCCTCTGCCAGGGCCGGGGCTCCGCCGCGAACTCCGCCGTCTGCTACGCGCTGGGCATCACCAACGTCGACGCCGTGCGGCACGGCCTGCTGTTCGAGCGGTTCCTCTCCCCGGAGCGCGACGGCTACCCCGACATCGACCTGGACATCGAGTCCGGCCGTCGAGAGGAGGTCATCCAGTACGTCTACGGCCGCTACGGGCGGGGCTGCGCGGCGCAGGTGGCCAACGTGATCACCTACCGGCCGCGCTCGGCGGTGCGCGACATGGCCAAGGCGCTGGGCTTCTCCCCGGGGCAGCAGGACGCGTGGAGCAAGCGCATCGAGCGCTGGTCGGGCCTCGCCGACGCCCCGCTGCCCGAGGGCATGCCGGCGCAGGTCGTGGAGCTGGCCGACGACCTGCTCGGCTTCCCCCGCCATCTCGGCATCCACTCCGGCGGCATGGTCATCTGCGACCGTCCCGTCTCGGAGGTGGTGCCCGTCGAGTGGGCGCGGATGGAGAACCGCACCGTCGTGCAGTGGGACAAGGACGACTGCGCCTACGCCGGGCTGGTCAAGTTCGACCTGCTCGGGCTCGGGATGCTGACGGCGCTGCACCAGATGATCGACCTGGTCGCCGAGCACCACGACCGGCACGTGGAGCTGCACGAGCTGGGCGAGAGCGACGACGGCGTCTACGACATGCTCTGTCGCGCCGACTCGGTGGGCGTGTTCCAGGTGGAGTCCCGCGCGCAGATGGCCACGCTGCCCCGCCTGAAGCCCCGCAAGTTCTACGACCTCGTGGTGGAGGTCGCGCTGATCCGGCCCGGCCCGATCCAGGGTGGCTCGGTGCACCCCTACATCCAGCGCCGCAACGGCGCCGACTGGGAGCACGACCACCCGCTGATGAAGAACGCGCTGGACAAGACCTACGGCGTGCCCCTGTTCCAGGAGCAGCTCATGCAGATCGCGGTGGACGTGGGCGGGTTCAGCCCCGCCGACGCCGACGAGCTGCGCCGCGCGATGGGCTCCAAGCGGTCCACGGAGAAGATGGAGAACCTGCGCGAGCGGCTCTTCACCGGTATGGCGGCCAACGGCATCACCGGCGAGCTGGCCGAGAAGATCTTCGCCAAGATGCTGGCGTTCGCCAACTTCGGCTTCCCCGAGAGCCACTCCATCAGCTTCGCCGCGCTCGTCTACTACAGCGCGTGGTTCAAGCTCTACCACCCGGCGGCGTTCTGCGTGGCGCTGCTCAACTCCCAGCCCATGGGCTTCTACTCGCCGCAGTCGCTGGTGGCCGACGCCCGGCGGCACGGGGTGCTGGCCCGCGGCCCGGACGTCAACCTCGGCCGCGCCGAGGCGGTCCTGCAGCCCGACCCGCTCAGCGAGGGCGGGCAGGCGATCCGGCTGGGCACGGCCGAGGTGCGCGGCATCGGGCTCGACCTCGCCGAGGCGATCGACGCCGAGCGCGACGGGCACGGCCCCTTCCGCGACCTCGCCGACCTGGCCCGCCGCGTCCGGCTCACCGTGCCGCAGGCCGAGGCGCTGGCCACGGCGGGCGCGTTCGGGTGCTTCGGGGTGGACCGCCGGTCGGCATTGTGGGCGGCGGGGGTGGTGGCGTCGGTGCGGCCCGAGCAGCTGCCCGGCACCGCCGTCGGCCTGGACGCGCCGGCGCTGCCCGGCATGACCGCCGCCGAGCTCACCGTCGCCGACGTGTGGGCCACCGGCGTCTCGCCCGACAGCCACCCGATGCAGCACCTGCGCGAGCGGATGGACGGCCTCGGTGCGATCCCGATCGACCGGCTCGCCGCGCTGGACGCGCCCAGCGACCCGGAGCTGCGGCCGCCCCGCGTGCTGGTGGCGGGCCTCGTCACGCATCGGCAGCGGCCCGCCACCGCGAAGGGCGTCACGTTCATCAACCTCGAGGACGAGAGCGGGATGCTCAACGTCACCTGCTCGGAGGGGCTGTGGGCGCGCTACCGCACCGTCGCGATCGGCAGCTCCGCGCTGCTCGTCCGCGGCCGGTTGGAGCGCAGCCCGGAGGGGGTGCTCAACCTGGTGGCCGACCGCTTGCAGCGCCTCCGGCTCGCCGTCGCGGTGGCCTCGCGGGACTTCCGCTGACGGGGAACAGCGATCAGGGACGCGACGACGGAACGCCCCGTCGCGGGGGCGACGGGGCGTTCCGGGTGAGGTGGGGCGGGCGGGCTCAGCGTTGGACGGGGTTGCCCATCGCCATTGCCCTGCCGCCGAGCTCCTGGCCCATCGCGTCGAACCAGATGTAGGCGAAGATCGCGCAGAAGACGAACACCGCGATACCGCCCAGCGTTGCGAAGATCGCGGAGGCGGAGAGGACGTTGGCGAGCACCAGCGCCACGGCGATGTCGACGAACAGGAAGCCCGCGGTGAACGCCAGCGGCAGGCGCAGCGTCGCCAGCGTCAGCGCGACGAACACGATCAGCCAGGAGATGAGGAAGGTCGGCAGCAGGGCGTTGGTGGGCGTGAGGCCCAGCCAGCCGTTGGTGATCGCCGCGATCGCCACCCCGAGGCTGAGCCAGAACGCCGAGAAGGTGCCGAAGATCGCGGCGACGGCGCTCATGCCCGGCGTCCGCGATGCCCAGACCGTGGAGACCAGCAGGAACAGGCCGGACGAGAACACCACGGCCGGGACGATGGCACCCACCTGGGCCGCCGGCAGGTAGCCGACGAGCCACAGGCCGAGGCTGATGGCGCCGGGAAGGAAGGTCGCAAGCCCGAGAAGGGCAGGATTGGCGGCGGGTGCCGCGGGGGCGGCAGCGGCCGCGGCATGCGCCCCGGACTGGACGTCGCTCTCCACGCTCATTGACAGGCTCCTCGTCGAGACGGTCGGAAGGGCCGGCGGTTACACCGGTTGGAGGCACATTGTGCGCGCGATCACAGCCGGGGGGAACCTGTTTCATCGGACGGGTGAGTTCTCTACCAGGGATGGCACCCTGCCCGTATGGACGACGACGCCGAGTACGCCGATCTGGACCTGTCCGATGTCCCGACCGGTGAGAATCCGTGGCAGCGTAGGCGTTTCGTCCGATGTCGCTTTATCGATTCGGACCTCCGTGACCTCGTTACCGAATCGTGCTCTTTCGACGAGTGTGACTTCAGCGGCGCGGATCTCGGGGACTCCGTGCACCGCGGCTCGGCATTCCGCACGTGCACGGTGCGCAGGGCCACGCTGGGCGGGGCGCAGTTCCGCGGATGCTCGCTGCTCGGGACCGCCCTCGTCGACTGCAGGCTCCGCCCGCTGACGCTCACCGACTGCGATCTGACGCTCGTCGCCCTGGGACGCGCCGACCTCCGCAAGACCGACCTCTCCGGCCTGCGCCTGCGCGAGGCGAACCTCGTCGACGCCGACCTGCGCGAGACCGACCTCCGCGGCGCTGACCTGCTCGGGGCCCGGCTGAGGGGCGCCCGTCTGGAGGGGGCCGACCTGCGGGGTGCCCGCATCGACCCGGACGGGCTGGTCCAGGCCCGGCTGGCCGGCGCGACGGTCGACGCCGAGCAGGCGCTGGCCTTCGCCGCCGCCCACGGCCTCCGCGTCACCGGCTGACGCCCGCGGGCCGCGGGCTGAGAGGATGGGGGTCGTGACCGCGACGGTGATGGACGGCAAGGCGACGCTCAACGAAATCCTGGTCGAGCTCACGGGCCGGGTGGAGAAGCTGAAGGCAGCGGGCGTCACGCCGGGCCTGGGCACGCTCCTCGTCGGCGACGACCCGGGCTCCCACTCCTACGTGCGCGGCAAGCACCGAGACTGCGCCAAGGTCGGCATCACCTCCATTCAGAAGGAGCTGCCGGCCGACGCCACGCAGGCGCAGGTCGAGGCGGCCATCGACGAGCTCAACGCCGACCCCGCCTGCACCGGGTTCATCGTGCAGCTCCCCCTGCCGAAGGGCCTCGACGCGGGCGCGGCGCTCGAGCGCATCGACCCCGCCAAGGACGCCGACGGCCTGCACCCGGTGAGCCTCGGACGGCTGGTGCTCGGCGAGCCGGGCCCGCTGCCGTGCACGCCGCGCGGCATCGTCGAGCTGTGCAGGCGGTACGGCGTGGAGCTGGCGGGTGCGCGGGTCACCGTGGTCGGCCGCGGCGTGACGGTCGGGCGCCCGCTGGGCCTGCTGCTCACCCGGCGCTCCGAGAACGCCACCGTGACGCTGTGCCACACCGGCACGCGCGACCTCGCCGAGGAGGTGCGCCGCGCCGACGTCGTCGTCGCGGCGGCGGGCGTGCAGGGCCTCATCACCGCGGACATGGTGCGGCCCGGCGCCGCTGTCCTCGACGTCGGCGTCACGCGCACCGACCTGGGGCTCGTCGGTGACGTCACCCCCGAGGTGGCCGAGGTGGCCGGCAAGCTCGCGCCGATGCCCGGCGGCGTCGGCCCGATGACGCGGGCGATGCTGCTGACGAATGTGGTGGAGGCAGCCGAGCGAGCGGTCGCCGGTAGCTGAGCAGCGTGGCCGACCTCCGCACCCGCATCCCGTCGGCGCTGCCCGCGGCGTTCGTCGCCGCCGTCGCGCTGGCGGGGATGGGGCTGGTCCTCACCCAGCACTGGCGCAAGGGCGCGGTGCTGCTCGGCGCGGCTCTGCTGGTGGCGGCCGTGCTGCGGATGCTCATCCCGGTCGACCGCGTCGGCCTGCTGGCCATCCGCAGCCGCGCGGTCGACGTGCTCTGCTACAGCGGGTTCGGCGTGGTCATGGTCGTGCTGGCGGTCACGATCACCCGAGGGTCGCTCTCGGCGGGCTAGCCAGGACGCGTAGAGCGTCCGCACCAGGTCCTCGATCGACGGCTCGTCGACGCCGACGTCGCGCACCGGCACGCACTTGCCCACCTCGGTGATCAGGTCGGCCGCTGTGATGCAGCATCACGACGGCGAGCGGGCCCTGCCCGAGCCGGACGCAGGTGACGGCGACGGCCACGTCGTAGCCGCCCACCGTGCCGCGCTCGTCCGGCACGGCGACGAGCACGGCCGCCCGCAGCAGCCCGAAGACGATGTCGGTGACGAGCCCGGTGAGTGCCGCTGCCGGTAGGTGGCCCGGTAGGTGGCGTAGCGCCGGAACCCGGCCCTGACCGGCTGGGGACAGGGCGAGAGCACGCTGGCCACGCCACGGCGGCCCGCAACGGGTTCCACCCCGTCGAGCTGATCGTCCAGCAGGTACTCGGTCCTCGGAGGCGCCGATAGCTGCTGGACGATCAGCTGTGGGTCAGAACCCCACTCGATCAGAACTCGGCGAGCGCCGCGGTGAAAGTGGCGCTCGGGCGCATGACCTCGTCGGTCATCGCCTTGTCGACGTGGTAGTAGCCGCCCAGATCCACGGGCTCGCCCTGCACGCCGTTCAGCTCGCCGACGATGGTGTCCTCGTCGGCTGCCAGCCGCTCCGCCAGCGCGGTGAACATCTTCGCCAGCTCGGCGTCGTCGGTCTGCGCGGCCAGCGCCTGGGCCCAGTAGAGCGCCAGGTAGAAGTGGCTGCCGCGGTTGTCGATCTCGCCGACCTTGCGCGAGGGCGACCTGCCGTTCTCCAGCAGCTTGCCGGTGGCGTCGTCCAGGGCCTTGCCGAGCAGGCCCGCGCGCGGGTTGTCGGTCTTGTCGGCCAGGAACTCCAGCGAGACGGCCAGCGCGAGGAACTCGCCGAGGGAGTCCCACCGCAGGTGGTTCTCCCGGACGAGCTGCTGCACGTGCTTGGGCGCCGAGCCGCCGGCCCCGGTCTCGAACAGCCCACCGCCGTTCATCAGCGGCACGATCGAGAGCATCTTCGCGCTGGTGCCCAGCTCGAGGATGGGGAACAGGTCGGTGAGGTAGTCGCGCAGCACGTTGCCGGTGACCGAGATGGTGTCCTCGCCGGCCTTGGCGCGGGCCAGCGTGTACCGGGTGGCGGCGGCGACGTCCATGATCTCGATCGTCAGGCCGTCGGTGTCGAGCTCCGCGAGCTGGGCCCGCACCTTCTTGAGCACCTCGGCGTCGTGGCCGCGGGTCTCGTCCAGCCAGAAGACGGCCGGGGCGCCGGTGGCGCGGGCGCGGGAGACGGCGAGCTCGACCCAGTTGCGGATCGGGGCGTCCTTGGTCTGGCAGGCGCGCCAGACGTCGCCGGCCTCGACGTCGTGCGAGAGGAGCACGGTGTCGTCGGCCGCGTTCACGACCTGCACCTTGCCGGGGGTGCTGATCTCGAACGTCTTGTCGTGGCTGCCGTACTCCTCGGCCTTCTGCGCCATGAGCCCGACGTTCGGGGTGGTGCCCATGGTGGTGGGGTCGAAGGCGCCGTTCTCGCGGCAGAAGTCGACGGTCTCGGCGTAGAGCGCGGCGTAGGACGAGTCCGGGATGACGAACTTGGTGTCCTGCTGGGCGTCGTCGGCGTTCCACATCTGGCCCGACGAGCGGATCGCAGCCGGCATCGACGCGTCGATGATCACGTCGCTGGGCACGTGCAGGTTCGTGATGCCCTTGCTCGAGTCGACCATCGCGAGCGCCGGGCCGGTCTCGTAGCCGGTGGTGATGGCCTTCTCGATGGCCTCGCGCTTGTCGGCGGGCAGCTTCGAGAGCGCGGAGAGCACGCTGGCGAGGCCGTCGTTGGGGTCGGCGCCGACGGAGGCGAGGTCGGCGCCGTGGTCGGCGAACACGGTGGGGAAGAACTGCTTCACCACGTGGCCGAAGATGATCGGGTCGGAGACCTTCATCATCGTGGCCTTGAGGTGTACCGAGAACAGCACGCCCTTGGCCTTGGCGTCGGCGATCTGCTCGGCGAGGAACGCGTCGAGCGCGGCCTTGCGCATCACCGAGCCGTCGACGATCTCGCCGGCCAGCACCGGCAGCGACGGCTTCAGGACGGTGACGGTGCCGTCGGCCGCGACGTGCTCGATCCGGAGCTCGGCGGCGTCGGCGAGGGTGACCGAGGTCTCGGAGTGGCGGAAGTCGCCGTCGTCCATCGTGACGACGTGCGAGGCCGAGTCGGCCGACCACGCGCCCATCGAGTGCGGGTGCTTGCGGGCGAAGCCCTTGACCGAGGCGGGGGCGCGGCGGTCGGAGTTGCCCTCGCGCAGCACCGGGTTGACGGCGCTGCCCTTGACCGCGTCGTACTTGGCGCGGGCCTCGGGGTCGGTGGCTGCGTCCTCCGGGTAGTCCGGGATGTCGAAGCCGGCCTTCTGCAGCTCGACGATCGCGACCTTCAGCTGCGGGATCGACGCGCTGACGTTGGGCAGCTTGATGATGTTGGCCTCGGGCGTCTTCGCGAGGTCGCCCAGCTCGGCGAGCGCGTCGGGCACGAGGCCGAACTGCGCGAGGATGCGCGCGGCGAGCGAGATGTCGCGCGTCTCGACATCGACGCCCGCCTTGCCGGCGTAGGCCTCGATGACGGGGAGGAACGAGTGCGTCGCGAGCGCGGGCGCCTCGTCGGTGTAGGTGTAGATGACCTTCATCGTTGCTTCGGCCCTGCCTGTCGACTCGTGGTCCGGTTCTCCTGCTGGTCACGCTATCCCGTGTGGTCGGCGCGCCGCGCCCGGTGTCCGGTGATCACCACGGCGGACGGGTCCGCTCCGCTACCCTGGAGCACCCACGCCCCGCAGGAGAACGCCCGATGGCCAAGTTCGGCATCCCGACCCCGTCGCTCGGTGTCGCGCTGTTCAAGGGCTGGACCGGGGTGGTCATCTTCGGCCTGCTCCTCGCGCTGGTCGCGGTGATCGACCGCGGCGGACTCTCGGCGGTCACGCCGTCGTCGGGGTCCACCGGGTGCGCCCTGCGCGTCACCGTCGCGGAGCTGAACGTGCGGTCGAGCCCGAGCCAGACGGCGCCGCAGGTGCAGACGCTGGCCCAGGGCGCCACCGTCGACGGCACGCGCGTCGTCACCGGCGGGTTCCGTCAGCTCGCGGACGGCCACTGGGTGTTCGATCAGTACGTGACCCCGATGCCGGGCTCCACCTGCGGCTGAGGAACCCTTGGCGGGTGACCTCCGTCAGCTCGGTCAACGTCAACGGGATCCGCGCGGCCGCCGGGAAGGGCCTCGCCGCGTGGCTGGCCGGGACGGCCGCCGACATCGTCTGCCTGCAGGAGACACGCGCGCTGCCCGAGGAGATCCCCGCGGGCCTCCTCGACGGCTGGCACGTGAGCTACACGCCCTGCGGCACGGGCCGGGGCCGCAACGGCGTGGCCGTCCTGACCCGGGCGGAGCCCGAGGCCGTGCGCGTCGGCATCGGCGAGGCGGAGTTCGAGGGGTCGGGCCGCTACATCGAGGTCGACCTACCCGGTCTGACCGTCGCGTCGCTCTACCTGCCCAACGGCACCGTCGGCACGCCCAAGCAGGACGAGAAGGACCGCTTCCTCGCGCTCTTCGCCCCCTACCTGCACGAACGCCGGGCGAAGGCGGCTGCGGAGGACCGTGAGGTGCTCGTCTGCGGGGACTGGAACATCGCCCCCGCCGAGGCCGACATCAAGAACTGGCGGGGCAACGTCAAGAGCTCCGGGTTCCTGCCGCACGAGCGCGCGTGGATGGCGGAGCTGTTCGCTGCCGGCTGGGTGGACGTCGTGCGCGAGCAGCACCCGGGAGTCGACGGGCCGTACTCGTGGTGGTCCTACCGCGGCCGGGCGTTCGACAACGACGCCGGCTGGCGCATCGACCTGCACGTCGCCACGCCCGGCCTGGCCGCCCGCGCGGACGCGGCGGTGGTGGAGCGGGCGCCGAGCCACGGCGAACGCTGGTCCGACCACGCCCCGGTGACCGTGGTCTACGGGCCGTGAACCGAGTCAGCCCCACCCGGGTCATCGGTGGCCGCTATGTCGTGCTGAGCGAGCTGGGCCGCGGCGGGATGGGCGTCGTCTGGCGGGCGCAGGACCGGGTGATGGGCCGCCAGGTGGCGGTCAAGGAGCTGCACCTGCCGCAGGGGCTGAGCACCGAGGACCGCCTGCAGTTCCGCGAGCGGCTGCTGCGGGAGGCCCGCAACGCCGGGCGGCTCGACGACCCCGGCATCGTCACCGTGCACGACGTGGTCACCGACGACGGCGTCGACCACATCGTCATGGAGCTGATCGAGGCCCGCACGCTCACCGAGGTGGTGTCCGAGGACGGGCCGCTGGACGAGCGGTCGGTCACCGCCGTCGCCCAGCAGTTGCTCGCCGCGCTCAACACCGCCCACACGGCCGGCGTCCTGCACCGGGACGTCAAGCCGAGCAACGTCATGCTCGGGTCCGGCGGGCGGGTCACGCTCACCGACTTCGGCATCGCCCAGGCGGCCGACGACCCGCGGCTCAGCACCACCGGCTCGGTGGCCGGCTCACCCGGCTACATGGCGCCCGAGCGGCTGGAGGGCGAGGCGGCGGCACCGGCGTCGGACCTGTGGGCGCTGGGCGCCACGCTGTTCTACGCGATCTACGGCGAGGGCCCCTTCGCCCGCGACACCAGCGCGGCGACGACGGCGGCGGTGCTGAACGCCGAGATCCCGGTGGTGCGCGCCCGCGGCCCGATCGGCACCGTGATCGCCGGGCTGCTGCAGCGCTCGCCGCAGGCCCGGCTGGGCGGGATGCAGGCCGCGGCGCTGCTCGCCTCCCAGCCGACCACGCCGATGCCGCAGTACGGCGGTGAGCCCGTCACGTCCCCGATCGCGGTGGCCGTGCCCCGGTGGCGCCGATGGCTCTGGCCCGCCGTCGCGCTCGTCGTGGGCCTCGCCGCCGGCGTGCTCGGGACGGTGCTGCTGCGCCCGTCGACCGCGGTGGTGGCCGTGATGACCTACGGGCAGGGAGGGGACCTCCCCGTCTTCGGCGTCACCTCCGACCACTGCCTGCCCGGCCGGCTCGCGCCGGGCCGGTCGTTCCCGCCGGGGACCTACGTGAGCTGCGACTACCCGCACGACCTCGAGGTCTTCGACGTCCTGCGCCCGTTCGACACCCAGCGGGCGCTGCCCTACCCGGGGCTGGAGGACCTCAGCACCTACGCTCGGTCGGCCTGCACGCTCGTGTTCGACTCGGGTCTCGTCGCAGGCCCGGACAAGGCGAGGCTCCAGGTGGTGGGGCTCGTCCCGTCGCAGACGTCGTTCGAGGCCCGGTCCGGCTCGACGTCGAGCTTCACCGGCCGGAACGTGATCTGCGTGCTGCGCGCGGCCGACGGCAGCCGGCTGACCGGCACGCGGATCTCGGCCGACCCGGGCTGACCCCTCGTGGGAAGGTGCTGTCCGTGCACCGCAACGTCGAACTCGTGCTCGCCGCCCTGACCGCGGGCGGCGCCGACCCCGCCCGCACCGCCCGCCTCACGGTGCTGCCCGATGCGGTCTCCACGGCCGCCGCCGCGGCGGCGGCGCTCGGCATCGAGGTCGCGCAGATCGCCAACTCGTTGATCTTCGACGCCGACGGGGAGCCGCTCCTCGTGCTCACGTCCGGGGCACACCGTGTCGACACCGGGAAGGTCGCGGCGCTGGTCGGAGCCGAGCGGGTGCGCCGGGCGACGGCGGAGTTCGTGCGGGCGGCCACCGGCCAGGCCATCGGTGGTGTGGCGCCCGTCGGGCATCCCGTTCCGGTGCGCACGCTCGTGGACAGGGCGCTGGAGTCCTACGACGAGGTGTGGGCCGGAGCGGGCATCCCGCACGCCGTCTACCCCACGACGTTCGCCGAACTGGTGGCCGTCACGGGCGGCGAGACCGCGGACGTGGCGTGAGCCGGGGGAGTGAGGAGTCAGACGATCTCCCGAGAGTTGTCGAACTCCTGCGTGGCGCGACCTAGTCTTCATCTCATGCCCGATCTGCTCCCCACCCCCGAGACGCCTCCCGCCCCGTCCGCCGTGCGACGGGCGTTGCGACGGGCGCGCGACGGCGCCGTGCTCGACGTGGCCGAGGCCGCCGTCCTCCTCGCGGCCCGGGGTGAACAGCTCGACGAGCTGCTCGAGGCCGCGTCGCGCGTGCGGGACGCCGGGCTGGTGGCCGAGGGCCGCCCCGGCGTCGTCACGTACTCGCGCAAGGTGTTCATCCCGCTCACGCGGCTGTGCCAGGACCGCTGCCACTACTGCACGTTCGCCACGGTGCCGCACCGGCTGCCCGCCGCGTTCCTCGAGCGCGAGGAGGTGCTGGAGATCGCGCGCCAGGGCGCCGCGGCCGGGTGCAAGGAGGCGCTGTTCACCCTCGGCGACCGTCCCGAGGCCCGCTGGCCCGCGGCCCGCGAGTGGCTCGACGCCCGCGGCTACGACTCCACGCTCGACTACGTCCGCGCCTGCGCCATCGCGGTGCTGGAGGAGACCGGCCTGCTGGCGCACCTCAACCCCGGCGTCCTGTCGTGGGAGGAGCTGACGCGGCTCAAGCCCGTCGCCCCGAGCATGGGGATGATGCTGGAGACCACGGCCACGCGGCTGTGGAGCGAGCCCGGCGGCCCGCACTACGGCAGCCCCGACAAGGAGCCCGCCGTCCGGCTGCGCACGCTCACCGACGCCGGCCGCGTCGGCGTGCCGTTCACCACCGGGATCCTCATCGGGATCGGGGAGAACCGCACCGAACGCGCCGAGGCGATCTTCGCCATCCGGAGTGCCGCGCGGGCGAGCGGGCACATCCAGGAAATGATCGTCCAGAACTTCCGGGCCAAGCCCGACACGGCGATGGCGAACGACCCCGACGCCGACCTCGACGACCTCGCCGCCACCATCGCCGTCGCGCGCATCGTGCTCGGCCCGAAGATGCGCGTGCAGGCCCCGCCCAACCTCGTGGGCGAGGAGTTCGCGCTGATGCTGCGCGCCGGCATCGACGACTGGGGCGGCGTCTCGCCCGTCACGGCCGACCACGTCAACCCCGAGCGCCCGTGGCCCACGACCGACGAGCTGGCCGCCCGGTCGGCGGCGGCCGGGTTCGTGCTGCGCGAGCGGCTCACCGCCTACCCGAAGTACGTGCTGGCCGGGTCGCCGTGGATCGACACCCGCCTGCACGCCCACGTCGCGGCGCTGGCCGACCCGGAGACGGGGTTGGCGAACGAGTCCGCGGTGGTCGAGGGGCGTCCGTGGCAGGAGCCCGACGGCGGGTTCGAGTCCTCCGGCCGCATCGACCTCAACACCTCCATCGACACCGACGGCCGCACCTCCGACCGGCGCGGCGACTTCGCGTCGGTCTACGGCGACTGGGACGAGCTCAAGGCCGAGCTGGCGTCCCACCGGCAGGCGGCGCCCGAGCGGCTCGACTCCGACGTCCGCGCCGGGCTGTCGCTGGCCGCGTCGGACCCGTCGGCGCTGCTCGACCCGGCCAACCACGCCGCCGCACTGGCCCTCATCACCGCCGACGGGGAGGCGCTCGAGCAGATGACGCGCCTCGCCGACGACGTCCGGCGCGACGTGGTGGGCGACGAGGTCACCTACGTCGTCAACCGCAACATCAACTTCTCCAACGTCTGCTACGTCGGCTGCCGGTTCTGCGCGTTCGCCCAGCGCGAGCGCGACGCCGACGCGTTCCGGCTCTCGCTCGACGAGGTCGCGGCCCGTGCCGTCGAGGCCGCGCGGGACGGCGCCACCGAGGTCTGCATGCAGGGCGGCATCGACCCCCAGCTGCCGATCACGTTCTACGCCGACCTCGCCCGCGCGGTGAAGGCCGCCGTCCCCGGCATGCACGTGCACGCGTTCTCGCCGATGGAGATCGTCAGCGCGGCGGCGAAGGCGGGCGTGTCGGTCGAGGAGTGGCTGGTCGAACTGCGCGACGCCGGGCTGGGCTCGATCCCGGGCACGGCCGCGGAGATCCTCGACGACGAGGTCCGCTGGGTGCTGACGAAGGGCAAGCTGCCCGCGTCGCAGTGGCTGGACGTGGTGGGCACGGCGCACCGCGTGGGCATCCCGTCGTCGTCGACGATGATGTACGGGCACGTCGACGAGCCGCGGCACTGGGTCGGCCACCTGCGCACCCTCGCCGCGCTGCAGGACGAGACGGGCGGCTTCACCGAGTTCGTGCCGCTGCCGTTCGTGCACACCAACGCGCCGATCTACCTGGCCGGCATCGCCCGCCCGGGTCCAACGGAGCGCGACAACCGGGCCGTGCACGCGTTCGCCCGGCTCGCGCTGCACGGGCGCATCGACCACATCCAGTGCTCGTGGGTGAAGCTCGGCGACGACCTCTCCGCGAGGATCCTGCAGGGCGGAGCAGACGACATGGGCGGCACGCTGATGGAGGAGACCATCAGCCGGATGGCGGGCTCGGAGAACGGCTCGGCCCGCACGGTCACCGAGCTGACGGAGATCGCGGCCAAGGCCGGGCGGCCGGTGCGGCAGCGCAGCACCACCTACAAGGAAGCGGTCTCGCGTCTGGAGCCGGTGGCGGGTGCGGTGCCACGGCTGCTCCCGCTCACCTCGGCCTAGCCACGACCTGGTTGTCCTGCTCCCGCTTGATCTCGGCCGTGGGGATGCCGTTCGTGCAGCTCAGCCGGGCCTCAACCTTGAGCTGATCCGACTCGAACGTGATCTTCGGGCCGGAGTCGTCGTGATGGAGCCCCGGCTGCGCCCGCGCCGTGCGCGACGTGATGGCTGTTCTGCCGGGCGAGGAGCCGCGCGAACGGGCCCCCCGCGCTCGAGAGCTGCGCGTAGGTCCCGCACTCGGTGATCCGGCCCTGCCCGAGCACGGCGATGGCGTCGACGTCGTCGAGGGTGCTGAGCCGGTGCGAGATGAGGATGACCGTACGGCCGGCGGTGAGCCGTGCGATCGCGCTCATGACCTCGGCCTCGGCCTCGGCGTCGAGGCTCGCGGTCGGCTCGTCGAGGATGAGGATCGGGGCGTCACGCAGGAAGGCCCGCGCGATGGCGATCCGCTGGCGTTGCCCGGTGGAGAGGTTGCGACCCTGCTCGGAGACCTTGGTGTAGTAACCGGCCGGGAGCCGGGCGATGGTGTCGTGCAGCGAGGCCTGCTCGGCGGCCGCCCGGACCTCGCCGTCGGTGGCGTTCAACCGGCCCAGCGCGATGTTGTCCCGGATCGTGCCCTCGAGCAGGATGGAGTCCTGCTGGACCAGCGCGATGTTGCGGCGCAGCTCGTCGAGTGGATGGCTGCGGATGTCCGCGCCACCGAGGGTGATCCGGCCCGACCACGGCTCGTAGAAGCGCGGCAGCAACCGGGCGAGGGTGGTCTTCCCCGCACCGGACAGACCGACCAGCGCCAGGCGGGTGCCGACCTTGATCTCCAGGTCGACGCCGCGCAGCACGGGTTCGGTGCCGTGCCCGAACACGACGTGCTCGATGACGAGGTCCCCGCGGGGCTCGGGGGACGGGCCGCCGGTGACCAGGGGGTGCACCGTCTCCCGGGGTTCGTCGAGGATCTCCTGGATCCGTTCGGCGGCGCTGGCCGCGGTCGAGCCGAGCAGCATGAGCTTCGACAGGTCGCGCATCGGCTGGTAGAGCAGTTTCGAGTAGGCCAGGAAGACGGTGAGCGAGCCGATCGTGAGGCTGCCGGTGGGGATGGTCAGGAACAGCACCGAGTAGGACTCGCCCTGCCCGCCGGCGACGAGGGCGCCGACCGTGATGATCACGACGTTGCTGATCGTCACGAGGATGAGGACGAGAGGGCTGAACTCGGCCTGACGGCGGCCGGCGCGCAGGCCCGCCCGGCGCTGGTTCTCCGACTGGCGCTGCAACAGGAAGGCCATCCAGGTCTCGACCGTGTACGCCTTGATCTCGGCCATGGCGTTGATGCTCTCGGTGCCCACCTGGGCGACCCGGCCGGCCGCGCGGGCGGTCTCCTTGGACGCCTTCTTGATCCACCGCGTGTACAGCAGGACGACTGCGAACATCGGCGGGGCGACGAACATCGACAGCACCGTGAACTGCCAGTTGATCGACAGCATCACGGCCAGGATCCCCAGTAGCAGCAGGATGCCCGAGAGCAGGTCGACGAGGCCGTCGGTCACCAGCTTCTCGATGTCGGTCACGTTCCCGGTGATGCGCTGGACGAGGTCGCCGATGCGCTTGCGGCCGTGCCAGCTCAGCGTCAGGTGCTCGAGGTGCAGGAAGATCCGGCGGCGCAGCCGCGCCCCCGTCTCCTGACCGATCCGCGTCGCGATGCGCAGCTCGACGAACGACGCGAGGGCTCCCGTCCCGCCCAGTGTCAGTGCCAACGCCCCCGCGAACAGGACGACCCCCAGCTGGCTCGGGCCGCCGGTCGCAGACGGGTCCGCGCCGGTGAGCCGGTCGAAGCCGCTGACCAGTGATCCGACGAGGAACCCCTCCGGATCGCGGTGGTCGACGATCTTGTCGAGGACGAACTTGAGCGGGAAGGCCATCAGGACGTCGCAGGCGACGGACACGAAGGTCAGCGTGATCGCGACGGCGACCAGCCACCGTTGGCCCTCGAGGTTGCGGTAGAGAAATCGGATCATCGTGCCGTCGGCCCCCCGCGCGCGAACCGGCGAAGGCAGGAGTCGATGTCGGCCAGCACGGCCTCGACCTCGGCAGGACGCGGGCTCTGCAGCCTCCGCGCGCGCCGGGACGCGATCTTGAGCAGGCCGGCCGCCTCGTATACGCCGGCCCGCGCGAGCAACGCGTACCCTACGCCGACGCCACCACCCGCGGCGGCCCGGACGTAGGCGTCGAGGAACACCTCCCGGTTGTGCTCGTACCAGCTCCGCCGCCCGTGGCGACCTCGCCAGTAGCCGGACGGACGCAGGTAGGCGAGGAAGTACCCGATGTCGAAGGCCGGATCGGCGAGGCTGAGCCCGTCGAGGTCGGTGATCACGGGAACGCCCCGGCCGCAGAACACGAGCTGGCTGGGTTTGAACGCTCCGTGCGACGGCATCGGGCGATGGCCGCCCGCGTGCTCCAACGCCGTCGCCACGGCTTGCGCCCGGGGCATCACCTCGCCCGCCAGATCGGGTACGTGTTCGACGAGCGCAGCAGCCCATGCCTGGGACCGGGCGGTGTGGTCGGAGCCGCATCGCTCCCGCAGCCCGTCCCGGAACCCGCAGGTGTGCAGCGCCGCCAGCGCCGCGGCTGATCCGGTGACGTCGGCGTCGCACCGGCCGGGGCGCAGCGCGGCCGTACCAGCGACCGCGGTGACGGCTCCGCCGCCGCCGGCGGCCTCGCTGAGCACCATGGCCGGCACCGCGACCAGCGCGATCGGCCGTGGGATCGGCGCGCCCGCGTCCCACAGCTGCATCGCGCGGTGATGCGCCACCGCGGCGTCGTCGCCCCGCCGGTAGAGCTTCCCGAACATCGCGAGCTCCCGGTCACCCGATGCGGCCGGGCCCGGCGACGTCCTCACCCGGTACCGCACGACGCAGCGCGATCCCGGCTTGTAGCGGACAGCGGTCGCGTCGATCGAGACCAGACGGGCGTCCGTGTCACCGAGGACCGCGCGGACGGCCGCAGCGAGCTCCCCGTCGAGCCCGGAACCGGCGGGTTCCAGCGCAGCGGCCAGCCCGGGCAGGTTCGCGTCGGCGGGGAAGGTCCGCACGGACATGCGGTCCCACGGCCGCTGCCCGATCATGTCCTGCTCGGCGAGCGTGACGGTCAGCAGGTCGCCCGCCGGCCCGCTCGCCGAGGACGTGCGGTAGACGGCGACCACGCCGTCACCGCGCTTGCGCCGTAGCCGCACCACACGCGGGTGCGGGTCAGCGGACGGCGGTGTCTGCACTCCCGACGATCCCGCGTCGATGCGGCCGAGCACGTGACGTACCGCGTGGTGGAGCAGCGCGGGGCCGATCCGTGGATGCGATCTCGGCTCTCGCCGCCGGTCGGGAAGGTCGCGGCGGCGGGCAGGAACGGGGACCAGCGCCGGCGCCGGGGACGGAACCAGCCCATCGACGAGAGCCGCGAGCGTTTCGGGTGCCCCCCGCACCCCCCGGCATCCCGGGAACGCGTTGACGTCGACGATCACCGGGCCACGTGCTGTGGCCACGATGTCCACCCCGTAGACCTGCAGGTCGTAGAGCTTGCCGACATCGCGCACGAGGTCGAGCCATTCCGGCGGAAGATCGGCGGGATCGAGCCGGAGGGTCGCCCGGGTCGCCGCGTGCTCGAGCGGCGTACGGCGCAGGCCCACGAAGATCTCGCTGCCCACAACCCAGACCTTGTGGTCCCAGCCGTCACTGGGCACAACTTTCTGCACGACGACGGGTTCTCGCGCCCATTGCTCGGCGAGAACCCGCAACTCCGTGAGGCCGCCCACTCTCGCCACGAGGTCCCCGCGACTGCTGAGCCTGCTCTTGACGACCAACGGGAATCGTAGTGCGGCGGCGTTCTCCAGATAGGCGAGCAGTCCGGACAGCCGCGCGAACGAGTAGGAATGGGGAAATGGCAACCCCCGATCCCGGGCCCGTTCGGCCATTCGGACACGATCCTGGCAGAAGCGTGTGGCGGTGGCCGAATTCACCACCTGCGCACCGGCGCTCTCAGCGACGCCGGCGAGCCGCAGGGCATCGGCGGAGTGCCCTTTCAGCAGGTACACCTCCGCCGGGCCGCGTCGGATCGCATCCTCGAGGTCCGGCCCCGCATCGGGGCGGACGACCTCGACCCGGTGCCGCACACCCACCACGTCGGCGAAGCCGCGGAGCAGCGGATGATCCGGCTCCGCCGTCAGCAGGCCGATCCTCATTGCCGCACTGCCCCGGAGCAGACGTCGACCGCGACCGTCTCCGCCCAGCGCGGCGCAGGAATCGACAGGTCCACAGGACCGCCGGCAAGCAGGGATCCGACGGGCTCGGACCGTCCTTCGGCGGCCAGTCGCAACACCGTTCGGGCCACCCGCGCCGCGGCATCGGGCACGCTGGTGAAGCTCGGGAAGTCGTTGACGTCCACGACGACCCAGCCCTCCGGGCCCTCCACCACGTCGACCCCGTACAGATCGAGGTTGAAGGCCTTCCCCACGTCGGTGACCAACTCGGCCAGCTCGTCGGGCAGGGCCACGGTCTGCGTGTCGACCAGGACGTCGGGATGCAGCGGCGAGCGTTGGACGGTGGCGTGCAACTCGCCACCGGTGTCGTAGACCTTGATGTCCACCCCGGGATTCGCCACGTAGGACTGGGCGAGCAGCCAACCCTCCCCGCCCGCGCCCAGGCGCGCGGCCAGCTCGGCCGGGCTGTTGACCAGCCGCACCCCTCGGCCGGAGCTGCCGTTGGCCGGCTTGACCACCAGCGGATAGTGCTCGGCCGGCACGGTCCGGAGCAGCTCCGGGACGGCTGCGAAGTAGGTCAGTGGAAACGGCAGGGAGTGGCGTCGCGCGATGGCGGCCGCGATGGCCTTGTCCCGCACCGGACGTACCGCACGGGCGTCGTTGATGGTTCTCACCCCGGAGGCCGCTGCGGCCTCCAGCAGGCTCAGCCCGGGCCCGTCCGACACCGACTTGAGGACCCACGCATCATGGCGGTTCTCCCGGAACAACTCCGACACCCGGGAGAGAGCATTCGCCGGTTCGAACACATCGACATCGTGGCCCCATTCGGCCAGTCGGCGCGCAACAGCAAGGGGCATGGTGTCAAGCCGGTAGCAGTCCTCGACGATGAAACAGAGATTCATTTGCCCGCTCCCGGCATCCCCGTGGATGAGACCTGAACGGAAGGTTAACGGGAGGTATAGGCGGTTCGCCAGAGCTTTACCGTGGCTTAACTCGACTGGCGCACTCGGGGTTCTTTCCACAATTGCGCGACAAATCGACCGTCATCCTTTCGACGCCAGTAGGAACGCCCTGGCCCCACACGGTCCAGTGTGGATCGAATGGTGTGAGTGCCGCGTGCACGCGAACGAGACGATGCAACTTTCGGGGTCGGCAGAACCGTCCCGCATCGACGATACCGCCGGTACCGGCCGGGGCCTGCTCGTCCTGATGAGACGTGGACGGCCACCCCTGATACGTCCGATCGGAGTTCGCGTGCGTGTCGTGCGACCCCGGCCCGAACGGTCGTGAACGATCTCGAACGGGAACGGTGACGCGTACCGTGGCGGTCATGGGAGTACTCGGAGAGCTGTTCCCCGGACGGAAGATCCAGGACGAGGCCGGCGAGGCCGGTGACGGCCAGAAGTGGCGCCTGGGCCCGATCGACCTGGAGAACGGCGTGGTCGAGGTCCACCGGTCCGCGGCCGAGCCGGAGACCGTCGAGGACGACGAGGGCTGAGCACGGCCGAGGGCCCGCCCCGGTCGGTGCGGACCCCGGTTCCTGCGCGGGCTGGAGATCAGCCGTTCGCAACCGTGAACGGTCCCGGCCGAGCTGATCGCGACCCTCGACCGGGGGACGCCCAGCCGGATGGTCGGGCGCTCACGACCCGGTCCGGAGCTGGTCGGAGCGCACCCACGTCGCGTGGAAGCCGACCGGCACCCGCTGGGGCAGGAGCACCCGCGCCACCGGGCCTGCCGTCAGGTCCGACGCGTCGAGGATCTCGACCTCGCTCCGCCCGTCGCGCTCGTCGGTCACGAACGACACGAGGTAGCCGTCCTCCTCGCCGGTGCTGCCGTCGCGCGGGGCGAACGGGGCCTCGCTGCCGAACCGGCCCGGCCCGAAGCGGTGGTCCTGCCGCTCGCCGGTGACCCGGTCGTAGCGCAGCAGCCCGTCGAACTTGACGGTCTCGGCGTCGGCGATGTGCACGTTGTAGGCGTACCGCGACGGCGCTCCGCAGACGCGGGAGTCGATCGACGGGAACTCGGTGTTGACGTCGTCGAGCTGCGCCTCGGTGGTGGTGCCGCGGTCCAGGTCGAAGACGTAGCGGTGCAGCCGCGCGTCGAGGCGCAGGTAGCCCAGCAGCTTGCCGAGCGCCCCGGGGCGGGTGGGCTGCGGCTCCGGACGCGTGACGCGGCAGACGTCCAGCACGATCGTGCCGTGCCCATCGGAGGAGGCCGACTCCCAAGCGTTGACGACGTGGTAGATGTAGCACGGCTCCGCGGTGAACCAGCGGATCTCCGATGCCTGCCCGCGGCGCGGGATCACCCCGAACCGCGACGGCGTCTCCCGGTCGAACGTGATCTTGTAGCGGCCCTGGCGCGCCGCGGCCTGGTCCTGGATCAGCGGCAGGTCCATGAGGATCGAGTGGTTCCTGGTGATCGCCATGTCGTGCGGCAGCCGCGGGCCGGGCAGGTCGATCGCCACCTCGTGCTCGATGCCGCCCGACGCGCCCACCACGCCGTAGCGCAGCAGCGGGTCGCGGGCGCCGTAGTCGAACCACATCAGCTCGCCGGTGCGCTCGTCGACCTTC
Source organism: Pseudonocardia sp. (assembly GCF_025965585.1). GTDB lineage: Bacteria > Actinomycetota > Actinomycetes > Mycobacteriales > Pseudonocardiaceae > Pseudonocardia. Next base: position 40,578 of record NZ_JAOPWR010000330.1, read on the forward strand.
GGGTGCGCCATGACGTCGCCGCGCAGCGTGCCGAGGAACGTCTCGGCGCCGAGTGTCTCCAGCGACAGCGGATCCAGCCCCATCGGCTGCCCGCACAGGTACCAGGTGGCGAGGACCTTGCCGTCGTGGTGGATCAGGTCGGTGTTGGCGCTGTCCTTGAACGGCAGGCCACGGGCGGTGCCGGTGAGGTTGCCGCGCGGGGCCTCCATGACGCCCGTCCAGAGCGCCCCGCCCGCGGCTTCCTCCTGGCCGAACGCGCGGGTGCGGACGTACCGGTTGCGGTAGCGGGCCGTGCCGTTCTCGAACGACATCGCGTGGACCATGCCGTCGCCGTCGAACCAGTGGTAGCGCCCGGGCGCGTCGTAGCGGCGGTTGGGGCCGTTGCGCAGGTAGACGCCGTTGAGGTCGCGCGGGATCTCGCCGATCACCTCGAGGTCGTCGGCCGTGATCTCGTCGCGCACGGGGGCGTAGATGCCCAGGAGGTAGGGGTTCTCCTCCTCGGTCCCCATCTGCTCGGCGAGCGCGATCGGCTGGTCGACGGTCATGATTTTGCCCCCGCGGGAAGTGGTACGTCGGCGGGCATGCGGCCTCCTCGATGAGGAGATCGACGCTACGACGGGCCCTCGGGCGCCCGCTACCCCCGAACGTCGATCAGGCGCCCGCCTTCAGCGACCACTCCGCCCCGTCGGCGCCGTCCCGCACCTCGACGCCCGCCGCGGCCAGCTTGTCACGCAGCAGGTCGGAGGTGGCGAAGTCCTTGGCGGCGCGGGCGGCGGCGCGGCGCTCGATCAGCGCCTCCACCAGCGGCGCGATCCTCTCGGCCGGGTCGCCGAGGCCCTCGCCGGCCGCGGCGGCCAGCTCCAGCACCATGCCGCGCAGGGTGCGGCGGGCGTGGTCGCCGTCGTCGGACTGCAGCGTGTCGGCCGTCCAGTCGGCGATGGCCTGCTCCAGCTCGAGGACGGCGGCGGCCGCGGCGTCGGCGTCGCGGTCGTCGAGGGCCTTCACGAACGCGGCGCGTGCGCGGTCGGCGGCGTCGCGCAGGGACGACGCCGGGCTCTCCTGCCCGATCGCCGCGTCCGGGGCCTCGATCCGGGCGACCGGCGTGCTGGTGGCCCCGGGGTCGCGGGCGGCCAGGGACGCGGTCGGCACCGTCGTGCCGGACGTCAGCACGCGCGACTCGCCGTCGTGGCGCACCGTCACCGTGCCGTTGCCGAACACCTGGGCGGTGCCGGCCTCCAGGTCGAACACCAGCGCCGTGTGCTCGTCCACACCGATGACGTGCGCGCCCTCGGGCAGCGTCCCCTCCAGGAAGCGCAGCCGGCGCTCGCCGAGGTAGCAGAAGCGCGTGGAGTGCGTGCCGCCCTCGGTGTTGTCGTAGTGCGGGATCAGCGCGGCCCGCAGGCCCGTCAGGCGTTCCAGCAGGTCGGTGCCCTCGGCCCACACGGGGTCGGCACCGCTCTTGTAGATCTCGTACACCGGCACCGTCGCGACGCCGATCGTCAGCGCGGCCGCGCTCGCGAACGTCACAGTGCCGCCCGCCGCCGCCAGCGCGGCCACCGCGTCGTCGAAGCCGGTGCCGGCCCACACGCGCAGCGCGTACGTCGGGCTGCCCGGGCCGGCGAACACCGACCGGGCACCGCGGACGGCCGCGAGCGCGCGGTCGAGGTCGGTGCCCTCGACGCGGCTGCGCCAGGGGAGCGGCGTGACGGTCCGCCCGACGTTGCGGGTGAAGTAGGCGAGGGCCTTCTCGGTGATGTCGTCGGCGTTCTCCTGGAAGCCGTAGGGCGTGTCCAGCAGCAACGACGGGCCGTCACCGGCCGCGCGCAGCGTCGCCCGGTGCACCTCGACCATCGTCGGGGCGGTCTCGCCCGAACCCATGATCACCAGACGGCCGTTCACGCCAGTCCTTCGATCAGCTCGGCCACGCGCTGCGGGTACTGCGCGTGCAGGTCGTGGTCACCGCCCCGGAACTCGACGACCTCGGCGTGGGCCAGCCCGGCGGCGGCCTCGGCGAGCAGCTCGCCCTTGCGCCCCGGCCCGTCGGGCGAGACCGCGGCCAGCAGCAGCACCGGGCAGCGCACCAGCGGGTACAGCGTCCGCGGCCGGTGGCGCAGCATGCTGCCGACGATGGCGCGATGCCGCTCGCGGCTCAGCCACGGGGTGACGAGGCCGTCGTGGTCCTCGTAGAGGTTGGCCAGCGTGGCGTCGATGGCCCAGGGCTCCCAGCCGGGGTGGCCGGACGTCAGCATCGCCCGCAGCCGGTCGGCCGTCATGCCGTCGAAGCGCGGCGGGGCGAGCACGGTCCAGGCGTCGTCGAGGGTGGGGAACTGGTCGCCCAGGTGCAGCCACCCGCCGTCGACCAGGGCGAGGCCGTGCACGAGCCCGGTCCGGTCGGCGGCCAGCTGAAGCACGACGTTGCCGCCCCACGACTGGCCGGCCACCACCGGGGCGTCCCAACCGAGGCCCGCGCAGATGTTGGCCAGGTCACGCGCCGCGGCCTGGGTGGCGTCGACGGCGGGGGCGTCGAGATCGTCCTCGTCGTCGGTGTCGGAGACGGGGGCGGACGTGCCGTGCCCGCGCAGGTCCACGGCCACCACGGGGTGCCCGGCGGCGGCGAGGTGGGCGCCGACGCCGTCCCAGAGGCGCGCGTTGGACGACAGTCCGTGCACCAGCAGCACCGGTCGCCCGGCACCGCCCTGCCACGACCGGGCGCCCAGGCCCACCGGCCCGGCGTCGACCGTGATCACTTCGGGGGGTTCCACAACGGGTGAGCCTATGGCCGCCCGGCGACAATCGCCTGGGCACGGCTGGGAGAATCGACACATGGCCACCCCACCCACCGACCGCCGCCCCCGGGTGCTCTCCGGCATCCAGCCGACCGCGGACTCGTTCCACCTCGGCAACTACCTCGGTGCCGTGCGGCAGTGGGTGGCTCTGCAGGACGACCACGACGCGTTCTACTTCGTGCCCGACCTGCACGCGATCACCGTCGAGCACGACCCGAAGACGCTCGCCGACCGCACCCGCAACGGCGTCGCGCAGCTGCTCGCCCTGGGCCTCGACCCCGACCGCTGCACCGTGTTCGTGCAGTCGCACGTGCCCGAGCACGCGCAGCTGGAGTGGGTGCTGGGGTGTCTCACCGGCTTCGGCGAGGCCAGCCGGATGACGCAGTTCAAGGACAAGTCCGCCAAGCAGACGGCCGACCGCGCCACCGTCGGGCTGTTCACGTACCCGATCCTGCAGGCCGCCGACATCCTGCTCTACAACGCCGACCGCGTCCCCGTCGGCGAGGACCAGCGCCAGCACGTCGAGCTGACGCGCGACCTGGCCCAGCGCTTCAACTCCCGGTTCGGGCGGACGTTGACGGTGCCGGAGCCCTACATCCTCGCGGGCACGGCGAAGATCCAGGACCTGCAGGACCCGACGGCGAAGATGAGCAAGTCCAGCTCCAGCCCGGGCGGCATCGTCAACCTGCTGGACGACCCCAAGGTGAGCGCGAAGAAGATCCGCTCGGCCGTCACCGACACCGAGCGGGAGATCCGCTTCGACCTCGAGACCAAGCCGGGCATCTCCAACCTGCTGACGATCTACGCCGCACTGACCGACCGCAAGATCTCCGAGCTCGAGGCCGACTACGCGGGCAAGGGCTACGGCGATCTCAAGAAGGACCTCGCCGAGGTGGTCGCGGAGTTCACTACTCCGCTCGCGGAACGGGTACGGACCTATCTGGACGACCCGGCCGAGCTCGACCGGGTGCTCGCCAAGGGCGCCACCCGGGCGCGTGAGGTCTCCAGCGCGACTTTGGCCGCCGTCCACGACAAGATCGGGTTCCTTCCGCCGACGATATGAGGTGACGAGCGTGGCTTCCCTTGCTACCGCCGTGGACAGGGACGCCGACGCCGTCCGTGAGAAGGCGGCGCAGAAGCCCGCGGCGCCGTCGAAGTTCCAGCAGCTGCGCGACCGCCACGAGTGGCTCGACCACCTCGTCCGCGCCGGGCAGCGCTACACCGAGCGGCACGGGGACCACTACGCCGCCGCGATCACGTACTTCAGCGTCCTGGCACTGTTCCCGCTGATCCTCGTGGCGGTCGCTGCGCTGGGGTACGTCCTGTTCCTGCAACCCGACCTGCTCGACCAGCTCAAGGCCGGTATCGGCAAGAACGCGCCGGGCGGTCTCGCCCCCCTCATCATCCAGATCGTCGACAACGCCATCGCCTCGCGCAACTCGATAGGGATCATCGGCCTGGTCGGCGCGCTCTACACCGGGATCGGCTGGATGTCGAACCTGCGCGAGGCGCTGTCCGAGCAGTGGGGGCAGCCGCCGTCGGCCCCACCGATCCTGAAGAAGACTCTGTTCGACCTGCTCACTCTCGTCGGCCTCGGGCTCGCGATGGTCGGTTCGTTCGCGATCACCGGGCTCGCGTCCGGGTTCGCCGGGACGATCCTGGAGCTCGTCGGGCTGTCCGAGCAGGGCTGGGCGGTGTTCCTGCTCGGCGTGCTGGGTGTCGTGCTCGGGCTCGTGGCGAACTGGTTCATCTTCGTCTGGGTGATCGCCCGGCTGCCCCGCCAACACGCCACCTTGCGGAGTGCGGCGAAGGCCGCCGTGCTCGGCGCCATCGGCTTCGAGGTGCTCAAGCAGATCATGACGGTCTACCTGACGTCGGTCACGGAGTCGCCCACCGGCCAGATCATCGGGCCGTTCATCGGCCTGATGGTGTTCGCGTTCTTCACCTCCCGCTTCATCCTGTTCGTCACGGCCTGGGCCGCCACGGCCAAGGACAACGAGCAGGAGGAGCCGGCGCCGGTCCCCGGCC
>NZ_JAOPWR010000370.1 GCF_025965585.1 Pseudonocardia sp.
GCCGCCGAGCGCCGCCTGCCGGGAGCGGCGGAGGTCGGCGCGCAGGACCGCGTCCGGCAGGCCGTCGGCGTCGGGCAGCAGCGCGTCGCCGACGGGCGCCGGAGGCACCACCCGGACGCCGTTCGGCTCGGTCACCGGGTCCTCCACCGGGCCGTCGCCACGGCAGTGTCCGAGCTCGTTCACGGCATCTCCTACTGCATGGGGCGTCATGCTTCACCCGGCTCAACGACGCCGTCAGCAACAAGATCTGGCCAATGTTCCCGATCGGCCTACGCCGCCACGAGTGAGTGAACCCCCTGGTCAGCACGCTGAGTGACGATCACGGCCGTTCGAGCGGGAAGCTGCAGGAAGCGACCCCAATTGGAGGTCACTCCGAGTCAGGACGCTCGTCCGAAGCGTCCGAAACCGCCTGCGACACGGCGGGTGCGACACGCGGGTCGAACGGGCTCGGAACGATCCGGTCGGCGGCCAGGTCGTCCCGCGCGACGGCGAAGATCGCCTCCGCCGCGGCCAGCTTCATCGCCTCGGTGATGCGCCGCGCGCCCGCATCGAGCGCCCCGCGGAAGACCCCGGGGAACGCGAGCACGTTGTTGATCTGGTTGGGGAAGTCGCTACGCCCCGTGGCGACGATCGCCGCGTGCCGTGCCGCCACGTCCGGGTGAACCTCGGGGTCGGGGTTCGACAGAGCGAACACGATGGCCTCGGGCGCCATCCGGGCCAGCAGCGCCTCGGGCAGCTGCGCGCTCGACAGGCCCACGAACACGTCGGCGCCGGTGAGCGCCTCGGCTATGCCGCCGGTGACACCGCGCGGGTTGGACTCCACGGCCAGGAGCGCCTTCTCTCCGCCCCGGTGCGCGTCGAGCACGCCTCGGGAGTCGAGCACGACGACGTCGCGAACACCCGCGGCCAGCAGGATCCGCGCGCACGCGACGCCCGCGGCGCCCGCCCCGGAGATGACGACGCGCAGTCCGGCGATCGGACGGTCCTGCACCGCGGCGGCCCCGCGCAGGGCGGCGAGCAGCACGATCGCGGTGCCGTGCTGGTCGTCGTGCATGACGGGACAGTCGAGCGCCTCGATCAGCCGCCGCTCCAGCTCGAAGCAGCGCGGAGCCGAGACGTCCTCGAGGTTGACCGCGCCGAAGCTCGGCCGCAGCCGAACCATGGTCTCGACGATCTCGTCGACGTCGGTGGTGTCGAGCACGATCGGGATGGAGTTCAGACCGCCGAACGCCTTGAACAGCGCCGACTTGCCCTCCATCACCGGTAGCGCGGCCCGCGGGCCGATGTCGCCAAGGCCGAGCACCGCCGTCCCGTCGCTGACCACGGCGACGAGCCGGTCCGCCCACGTCCACCGCGCGGCGGCGGTGCGGTCGGCGGCGATGGCCCGGCTGACCTCGGCCACTCCGGGGGTGTAGGCGACGGCGAGGTCGCGGGCGTTGCCCAGCGGCGCCGTGAGGCCGGTGGAGAGCTTGCCGCCGCGGTGGGCGTCGAAGATCTCGGCCGAGGTCGGAAGGGTTTCTGGCAGTGTGCGATCGGGGACGATCGTCATGACGGGAACTCCAGGTGCGGGTGCTCGGGCGTGTGCTCGCCGTGCACCGGGGGCCGCGGTGTGGGCCCTGAGACGGTGCCGGACGGCCTCTCGCGCATCGGGCCGCAGGATCTCGCGACCGGACCGCGGATGCGGCTGTCGGGTACGCCGGTCAGCGTAGCGGGACGACCGGTCCGGGGCCCACCGACGCGAGCCATCTCACCCTGCGGGATCCGGGCCAGCTCCTCGGAGCCGTCCGGGACGCGGGTACAGGCGCAGCCGCACCACTCCCACCACGTGAGCGGCTCCCAGGCTGCGGGAGTCGGTCGAGCCGTCGGGGTTGTCGCCCAGCACCCACCAGCCGGCGCCGTCGGGGCGGGTCGCGCGCTTCACCGAGAGCTGTCCAGGACGCTCCGACCAGCGGACGAGCACCACGTCACCGGGTGCGGGCGACGCTCCGAAACGCGCAAGGACGACGTCTCCGTCAGCCAGGGTCGGCGACATCGAGGGGCCACGGATACCCACTCTGCGCCACCGCACACGTCCTCCTCGCCACGCTGCTGTCCGAAGTGGCCGGGAGTAGTGTCGACCCGGCCAGAACGATCACCAACCAGGGAGGACCCATGCGGATTCTGTCCCGCATTCTCCGCCCGCAGCTGGAGGCCACCGCGCACTGCGACCTCCCCTGTGGCGTGTACGACCCCGCGCAGGCCCGCATCGAGGCCGAGTCGGTCAAGGCCATCCAGGAGAAGTTCCAGGGCAACGAGGACCCGTCCTTCCGCGCCCGGGCGATCGACATCAAGGAGCAGCGCTCCGACCTGGTCAAGCACCACCTGTGGGTGCTGTGGACCGACTACTTCAAGCCTCCGCACTTCGAGAAGTACCCCGAGCTGCACGGGCTGTTCAACAAGGCCACCAAGGCCGCGGGCGCCAGCGGCACCAAGGCGTCCAACGACCCGAAGACGGGTCAGGAGCTGCTCGACCTGATCGCCCAGATCGACAAGATCTTCTGGGAGACCAAGGCGGCTGCCTGATCCAGGCCCGCCGAAGCGGCGCCGACCAGCGGGAACACCTCCCGCCGGTCGGCGCCGTTTCGCGTTCCGGGCCGAGGAGACAGCGCAGGCTAGCTCTTCGCGCTCGCGCTGTTCGCGCTCGCGACGGTCTCCTCGAGACCGACGTCATGGCCCGCGGCGCACCGCAGGGCCACCCCGACCTCGGCACCGCACCCCGCGTGGCTGAGCCGGATCGGACCGCCCGGGACGTCGGAGAGATGGGCGTCGCCCCACTGCATGAGCGCGACGATCACCGGGAAGAGCTCGCGTCCCCGCTCCGTGAGCACGTACTCGTTCCGGGTGCGCCTGCCGGGCTCCCGGTAGGGCTCCAGGCGCATCACACCGCTCTCCACCAGCTGCTTGAGCCGCGTGGCCGCCGCCGCCTCGGTGATGCCGGCGCGGTGCGCGAGGTCGTCGAACCGGCGAGCGCCGTAGTAGGCCTCCCGCAGCAGCAGCATCGCCGACCGCGTCCCGACGACGGCGAGCGTCCGTTCGATCGAGCACACGCCGCCGGCGCTCCAGGCGTCCCGGTCGGCCAGTGCTCCGGACAGGGTCAGCGCGTTCGTCGACGTCACGCCACCCATCCTACGACCTGGCTTGCTTCTTGTTGAGTCAGCTCGTAGCGTCTGGCTCAGGTCGAGTTGAGCCAGAGGAGTTCACCATGACGGACACGGTGCTCGACGCGGCGCCCCGCCCCACCCTGGTCCTGGTGATCGTCTCGGCCGCGGCGTTCCTGTCGAGCCTCGACCTGTTCATCGTCAACATCGCCTTCCCGGCGATCCGCACGGCCTTCCCCGGCACCGACCTCGCGCAGCTCTCCTGGATCCTCAACGGCTACACCGTCGTCTTCGCCGCGTTCCTCGCCCTCGCCGGGCGCCTCGCCGACCGCTACGGGCACAAGCGCGTCTTCCTCGTCGGACTGGCGGTCTTCACCGTCGCCTCCGCGGCCTGCGCCGCCGGACCCACCGTCGGGGCGATCATCGCGGCGCGGGCGGTACAGGCGGTCGGCGCGGCACTGGTGATGCCCACCTCGCTGTCGCTGTTGCTCACCGCGTTCCCCGCCGACCAGCGCACCCGCGCCGTGGGCACGTGGGCGTCGATCGGCGCCGTCGCGGCCGCACTCGGCCCGCCCATCGGGGGCCTCCTGGTCCAGGCGTCCTGGCACTGGGTGTTCCTCGTCAACGTCCCGGTCGGCGCCGTGGCGCTGGTCGCCGGGGCCCGGGTTCTGCGCGAGTCGACCATCGCCCGCATCGGTATGCCCGACCTGCTCGGTGCCGTCGGCCTCATCGTCGGCGTCGGGGCGTTGGCCTGGGCGTTCGTCCGGGCCCCCGACACCGGCTGGACCGACCCGGAGGTGCTCGGCGGCATCGCCGTCGCGATCCTCGGGCTCGCCTGGGTGGTCCGGCGCGCCCGCCGCCATCCCGTGCCCGCGCTCGACCTCACGGTGCTGCGCACCCCGGCGATCGCGCTGGCCGGGCTCGCGATGCTCGTCTTCACCGCGGGCTTCGCCGCGATGCTGGTGGTCAACGTGCTGTTCCTGACCGGCACCTGGGACTACTCGACCCAGCGCGCCGGTCTCGCGCTGGCGACGGGACCGCTCGTGGTGGTCGTCGTGTCCCGGCTCGCGGGACGGCTGTCGAACCGGATCGGCATCGGCGCGGTGGCCGCGCTGGGCGGCACCTCCTACGCGCTCGGCACCCTGTGGTGGTGCCTGCGGCTCGGCACCACCCCCGACTACCTCACCGGGATGCTGCCCGGCTACCTCTGCACCGGCCTGGGCGTCGGGCTCATCCTGCCGACGCTCTCGTCGTCGGTCGGGGCCGCGCTGCCCGCACACCAGTGGGGCTCGGGATCGTCGCTCATCAACACCGCCCGCCAGATCGGGGCCGTCCTGGGTGTGGCGGTGCTCGTGTCGATCATCGGCTCGACGACCACCGGGCGACCGCAGGACATGGCGCTGGTGCGGCACGGGTGGACGATGCTCGTGGTCACCGGCGCCGCGACGGCGGTGGTGGCCCTCGCGCTGGCTGTGCTCGAGCGGCGGGAGCGGAACACCACCGCTCCCGAGCCGGCCGACCGGGCCACCACGGTCGTGGTGCGGGCCACCGTGGCCGACAAGGCCTGAGCCGCCCCCTCAGGGGCGGTGGTCCACCAGCACGCCGCCCGCACGGGCCTCGAGCGGAGAGGCGACGAGCGGACCGAGCCGCTCCTTCGTCCACGCGCCGCGTTCGCATCGGCGCGGTCGGGGCCCGCTGCGGTGGTGGAGCCGATACTGCCGCAGCCGTACGGCGCCGCCACCGGCCGAGCGGGTGACGGACGTGCCGCGCGCACGGGGTCTCAGTCGTGGTCGGGCACCCCGGTGACGACGTGACCCGCGGCCTCCAGGGCCTCGGCGAGCAACCGGCGCACGTGGCCCCCGCGGGCCCGGTAGACCGCGCGACGCCCGTCGCGACGGGTGGCCACCAGTCCGGCGATGCGGAGCTTGGCCAGGTGCTGCGACACGGCCGGTCGTGCGGCCCCGATGGCCTCGGCCAGGCCGGTGACGTCGTACTCGGCGCCGCACAGCAGCCACAGCAGCCGCAGCCGGGTGGGGTCGGCCAGCATCCGGAACGACTCGACCGCCGCGTCGACGTGCTCGGCGGGCGGCAGCTGCTCCCAGCGCCCCGTGTCCTCGGCGACATCGGTGTTGTCGTGTGCGTACATGAGCACGTATTGTGGCCGTCATGAGCACCGCAGCGCAAACCGGTCACGGCCACGGGCATGGTCACGGCCACGGACATGCGCCTGCCCACGAGGTCCCGGCCAACCCGGCCCGCCGCCTGTGGAGCAGCGTTCGGCACCTCGTGACGCCGCACAGCCACGACTCCGCCGACCGCGTCGACGCCACGATGGAGGCGTCGAAGGACGGCATGCGGGCGCTGTGGGTCTCGCTCGCCGTGCTGGGCGTGACGGCGGCGTTCCAGGGCGTCGTCGTCGTGATGTCCGGGTCGGTGGCGCTGCTGTCCGACTCGCTGCACAACGTCGCCGACGCGCTGACCGCCGTGCCCGTCGGCATCGCGTTCCTCATCGGACGCCGGCCCGCCACGCGCCGCTTCACCTACGGCTACGGCCGCGCCGAGGACGTCGCCGGGGTCGTGGTGGTGCTGGTGATCCTCGCCTCGGCCGTGGTGGCCGGGTACGAGTCGATCCGCCGCCTCGCCGAGCCGTCCGACGTCCGCTTCCTGTGGGCCGTCGCGATCGCCGGGCTGGTGGGCGCGGTGGGCAACGAGATCGCCGCGCAGGTCCGGCTGCGCACGGGGCGGCGCATCGGGTCCGCCGCACTGGTGGCCGACGGCCTGCACGCCCGCACCGACGCCATCACCTCCGCCGCGGTGCTCCTCTCGGCGGGCGGCGCGGCACTGGGCTGGCGCTGGGCCGACCCGGTGGTCGGGCTCGCCATCACCGCGGCCATCGCCACCGTCACGTGGGGCGCGGCCAAGCAGGTGCTCGCCCGCCTGATGGACGCCGTCGACCCGGCGCTGGTGGAGCAGAGCACCGACGCCCTGCGGCACGTGGACGGCGTGGTCGGGGTCGACCGCGTGCGGCTGCGCTGGATCGGCCACACCCTGCGCGCCGAGGTGGACCTGTCGGTGGCGCCCGGCGTCACCATCGAGGACGCCCACCGCACCGCGCACGAGGCCGAGCACCGGCTGACCCACGCGGTGCCGCGCCTGACCGCGGCCACGGTGCACACCCACCCGGCCGTGCTCTGACCGCCGTGCTCTGACCGCCACCACCGGCAGGTGGCCCACGTCCAGCTCCTCGCGTCCGGCCAGGTCGGCGCAGCGCCGGTGCCGCGCACGGCGGCGTCGAGCGTTGCGAGGTCACGCTCCCGCTCGCCGCTACACCCGTAGCCCCCACCGATCCGTTCGTCGATGCCCCCACCACCCGGGGCTCGCACCGCGTTCGGATCGGCACGAGGCATTAGGGTCCCTCGCGTGTCCTCGGGTCGAATCTTCCTACTGCGCC
>NZ_JAOPWR010000399.1 GCF_025965585.1 Pseudonocardia sp.
CGGGCCCGGGATCGGGCAGGATCCGTCCATGCCCGACGCCGTGCCGTTCAGCCCCGACACCGCCGCCGCCGTTGCGCGAGCCCGTCAGCACGCGATCGGTGACCTGCTCCGCCGCACCGCGGCCCGCTACCCCGACAAGCTCGCCGTGGTGAGCGGGGACCTGCGCGCCACGTTTGCGGAGTTCGACGCCGCCGTGAACCGCGCCGCGAACGCGCTGGGCGGCCGCGGGCTGGAGAAGGGCGACCGGCTCGCGCTGCTGTCGCACAACTCGTGGCAGTACGCGGTGCTGTCGTTCGCCACCGCCAAGCTCGGCGTGGTGCTCGTGCCCGTCAACTTCATGCTGAACTCCGACGAGATCGCCTTCATCCTCGCCCACTCCGGCGCCTCCGCGATGGTGGCCGAGGACGTACTCGTCCCGACCGCGGAGAAGGCCCTCGCCACGGCCGGCGCCACGGTGGGCATCCGCGGCTGCGTCGGCGCGGCGCAGGAGGGCTGGGAGGACGTCGACGACTGGTGGACCGTCGGCCCGGCCCACGACCCCGAGGTCCTCGTCGGCGACGACGACCCGCTGCGCCTGATGTACACCTCGGGCACCGAGTCGCGGCCCAAGGGCGTGCTGCTGTCGAGCCGGTCGCTGATCGCGCAGTACGTGTCGTGCACGATCGACGGCGGCATGGAGCGCGAGGACATCGAGATCCACTCGCTGCCGCTCTACCACTGCGCGCAGATGGACTGCTTCTTCTCGGTGTGCGTCTACCTCGGTGCCACCAGCATCATCCTGCCCGGCCCGGACCCCGCGAAGCTGCTGGCCACGATCGCACGGGAGAAGGCCACGAAGCTGTTCTGCCCGCCTACGGTGTGGATCTCCCTGCTGCGCCACCCGGACTTCGACAGCACCGATCTCTCCAGCCTCCGCAAGGGCTACTACGGCGCGTCCGCGATGCCCGTCGAGGTGCTGCGCGAGCTGTCGCGCCGGCTGCCGGACGTCCGGTTCTGGAACTTCTACGGCCAGACCGAGATGTCGCCGCTCGCCACGATCCTGCGCCCTGACGAGCAGCTGCCGCACGCCGGTTCGGCCGGCCGCGCGTCGGTCAACGTCGAGACGCTCGTGGTCGACGACGAGAACAACCCCGTGCCCGCGGGGGAGGTCGGCGAGATCGTGCACCGCAGCCCGCATGCCGCGCTGGGCTACTACAACGACGAGGAGAAGACGGCCGACGCGTTCCGCGGGGGCTGGTTCCACTCGGGCGACCTGGGCATCCTCACCGAGGACGGCTACCTGTCGGTGGTCGACCGCAAGAAGGACATGATCAAGACCGGCGGGGAGAACGTCGCCAGCCGCGAGGTGGAGGAGGCGCTCTACCAGCTCGACGGGGTGGCCGAGGTGGCCGTCTTCGGCATCTCGCACCCGACGTGGATCGAGGCCGTGACGGCCGTGGTCGTGCCGAAGGAGGGCGTCACCCTCACCGAGGACGCCGTGCACGCCCACGCGAAGGAGATGCTCGCCGGCTTCAAGCGCCCCAAGTACGTGGTGTTCGCCGACGCGCTGCCCAAGAACCCGAGCGGCAAGATCCTCAAGCGTGACCTCCGCCAGCAGCACGGTGACCTCGCCCAGCGCTGACTGTTCTCGTCCTCGCGATGCTGCTGGGCGCGCTTTCTCGTCGACCTGACAGGAAGGTGTTCGCGCTGGTCACCGCCGTGGTGTCGGTGGTCCTGGTGCTGCAGACCGGCGGGGGCTTCGACGGGTGGTGGCAGCGCGGCCGGTCGCTGGTGGACACCGCGTGGCTGGTGGCGCTCGTCGTCACCCGGCGGGAGAAGGGGCCGGGGTGTCCGGCACGCGACGCGCCGACCGCCCAGGTGGAGTCCATGCGCCGGTCGAGGACCAGCAGGCCACCAGCGTCTGGCCGCCGCGCGCGCAGGCTGTCGAGCACGTGGCGCCGGGCGGTGTCCGCGAGGGCCGCGAACACCACCTCGTCGTCGCTCACGTACCTGTCAATCCTGGAGAGCAGCCTCCACAGCGGTGCGCAGCGGCGTCGCCGGGCGGCCGAGCAGCCTCTCCAGGTCCTCGGACGGCTCGCTGAACAGGTCCGACGCGATGAGCTGGTACACGAAGCCCAGCGGGCCGAGCTCGTCGACGGGCACGGCGCGGTACGCGACCGGCTTCCCCGAGACCTCCGCGACCGTCCGGGCGAGTTCCTCGATGGTCCACAGCGGACCGCGGATCTCGTAGGTCGCGCCGGCGTGCCCGTCCTCGGTGAGGACGCGCGACGCCGCCAGGCCCATGTCGCGGATCGTCGCGAAGTTGACCGGGTTCCCCTCGTCGGCCGCCTTCAGCTCGCCCGTCGCGACGACCTCCTTCAGGCCGGGGTTGACCAGCACCTCCTCGTAGAACGTGTTGCGCAGCAGCGTGTGCGGCACGCCCGAGTCGCGCAGGAGGTTCTCGGTGAAGCCGTGGTCGGCGAGGAAGCCGGGGCCGTCCTGCGCGTGGATCGCGCTCGTGTAGACGACCCGGCCGACGCCCGCCGCCTTCGCGGCGTCGACGACATCGGTGTGCTGGCGTTGCCGGACGCCGGGCGTCACGTCCGAGCCGGAGACGAACTGCAGCACGTCGGAGCCGGCGAAAGCCTCCCGCAGCGACGCGGGGTCGTCGTAGTCGCCCCGGCGGACCTCGACGCCGCGTTCGGCCAGGTCGGCCACCTTCTCGGGGGTGCGGGCGATCGCGACGAGCTCGGTGGCCGGGACGCGCGTCAGCAGGTCCTCGATGACGATGCGGCCCAGGTTCCCGCTGACTCCGGTGACAGTGATCATGGCGAGAACGCTACCCAGAGGGCTTACGATCGGTAAGTACGTACCGGATGGTAAGTATCGGAGGCGAATGTGAGCGCGCAGGTCGTGGAGTCCTCGGGACGGAGGAAGGGTGACGTGTTCGACAGCAACTGCCCGAGCCGCACGGTCCTGGACCACGTCACGAGCAAGTGGGCGGTGCTCGTCCTCGCCGCGCTGCGCACGGGGCCGATGCGGTTCAGCGCGCTGCGCCGGACGATCGGCGGCGTCAGCGAGAAGATGCTCGCGCAGACTCTCCGCACGCTCGAGGCCGACGGCTTCCTCGACCGCGAGGTCGCCCCCACCACCCCGCCGCAGGTGACCTACAGCCTCACCCAGTACGGCGCGGAGCTGACCGAGCATCTGACCGGTCTCGTGGAGTGGATCGCCGTCCGGATGCCCGACATCGAGGCGGGACGCGCCGCGCGCACCGGTTCGTGATCACCGCAGGCCGTACGGCAGGGCCCCGGCCGGGGCGCTCCGGTGCGGGCCGCGGCGATCAGGCGAGGGTCAGCCGACCGCCGTCAGGTCCGCCGGGGCCTCCTCGGCCGGGGGCTGCGTCGTGACCTGCTCGCCGTCGAGCAGCGGGCAGGCGAGCCACATCTCGGGGATGCCGAAGCCGTCCACCAGCTCGCGGGCGTGCGGGCGCAGGGCCGCGCACAGCTCGTTGACGCCGCTGGCCAGAGCCTTGCTGGACCCGCCCGTCAGGTACCCGTGCTCGACGAACCACGCGCGGCGGTTCTCCAGCACCGCGAGCCCGTGCAGCTCCAGCACGTGCTCCAGCAGCCCGCGCACGGTGGCGGGGGCGCGGTCGACGGCGTCGGCGAACGCGTCGAACACGATCCGGTCGACGTGGGCGCGGGCGGCCTCCAGGAGGTGGTCCTGGGCGGCGTTGAAGATCGCGAACTGGTCGACGCCCGGCTTGAGCGCCGCCCGCATCCGCCGGGCCAGGCTCGCGAGCAGGTGCTCCTCGCGCGCGAGGAGCAGCCTGCGCTGGTGGGCGCGGTCGCGGACGTCGCCGCGCAGCAGCACCGACCGGGCGCCCGTGCGCTCCGCCACCTCGCCCCCGACGAGATCGGCCGCGAACCGGACCTTCCCGAGGAGGTCGAGCCTGCCGACGCGCTTCGCGTAGTCCGACAGCAGTGTCTTCGCGACGAGCTGCAGCAGCACCGTGTTGTCGCCCTCGAACGTGGTGAACACGTCGGTGTCGGCCTTGAGCTGCGGCAGCAGGTTCTCCGCCAGGTAGCCGGCGCCGCCCGCGGCCTCCCGACAGGCCTGGATGGTGGCGGTGGCGTGCCAGGTGCCGATGGCCTTGATCCCGGCCGCGCGGGTCTCGAGGTCGCGCTGGAGCTGCTCGTCGGCCGTGTCGGTTCTCGGGCCCGCAAGCGACCCTTCGGCAGGCGTGTCGAACTTCTGCAGGTCGTGCATCCGCCCGACCAGGTCCTCCTGCGCGAAGTGCAGCGCGTAGGTGGTGGCGAGCGCCGGGAGCAGCTTGCGCTGGTGGGCGAGGTAGTCGAGGACGACCACCTCCTCACCGGTGGCCGGGTTCGCGAACTGGCGGCGCGTGGCGCCGTAGCGGATCGCCAGCGTCAGCGCCTTCTGAGTGGCCGTGCCCGCCCCGCCCGCGACGCTGATGCGGCCGCGGACGAGCGTGCCGAGCATCGTGAAGAAGCGGCGCGTCTCGTTCTCGATCGCGCTGGAGTAGGTGCCGTCCTCGGCCACGTCGGCGTAGCGGTCGAGCAGCGCCTCGCGCGGCACGCGGACGCCGTCGAACACCAGCCGGCCGTTGTCGACACCGTTGAGGCCCGCCTTCGGCCCGCAGTCGGTGATCGTGACGCCGGGCAGCGGGTCGCCGGCCTCGGAGCGGATCGGGACGAGGAAGCAGTGCACCCCGTGGCTCGTGCCCCGGGTCACGAGCTGGGCGAACACCGCCGCCATCCGCGCGTCGCGCGCGGCACCGCCGATGTAGTCCTTGCGGGCCCCGGGCTCCGGGGTGTCGATCACGAACTCCTGCGCTGCAGGGTCGTACGTGGCGGTGGTGCGCAGGTGCTGCACGTCGGAGCCGTGGCCGCTCTCCGTCATCGCGAAGCAGCCGAGCAGCGTGCCGTCCATGGTGTCGCGCAGGTAGCGGTCGTGGTGGCGCGCGGTGCCGAGGTTCTGCAGCGCCCCGCCGAACAGGCCCCACTGCACACCGGCCTTGACCAGCAGCGACAGGTCGCCATGACCGAGCATCTGGAACGCGGTGACGACCCCGCCGACGTCGCCTCCGCCGCCGTAGGCCGGATCGAAGCCCTGGTGCGGGCGCTTGCTCGCGGCGAGCTGCTTCATGGCCTCGGCGACGTCGGCCCGGTAGGCCTCGGTCGGCTGGTCGGGGTTCAGCCTCAGCTCGCCGAGCTGTGCGCGCACGTCGTCGCGGACGGTGGCCCAGCGGCCGTCGAGCACCTTCTGCAGGTCGTTCATGAGTTCTCCTCCACGGGAGGGGCCACGACGCCGGAGAGTCCGGCCCAGGCCAGGTCGGTGAGGTGGGAGGCCAGCTCGTCGCGGGACAGTCCCGCTGGCCGGGCCAGCCAGTTGTCGCCGGCGCCCCGCACGAGGCCGACGACGGCGTGACCCCAGGTGGTGGCGGCGGTGGTGTCCTTGCCGGTGCGGCGGAGCTGGGCGGCGATCACGGCGGCCGCCTGGTCGCCGACGAGGGTCGCCAGGTCGCCGACAGGATCCTCGGTGAGCGCGCGGTCGACCAGCGGGCGATGTACCACGAACCGGTACACCTCGGGATCGTGCTCGATGAGCCGCAGGTAGGCGCCGATGCCGGCGGCGGCTTTCTCGCGCGGGTGGGTGGCGCGGTCCATCGCGCTGCGCACGCTCTCGGCGAGCACCCCGGCCACCCGCTCGCACACGGCGACGTAGAGCTCGGCGCGGTCGGTGAAGTGCCGGTAGACCACCGTTTTGCTGGTGCCGGCCCGCGCCGCGACGTCGTCCATGCCGACGCCGGCGCCGTGCTCACGGATGGCGAGCAGCGCCGCGTCGACGAGCTCGGCGCGCCGCGTGGCGCGGTGCTCGTCCCAACGGCTGGCTCGACGATCCCGGGTGGCCTTCACGGAACTCAGAGTACCGTGTACTTTTAGTACTGGCTACCGATGGGTAAGGAGAACCCCATGACGGACAACCCCCAGGATCGACGCAGGGCTGCCGTGATCGGCGGCAACCGCATCCCCTTCGCCCGCGCGAACGGCGCCTACGCGAAGGCGTCCAACCGCGACATGCTCACCGCCACGATCGACGGCCTGGTGGCCCGCTTCGGCATCGCCGACGAGCGCCTCGGCGAGGTGGCCGGCGGCGCCGTGCTCAAGCACAGCCGCGACCGCGACCTCACCCGCGAGTCCGTGCTCGGCAGCCGGCTCGCGCCCACCACCCCGGCCTACGACGTTCAGCAAGCCTGCGGCACCGGCCTGGAGACGGTGGCGCTGGTCGCCAACAAGATCGCCCTCGGGCAGATCGAGAGCGGCATCGCCGCCGGCGTCGACACCGCGAGCGACGCTCCCGTCGCCGTCAACGACGACTTCCGCCGGATCCTCATGGAGCTCAACGGCGCCCGTTCTCTCGGAGACCGGCTCAGGGCCGTCGCGAAGATCCGGCCCGGCCAGGTCGTGCCCGAGATCCCCCAGAACGCCGAGCCGCGCACGGGGCTGTCGATGGGCGAGCACGCCGCGCTCACCGCGCAGCAGTGGCACGTCAGCCGCGAGGCGCAGGACGAGCTCGCCGCCGCCAGCCACCAGCACCTCGCCGCCGCCTATGAGCGCGGCTTCTTCGACGACCTGATCACGCCCTACCTCGGCTTGACCCGCGACGCGAACCTGCGCGCCGACTCCACGGCCGAGAAGCTCGCGAAGCTCAAGCCGGTGTTCGGCAAGGGCGAGGGCGCGACCATGACGGCGGGCAACTCCACGCCGCTCACCGACGGCGCCTCCTCCGTGCTGCTCGGCTCCGACGCGTGGGCCGCCGCGCACAAGCTGCCGGTGCTGGCGCACGTCGTCGACGTCGAGACGGCCGCGGTCGACTTCGTGCACGGCGACGGCGTCCACGGCCCCGACGGCCTGCTCACGGCCCCCGTCTTCGCGATGCCGCGGCTGCTGGAGCGCAACGGCCTCACGCTGCAGGACTTCGACCTCTACGAGATCCACGAGGCGTTCGCGTCCACGGTGCTGGCCACTCTGGCGGCGTGGGAGGACCCGGCGTTCGCAAAGGAGCGTCTGGGTCTGGACGCCCCGCTGGGCTCGATCGACCGGTCTAGGCTCAACGTCAACGGCTCCTCGCTCGCCACCGGCCACCCGTTCGCCGCCACCGGCGGGCGCATCGTCGCGACCCTCGCGAAGCTGCTCCACGAGAAGGGCAGCGGGAGCAGGGGCCTGATCAGCATCTGTGCAGCCGGCGGCCAGGGCGTTGTCGCGATCCTCGAGGCGGCCTGACATGTCCAACGACACCCTTCGCGATCTCTCGCAGAACCCGCTCGTCCAGAAGCTCGGCGTCCCCCGCATCCCGGTGCTCCGCCGCCACAAGCCCGGCGCGCCGCTGCTGGCCGGGCCCGCGCTGGTCGGCGCGATCGGAGCGGGCCGGTTCGCCGACTCGATCCACGCCCTGCTCGAGGACGCGGGCGTGACCGACGCGGGCGAGGAGGGCAAGGTGGCCGCCGTCGTCCTCGACGCCACCGCCGCCCGCACGCTCGACGACCTCGCCGCCGTTGCGCGGTTCCTCACCCCTGCGGTGAAGCGGCTCGCCCCCGGTGGGCGGCTGCTCGTGCTCAGCCCGGAGGCGGGCGCGTCCGATGTGGAGGCGGCCGCCGTCGCCCAGGCCTTCGACGGCCTGATCCGCTCCGCAGGCAAGGAGGTGCGGGCAGGCGCCACCGCGAACCTGCTGACGGCGGCCCCCGACGCCCCGCCCGCGGCCGTCGACTCTTCGGTGCGGTTCTTCCTCTCCGCCCGCTCCACCTACGTCGACGGCCAGGTCGTCCGAGTGGGCACACCCGTCGGCCCGGCGCAGGACCCGGTCGGGATGGACGACCCGCACGACGTCGACCACCCGCTGGCCGGGCGCGTCGCCGTCGTGACCGGGGCGGCGCGCGGCATCGGCGCGGCCATCGCCGCCACCCTCGCCCGCGACGGCGCCACCATCGTGGCCGTCGACATCCCGGCTGCCGGGGAGGCGCTCGCACGCGTGGCCAACACGGCCGGGGGCACGGCGCTGCAGCTCGACATCACCGCGCCCGACGCGGCCGAGCGGCTGATCGCGCACGTGCAGGAGCGGTACGGGAAGGTCGACGTCGTCGTCCACAACGCCGGCATCACCCGCGACAAGCTGCTGGCCAACATGGACGCCGACCGCTGGAACGCCGTCATGGCCGTCAACCTGCGCGCCCAGCTCGCGATCAACGCGGCCCTGCTCGACAGCGACGTGCTCAGCGACACCGGCCGCGTCGTCTGCGTCGCGTCCACCAGCGGCATCGCGGGCAACCGCGGCCAGAGCAACTATGCGGCGAGCAAGGCCGGCGTGATCGGGATGGTCCGTGCGCTCGCCCCGAAGCTCGCGGAGCGCGGGGCCACGATCAACGCGATCGCGCCCGGGTTCATCGAGACCGAGATGACCGCGAAGATGCCGCTCGGCACCCGCGAGGCGGGGCGCCGGATCAACAGCCTCCGCCAGGGCGGGCTGCCCGTCGACGTCGCCGAGACCGTCGGCTGGCTGGGGCAGGCCGAGAGCGGCGGCGTCACCGGGCAGGTCGTGCGCGTGTGCGGCCAGAGCCTGCTGGGGGCGTGAGATGCCTCTGAGAAGCAGTCGGACGGGAAACAGCCGGGACAAGGGCTCCCCAGACGCATCTCCGGGTCTCGGAACGCTCTACGCCAAGGCGGCGGTGTCGTCCGTCGGCCCCCGCGCGCACACGCTGCCCGACACCGAGCTGTGCACGCGGGCCACGGTCGACCGCGCCCGCCTCGCCGAGTACGACCGGGTCTGCGGCTTCGCGTTCGATGACGCCCTGCCGGCCACATACCCGCACCTGCTGGCCTTCCCACTGCAGGTGCGGCTCATGGCGGGTCGCTCGTTCCCGCTGCCGCTGCCAGGGCTCGTCCACATCGCGAACGCGATCACCGCGCACCGCCGCATCGACGCGTCCGAGACGCTCGACGTGCGGGTGCGCGCCGAGCGGTTCGTACCTCATCCCAAGGGCGCGCAGGTGGACCTGGTGGCGGCGGTCGACGCAGGCGGCGAGCGGGTCTGGGACAGCCACAGCACCTACCTGGCCCGCGGCGCGAAGGCCCCCGACGAAGCCCCTGCGAGTCGACACGAACCGGTGCGCGAGTCGACACCGACCGGTGCGCGAGTCGACACGGACGGCACCCCGACCGCCACCTGGCGCGTCGATGCCGGCGCCGGACGGCGCTACGCGGCCGTCAGCGGCGACGTCAACCCGATCCATCTGCACCCGTGGACGGCGAAGGCGTTCGGCTTCCCGCGGGCCATCGCGCACGGCATGTGGACCGCCGCCCACGCCCTCGCCGCGTTGCAGGGCCGCCTGCCCGACGCGCTGACCTACGACGTGGAGTTCGGCCGCCCGCTGCTGCTGCCGTCCACCGTGGAGCTGCGCACCCGTGCCGTCGACGGCGGCTGGGACCTCGGCGTCAGCTCGCGCGGGAAGGCCCACCTCACCGGCGCGATCCGGCGCAGCGTCGGCTGAGCGCCTCGCGACGGCGCGGGCGCACACCGTTGGGGGTGCACCTCGTGGGTCTGATCGTCGCTCCGGCTCACGGCGTCGACCACCGCCGTGAGCGGGGCCCTCTTCGGGAGAGCGCCCCGTGCGCCGGCGTCGAGGGCGCGGCCGATGCGCTCGGTGTCGTCGGCGCCCGAGGGCACCGCCACGCACCGGTGCGGGACCAGCGGCGCAAGTTGCCTCGAACGGCCTAAACTCCCTGATCATGGCGCGAGCGCGGCGGTCGGTCCTGGGCATGCCGACCCGCCTCGCCCTCGGCGCGGCCATCACGCTGGCGAACATCATCGGCGCCGGGGTCGTGCTGGTGCTGGCCGCCTGGGTGCTGCCCGAGGGGCCGCTCGCCGATCCGGGGCGCGTGCGGCTGCTCAACCTCGCCCTGTTCGGCGGCTACCTGGTCGTCGCCGTGCCCGTCGGGATGTTCTGGGGCAGCCGGCGGTTCTTCCTGCGCCACGGCGGCGACGCCGACACGCGGCTGCGGCGCGAGCGGCGCGTGGTGCTCTACGGGCCGCTGCGGCTGGTCACGGTGCAGGCGGTGCTGTGGCTGCTGGCCGCGGTGGTGTTCGCGGGCCTGAACGTCGGGTTCTCGCCGCGGCTCGCGCTCTCCATCGGCGAGACGGTGCTGCTCGGCGGCATCACCACCTGCGCGATCTCGTACCTGCTCGCCGAGCGGATCCTGCGCCGCACCGCGGCACGGGTGCTGGGCGACGAGCCGCCCGGCAGACGGATCCTGCCCGGCGTCGTCGTCAGGTCGCTGCTGTTCTGGGCGCTCGGCACGGGTGTCCCGGTGGTCGGGGTGTTGCTGGCGGCGGTGTCGTCGCTCGTGTTCGACGACGTGCCGGCGAGCCAGCTCGCCGTGATCGTGCTGTCCATCGGCGGCACCGCGCTGGTCATCGGCCTGCTCGTGACGGTCGGCGCGGCGCGTGCGGTGGCCGATCCGGTGAACGCCGTGCGCCGTTCGATGGGCCGCGTCGAGCGCGGCGACCTCGACGCCGGTGTCCCCGTCTACGACGGCACCGAGCTCGGGCAGCTGCAGGCGGGCTTCAACACGATGGTCTCCGGGCTCCGCGAGCGCGAACGCATCCGTGACCTGTTCGGTCGCCACGTCGGGCGCGAGGTGGCCCAGGCCGCCGCCGACGCGGGCGAGGTGCGCCTCGGCGGGGAGGTCCGCCGGGTCGCAGTGCTCTTCGTCGACCTGGTCGGGTCCACCACGCTCGCCGCGGAACGGCCTCCGGACGAGGTGGTGGCGCTGCTCAACCGCTTCTTCGCGGTGGTGGTCGAGGTGGTCGAGGAGCACGAGGGCTGGATCAACAAGTTCGAGGGTGACGCCGCGCTGGCCGTGTTCGGGGCGCCCGTCGCCACCACCGACCCGGCCGGCTCGGCGCTGGCCGCCGCCCGCTGCCTTGGCGAGCGACTGGCCACTGAGCTCCCGGACGTCGACGTGGGCATCGGCGTCTCCGCCGGCGACGCCGTAGCGGGCAACGTCGGCGACGTCCGGCGCTTCGAGTACACCGTGATCGGCGACCCGGTGAACGAGGCCGCCCGGCTCACGGAGCTCGCGAAGGAGGTGCCCGGCCGGGTGCTCGCGGCGGCCCGGGCGGTGGACCTGGCGTGCGAGGCGGAGGCGGAGCGCTGGTCGGTGAGCGGCACGACGGTGCTGCGCGGCCGTCCGGAAGCCACCCGCCTCGCGGTGCCCGCCGGCAGGGCCTCCACCCCGCACGACGGCGCGGCGCAGGCGGCGGGGGCCGGGTCCGGCGGCGTGTGAGCAAGGGCGCTTCTCGCGGGTGGATGGCCGGAAACCCGCGCGAGATCGAGGGTGCCCCCGATCAGCGTCGGGCTGGTGACGATCACCGCTCCGCCCGCCGGCGGGTTCCGATGCGGCGCCCTCGCCGCTGTGGCGGTCACGTCGCTGGCGTGCACCGTCGGTGCGATCGGGTGCCTGCCGTTCGCGCCCGGGCCGGTCGACGACCTCGCCTCGGAGGCCGCCGAGGCCATCGGCTGGCTCGTCCACCTCGGGCTGGTGCCCCCCGCGCTGGCGTTCAGCACGTGGGCCTACGCGCTCGCGCGGATGGATGCGGGCAGGCGTCGGCGCGGATCATGTGCGCTCCTTCCAGGGGGACGGGACGAGGGTGAAGCGGACCTGCTGGCCGGGGCGCACCTGCGCGGCCCGATCCACATCGGCGTCGAGGACGACGGCGACGACGGGATAGCCGCCCGTGACGGGGTGGTCGGCGAGGAACAGGACGGGCTCGCCGCCCGGAGGCACCTGCACCGCGCCGCGGACCATGCCCTCGCTGGGCAGCTCGCGCCGGTCGAGCCTGCGCAGCGGTTCGCCCTCCAGCCGCATGCCAACGCGGTCGCTGCGGCTCGACGCGGTCCAGGTCGTGCGGGCGAGGGCTCCCGGGTCCCCGGTCCAGCCGGCGCGCGGGCCGAGCACGGCCCGCAGCGTCACCGTCCCGGACGGCGG
This sequence comes from Pseudonocardia sp., assembly GCF_025965585.1. GTDB lineage: Bacteria > Actinomycetota > Actinomycetes > Mycobacteriales > Pseudonocardiaceae > Pseudonocardia. Next base: position 12,048 of record NZ_JAOPWR010000399.1, read on the forward strand.
CACCGCCACCGGAGCCACGTCGATCAGCGGGAACGCCGACGGCTCCGGCCCCACCGCGAGAACGTCCCCGGGGCCGAGGGGGGCCGGTCCCACCCCGGAGAGGACGTCGGTGGCACGCGATCCGAGCACGGGCTCGACCGCGATGCCGCCCCGCACGGCCAGGTAGGTGCGCAGCCCGCTCGGCGGCACGCCCAGCGTGAGCACCTGTCCACGGCGCAGGGGCAGCACCGCATGGTGACCCATCGGGCGCCCGTCGAGGTCGGCCGGTGCGGGGGCGCCCGCGAGCGCGACGGTCAGCGGCTGCCACGCGCGCACGGACAGCCCGCCGAACACGACCTCCACCCCCGCCGCGTCCTCGGGATTGGCGACGAGGCGGTTGGCCAGCCGGAGCGCCGCGCGGTCGGCCGCCCCCGACCGGCCGACGCCGGACGCGGCCAGCCCCGGCCGTCCGAGGTCCTGGACCAGGGACGATGCGCCGACGGCGAGCACCTCCAGCCCTCCGGCACGCGGTGCGGCCGCGGCCCTGCTCGGCTGCCCGGCCTGCTCCGTGGCGTGGTCGGCCCGGACGAAGCGGACCTCCGCCCCGGGTTGCAGCAGCGCAGGGGGCTCCCGCGTCTCGTCCCACAGGACGGCGTCGGTGCGGCCGATCAGCTGCCAGCCCCCCGGCGATGAGCGGGGGTAGACGCCGCTGAACTCCCCGGCCAGGCCCACCGAGCCCGGTGGCACGGCGGTGCGCGGCTCGTCACGGCGGGCGACGTGCAGCCGCTCGTCGCCCCCGGCGAGGTAGGCGAAGCCGGGCGCGAAGCCGCCGAAGCCGACGCGCCACGGCGTGGCCGTGTGGGCCTCGACGACACCCTCGGCGCCGAGGCCGGTGATCCGGCCGACCTCCTCGAGGTCAGGGCCGTCGTAGGTCACCGGGATCTCGACGGTGGAGCCCGCCGGCGGCCCGGCCCCGGCCTCGACGGGCAGGGCGAGCACCATGCGGCGCAGCGCGGTGAGGTCCGTGCCGGGCGCGGTGATGAGCAGCACCGTCCGGGCCGCCGGCACCACGTCGAGCACCCCGGGGGGCGCCGCCTCGCGCAGGGCCGCGGCCAGCGCCAGCACCTCGGACAGCCCCCTGACCTCGACGAGGACGGCGGCATCGCCCGTCGCGAGGACCGTCCGCGCGTCAGAAGGCACGCAGCTCGACCCCGGCCGACCCGAGGCCGTGGCGGACGGCCTGCGCCATCGCGACGGCCCCCGGCGAGTCGCCGTGCACGCAGACCGACTCCGCCGTCACCCGCACGTCGCTGCCGTCCACCGCCGCGACAACGCCGTCGGTGACCATCCGCAGCGCCCGCGTCGTCACCGCGTCGGGGTCGTGCAGCAGGGCCCCCGGCTCGGACCGTGGCACGAGCGTCCCTTCTGGCGTGTACCCGCGGTCGACGAAGAACTCCGGCACCGCCCGCAGCCCGGCCTCCTCGGCGGCGCGCAGCAGCTCCGAGCCCGGCAGCCCGAGGACGGGGAGTGCGGCGTCGTAGTCGCGCACGCCGGCCACCACGGCCCGCGCCTGGCCGGCGTGGTGCACGACCGCGTTGTAGAGCGCGCCGTGCGGCTTGACGTAGCGCACCGAGGTGCCCGCCACCCGGCACATCCCCTCGAGCGCGCCGAGCTGGTAGACGACGTCGTCGGCGAGCTCCCCGGGATCCATGTCGACGAACCGGCGGCCGAACCCGGCGAGGTCGCGGTAGGACACCTGCGCACCCACGGCCACCCCGCCGCGGGCGGCGCGGGCGCAGGTGCGGCGCAGCGTCGTCGCGTCGCCCGCGTGGAACCCGCAGGCGACGTTCGCCGAGGTCACCAGTCCGAGCATCGCGTCGTCGTCGCCGAGGGTCCAGCGGCCGAACGACTCGCCGAGGTCGGAGTTCAGGTCGATCCTCATCGTTGCTCCCTCGCAGCGGCGGCTCTCACAGGGTGGCCAGCCCGTCGAGCGACCGGTACCCCAGGAAGAGTGTGGGCTGCCGGGCCGGCACGCCGCCCCGAGCAGCCACGCCGGAAACCGGTGGCCGCCGAGCAGGGCGCGCCGCCGCCACGGAACCCACAGCACGACCGTGAACCCGATCGGCAGGATCAGGCCGTTGAAGGCGCCCGCGAACACCAGCAGCCTCACCGGGGCGGCGCCCACCAGCACGTAGAGCAGCGCGATGAGACGCGACGCTCAGCAGGCTGCGGCGCCGCGGTGAGGCGCGGTTCGTCGTCGGGAACGACACCGGGGTGTAGGCCGCACCGATCACGGACGTGATGCTCGCAGCCCACAGGATGGTCCCGAACACGCGCAGGCCGATCTCGCCCGCCGCCGCCTGGAACGCGCTCGTGGCCGCGTTGTCGGCCGCGAGGGTGACCCCGCCGGCCCCGACGCCGAGCACCGCGAGGAAGAGCGGCACCCGCATGACGCCGGTGACGAGGATGCCGATGATCGAGCTGCGCGAGATGCCCCGCACGTGCTCGGGGCCGGTGAGGCCGGAGTCGAGCAGGCGGTGCGCGCCCGCGTAGGTCCCGCGTAGGTGATGTAGCCGCCGACCGTGCGGCACCCACGGCACGACCGGCAGACGGCGCTGCTGCTCGCCGAGAACCAGCTGCCCGTCGCCTACGACGCCCTGTGACGGGGTGGGTTTCGGCGTTCAGCCGTCACGGCGGAACTCCTCCGGGTCGCAGCGCAGCCCGGGGCACCAGCCCGACGACGTGACGCTGCGGCGGCTCTGCGGCACGAAGCGGCCGTGCAGATGCGGGCCGTCCTCGTCGAGGGCCCAGTGCAGGAACTCCTCCTCCCACGGCCGGTCGAGCAGGAGACGGCGCTGCTCGACCTCGGTGATGGCCGCCGAGGCCTGGGACACCTTCGCGAGAATCTGACGCAGACCCACGCGTCCACGGTGCGGGGTCCGGGCGGAAGTTTCGAGTGGGTTACCGGCGACGTTCGTCAAGATTCAGCCAACATCGTCGCCGGGGTGCAGGATCGGGGCGTGACCGACGAGCGACGTGTGGCCCTGGTGACCGGTGGGGCGAGCGGGATCGGGTTGGCGACCGTGCGCCGGTTCGTGGCGGACGGCGGGCGGGTGGTGCTGGCCGACTACAACGCGGACGCCGGCGCCCGGGCTGCGGAGCAGGTCGGCGGCGACGTCCGGTTCGTGCGCGCCGACGTGGCACAGGAGGCGGACGTCGAGGCCGCGGTGGCGGCATGCGTCGACACGTTCGGGCGGATCGACTGCGTGGTCAACAACGCCGGCGTCGGCGGCGCCTTCGGCCGGCTCACCGACATCGAGGTGGACGACTGGGACTACACGTTCGCCGTCCTCGTGCGCGGCGTCTTCCTCGGCGTCAAGCACGGGGCGCGGGCGATGCAGGCCGCCGGCCGGGGCGGAGCGATCGTCAACGTCGGCTCGGTCGCGGGGGCCTCCGCGGGCGCCGGGCCGCAGGCCTACTCCGCGGCCAAAGCAGCGGTGATCAACCTCGGCCGGGTGGCGGCTGCCGAGCTGGGCCCCGACCGGATCCGCGTGAACACCGTCTGCCCCGGCCTGATCGTGACGCCGCTCGTGGGTGCGGGTGAGGCCACCGCCGCCGCGGTGATGGCCGAGGCCCAGCCGTGGCCCGACCTCGGCCGCCCCGAGGACGTGGCGGAGGTGATCGCGTTCCTGGCCTCCGACGCGGCCCGGTTCGTGACGGGCGAGGAGATCACGGTGGACGGCGGTCTCACCGCCGCCGGCCCGCGGATGCACGCGGCGTACGGCGGCGACCCCGGCCGCCGCGGCCTGTCCGGGGTCAACCGGGGGACGACGGGCGAGGCGCCGACCATCCGTCATCGCCCGGCCTGACGGCCCGACCTGACGGCCCGGCTTGACGGCCCGACCTGACGGCCCGGCTTGACGGCCCGGCTTGACGGCCCGGCCTGACGGCCCGGCCTGACGGCCCGACCGCCGGGGTCCCGGCCGCTGATCACGGGCGGCTCCCGGCCCCGAACCGACGATCACGCTGCCCGGCCGCCGCCGGCACGCCGCAGAGCCTCGACCGGACCGCCCGCGTCCGAGCAGACCATGACCGGCGTCTGCGGCGCGGAACCTGCACCGTGCACCTCCCGCACCGCGGATGCCGATCATGGCGGCCTGTGCGCATCGGTGTGCGGAGCACAAGGTGCTGGGCGAAGGGGGGCGGGTCAGCCCGTGTTGCGCAGCCCCGCCGCGATGCCGTTGATCGTGAGCAGCAGCGCGCGGTGCAGGTCGGGGTCGGGCTCGTCGGACTTGCGCCGCTGGGCCAGGAGCTGCACCTGCAGGTGGTGCAGCGGCTCCAGGTACGACGCCCGCACCGACAGGGTGTTGCGCAACACGGGGTGCCGGGCGAGCAGGGTGGGGGATCCGGTGAGGCGCAGCACCTCCCGCAGCGTGAGAGCGTGCTCGGCCACGATGTCGTCGAAGATCGGGTGCAGGGACGGGTCCACGAGCTCGGCCACGTAGTACCCGGCGATCCGCAGGTCGGTCTTGGCCAGCGTCATCTCGACGTTGCCGAGCAGGTTGGTGAAGAACGCCCACTCCCGCATCTCGTCGAGCTGGGGCCCGAACCCGGCCTCGCGGGCGGCCTTCAGCCCGCTGCCCAGCCCGTACCAGCCGGGCACGACCATCCGGGTCTGCGTCCAGCCGAAAACCCACGGGATGGCGCGCAGGTCGTCGAGGGTGGGGGCGCCCTTGCCGGGCCGCTTCGACGGGCGGGAGCCCACGTTGAGTTTGCCCAGCTCGTCGACGGGCGTGGCCGAGCTGAAGAACTCGGGGAGGCCCTCGCGGCCGACGAGGTCCCGGTACGCGGAGCGCGCCGCGCCGGACACGACCTCCATGGCCTCGTCCCAGCGGTCCAGGGTGGCGCCGTCCCAGCGCGACGACTGGTGGGTGAGCGTGGCGTCCAGCATCGCGGCCAGCATGATCTCGATGTTGTCGTGGGCCAGCGCGGGCAGCGAGTACTTGTCGGAGACGACCTCGCCCTGTTCGGTGACCTTCATCGTCGCGTCCACCGACCCGAAGGGCGCGGACGCCACGGCCTCCGCCGACGGGCCGCCGCCGCGTCCGACCGACCCGCCGCGGCCGTGGAACAGCCGCAACCGGACGCCGTGCTCGGCGGCGACGTCGCGCAGCTGCCGCTGGGCCCGGTGGATCTCCCACTGGGACGTGGTGATGCCGGCGAGCTTGTTGGAGTCGGAGTAGCCCAGCATGATCTCCTGCAGGTCGCCGCGGTTGCGCACCTGCTGGCGGTAGCCGGGCACGGACAGCAGCCCGTCGAGCAGCGGGCCGGCCTGGCTGAGCTCCTCGGCGGTCTCGAACAGCGGCACGAGGTCGATCGAGCTCCGGGGGCCCCCGCCGGATGTCGAGCGCAGCTCCACCATGAACGCCTCCCGCGCGAGGATGGTCACGGCGAGCAGGTCGTCCACGCCCTGGCACATCGACACGATGTAGGTCTGCGCCGCCTCGCGGCCGAACTGGTGTTGCACATCGTGGAGCAGGTCGAACGTGTCCAGCACCTCCTTGGCCGCGGTGGGCAGGCCGTAGTGGCGCCGGACGAGCGGGCGGCCGCCGTCGAGCTCCTTCGACAGCAGCGCCGTGCGTTCCTCGCGGGTGAGCTCGGCGTAGGGCTTGTCCAGCTCGCCGAGCGCGTCGTAGACGGCGCCGAGGGCGTCGTGGTGGCGCTGGCTGTGCTCGCGGATGTCCAGCTCGGCCAGGTGCAGGCCGAGCGCGCGGGCGGTGCGTAGGGCGCGGGCCAGTGTGCCGTCGGCGATGCGGTCGCCGAGGTGCCCGCGCAGCGAGCGGTCGAGCACGGCGAGCTCGGCGATGTAGGTGTTCGGACCGAGGTAGTCGATGTCCGGGCGGTGCGTGCCGTGCTCGCGGATCCGCTCGCGGGTGTTGGCGAGCTTGGCCTGGATGTAGGAGAGCTTGAGCCGGTAGGGCTCGTTCGCGTTGAGGCGGATGAAGCGGTCGTAGACCTCCGGCAGGGCGCGGCGGTCGCGGGCCAGCGACCCGCGCAGCTCCTCCGACACCCCGACCACCCGTGTGGAGATCGACAGCTCGCTGATCAGCTCCTCGACCAGACCCTCATGGATGCGGATGGCCCGGTCGGAGTACAGCTCCAGCACCTCGCGCGTGACGGCGGGCGTCACGTTGGGGTTGCCGTCGCGGTCGCCGCCGACCCAGCAGCCCAGCACCAGCGGCCGGGCGCCCTCGGGCACCGTGAAGCCGGCATTGCGCACCTCGCGCTCGAACTCCCCCAGCAGCGCGGGGACGGCCGTGCGGCCCAGCTGCTCCATGTACCAGCCGATCGCGCGGGCCTCGTCGGCCACGGTCGGCTTGCCGGGGCGCAGCTCGTCGGTCTGCCACAGCAGCTCGACCAGCATGGCGAGCGTCTCGTCCCCGGCACCGTGGTCGAGCTCGTCGGCCACGCGGCGCAGGATCGCGAGCACCGACTGCCGCGACGACTCGGTGGGGTGCGCGGTGAACACCGGCCGCAGCTCGGCGCGGGAGAGCACGTCCTGCACCTCGTCCCGGTCCGGTCCGGCCGAGCCGGCGCTCTTGGCGAGGCGCTCCATCAGCCGGCGCAACGGGCCGCGACCGTCGGGGTGGGTGGCGGCGAGCTCGCGGGCGCGGTGGCGCTGCTCGGCGATGTTGGCGAGCTGGAAGTACTGCGAGAACGCCCGGGCCAGTGACACGGCGGTGCCGGTGTCCAGCCCCGAGAGGAGCTGCGTGATCCCCGCGTCGCCGTTGCCCTCGATCGCGGCGCGGGACAGGCGGCGGACCTGCTCGACGAGGTCCAGCAGCTCCTGGCCGCCGTGGTGGACGAGCGTCTGGCCGAGCATCGTCGAGAGCTTGCGGATGTCGGCGCGCAGCGCCTCGTGACCGGACTCGGACGTGACGCCCGCGTGGGCGGCCATCGAGTCGGGAGCGAGCAGTTCGGGGGTGCTCACAGCGCCTCCAGGAACGAGGGAGGCCGCTCGCGACGGTGGGAACGACAGACGGTGGGAACGACAGAACGCCCGCATCGTCCCCCTCGGGGCGCCGCCGGCGCCAGCCCCGGCGCGGTGGCCCTAGCGATTCAGCATAGCTAGGAGCTCGTCGTGGATCGGGCCGTTGGTGGCGACGACGTCGGTGACGTCCGCCGAGTTCACGCGGCGGCCGGTGAAATCGGTGAGCAGCCCGCCGGCCTCCTCCAGGATCAGCTGACCTGCGCTGATGTCCCAGGATGCCATCGCCCGCTCGACGTACGCGGTGAAGTGCCCCGCCGCGATGTGGCTGAGGATCAGGGCAGGCGCCCCGGGGAAGCGGACGCCGCCCGCGGCGTTCATCAGCGTCTCGAACATGGCGGCGAACGCGGCGATCTTCTGAGGGTCCGACGACTGGATCTGGCTGACGACCACCGCACGCGCCACCGTGTCGGTGTGGTCGACCTTCAGGACCACGCCGTTGCCGGTGGCGCCCCGGCCGCGCCCGGCGGACCACAGCTCGTCGTGCACCGGGTCGAAGACGGCGGCGGCCACCGGCTCGTCGGCGCCGTGCTCCCGGCACCGCAGGGCCACCGACACGCAGTACCAGGGGATGCCGTGCGCGAAGTTGCTCGTGCCGTCCAGGCCGTCCACGAGCCAGACATGCGCGGCGTCGGCGCCCGGTTCGACGCCGTCCTCGCCGATGATGCCGTGGTCGGGGAAGGCGGCCCGGAGCGCCGTGACCACCGCCGCCTGCGACGCGCGGTCGGCCGAGGTGGTGACGTCGACGCGGGCGTCCTTGAGCGTGAGTTCGACGCGGGTGCGGTCGGTGGCGGCCAGTACGGCCCCGCCGGCGCGCGCGGCGTCGATCGCGACGGGGACCGCGGCGTCGACGAGCCGGCAGGTCAGCGTGCGCTCACGGGAGCGGGCGCACCGAGCGCGAGGGCCTCGGTGAGCAGCGCGCCGACGTCGGCGCCCGGCGAGTAGTAGATGAACGTGCCCTCGCGGCGGCCCTCGACGAGGCCGGAGAGGCGCAGCTTGGCAAGGTGCTGGCTGACCGCGGTGGGGGCCGCGCCCACGAGCTCGGCGAGACAGGCCACGGACGTCTCGCCCTGCATCAGGGCCCAGAGGATCTTGAGCCGGGTGGGGTCGGCGAGCAGGCGCAGGGCGTCGCTCGCCCGCCGCACCTGGTCCGGGTGCGGCATGGCGAATCCGTCGATGCCGTCATGCACGGGTCGAGTCTACCTCTGCACAACTCTTCAGATAACGGGTCGCTGCATATCTGCGTGGATGCGTAGGTATGCTGACACGCATGCTCGCGTTCCGCTCCGTGCCCGAGGTCCGCTGGGCGGCGCTGTCGCTGGCGGGTTTCGCGCTCGCCGTGCCCGCCGACCTGCTCGGTGCCCCCGGACTGCTCGTCGCCGTCCTCTACGCCGTCTGCTACCTCGCCGGGGGCTGGGAGCCCGCGGTGGAGGGCGTGCGGGCGCTGGCCGCGCGCACGCTCGACGTCGACCTCCTGATGGTGGTGGCCGCCGTCGCCGCCGCGGCCATCGGCCAGCAGCTCGACGGCGCACTGCTCGTGGTCATCTTCGCGAGCTCCGGGGCGCTGGAGGCGGTGATGACCGCCCGCACCCGGGCCGGCATCAACGCCCTGCTCGACCTCGCACCCGAGACGGCCACTGTCCTGACGAACGGCGCCGGGCACCGTGTCCTGACGAACGGCGCCGGGCACCGTGGGGCCGACGAGCGCGTGGTGCCGGTGTCGGACCTGGTCGTGGGCGACGAGGTGCTGGTCCGGCCCGGCGCCCGCATCCCGGCCGACGGCACGGTTCTCAGCGGGGCGAGCGACGTCGACGCTTCCGGGCTGACGGGTGAGCCCCTCCCGGTGCGGGCCGCCGTCGGCGACACGGTCCGGGCCGGCACCCTCAACGGCACGGGCACCCTGCGCGTGCGGGTGGACCGCGACCCGTCCGACACGGTGGTGGCCGGGATCGCCGCCCAGGTCCGCCACGCCGCGGAGACGAAGGCCGCGCGGCAGTTGGCCGTCGAGCGCATCGAGCAGCGGTACTCCTCGGCGGTGGTCGTGGGCGCGCTCGCGCTGCTGGTGGTGCCGCTGCTGTTCGGCGCGGAGTTCCGGCCGACGCTGCTGCGCGCGATGACGTTCATGATCGTCGCATCGCCGTGCGCGGTGGTGCTGGCGACGATGCCGCCGTTGCTCGCCGCGGTCGCCGTCGCCGGGCGTCGCGGCGTGCTGCTCAAGGACGTCACCGTGGTGGAGGCGCTCGCGGCCGTCGACACGGTGGCACTGGACAAGACCGGCACGGTCACGCTCGGACGGCCGCGCGTCGCGGCCGTGGAGACGTTCGGGATCCCCGCCGACGAGGTGCTCGCCCTGGCCGCTGCTGCCGAGGCCGGCAGCGAGCATGCGCTGGGCCGCGCGGTCCGCGACGCCGCTGCCGGCCTCCGGGTGCCCGTCGCCGAGGACTTCGCCGCCCTGCCCGGCATCGGGGTCTGCGCGAAGGTCGACCGGACCGAGGTCGTCGTCGGGCGGCCGGCGCTGCTGGACGGCGGCCCCGCGGTCGCGCACGGCGCCCCGGTGCTCGCCGGGATGGGCGCAGGCCGTCGGGCGGCACCGGCGAGCGATGCGGGCGGGCGGGCAGCGGCCGCCGCGGCC
>NZ_JAOPWR010000153.1 GCF_025965585.1 Pseudonocardia sp.
GGTCACGCTCCTACCGTGGAGGGCATGGCTGCTGCCCGGGGTGATCTGCCGAGGTCGGGACGTGATTTCGCTGTGACGCGCCGGGGTTACGCGCCTGGCGAGGTCGAGGAGGACCTGCGCGAGCTCGACGCCCGGATCCAGGCGCTCACCTCCGACCGCGACACTGCCGTCGAGCAGAACCGGTACCTGAGCTATCAGACGAACGTCGCCTGGGCCGAGATCGACCGGCTCCGCGTGCAGGTGCGTCGCCTGTCGGCAGCGCCGCACGGCGTCGAGGCCCTGAGTGAGCGGCTGGCCGCCCTGTTCGACCTGGCGCAGGAGGAGATGGCCGAGCAGCGGGAGCGGGCCGAAGCCGAAGCCGAAGCCGTCGTCGCCCGGTCCCGGGCGGACGCGGCCGCGCGCCGGGAACGTGTCGAGGCGGCCGAGCGGCAGCTCGAGTCCGACCGGGCGGATATGGCGGCGGAGGGGGAGCGCGTCCTCGCTGCCGCCGGCGCGGAGGCGGAGCAGCTCCGGGACGCCGCGGACGCGGGGCGGGCCCGGGTCGTCGCAGAGGCGGCGGCGGACGCGGAGCTGCTGGTGCGGGAGGCGCGCGAGCGCTGCCGGGAGCTCGACTCCGCGGCGGCGGCCCGGCGGGAGCGGGAGACCGAGGACTTCACCGCGGCGATGTCGCTCCGGCGCACCGAGGCCATCGCGGCGGTCGAGCAGACCCAGACGGCCGCCCAGGCGGATGCCGACGACCTGGTCGCCCGGGCCGGGGCGCGGGCGACCGCCGTCGTCGACGAGGCCAGGGCGGAGGCTGCCCGCCTGCTGTCCGTCGCCGACCAGGCCGGGCGCGACCTCATAGCGGCCGCCGATCAGCGCGTGGCCGACCTCGAGGCCGTGTACATGCAGGTGATGACCCAGCTGGCCGGGGTGCGAGGGTTGCTCGACCATGCCTGTCCCGGGTCCGCCGCAACGTCCGGCGACGACCGCGCTGAGGACGATCCCGCGGATCCGGACGCGGCCCGCCGGCGCGTCGGCCCGCCGACGGGTCCCTGCACGCGACGCGACAGGGACGGCTCCGAGCCGCTGTCCCACCCGGGCCTCACCCCCGCAACCGGCCTGATCGGCGGCGCGCCGGATCCCGGCGTCAGGTCGCGCCCCTGACACCACGCCGACAGCATGGTGCTCGCCACCTCATTGTCGAGATCGCGACGAAGGTGAGACGGAATGCCGCGCGTCCCCGGGCCGCCCGCATGCGGCGATGTGGCCGTGACGCTGCGTGGGACGGAGAATGTGCGCGCAGTGCATGTCCACCACGAATGCCAGGTATCGGACTCAGCGTCAGCTCAGCATGCCCGTCGTAATGTGTTGGAATGACCGACACACAGCGCGTCGATGTGGGCGATCCGCCCCCGCCCGGGCCGCCTGGCCGGCGGCGGAGCCGCATTGTGTTGGCGGCGGCGCTGGTCGTCGTGCTGGTGGCGGTCCTGGTCGTGGTGGTGCACAGCCTGCGCGGGCAGTCCGGCGCTACCACCTCCACCCCGAAATCGGGGGCACCGCTGGCCGCGCCGAGCTCCGCCGCCGACGGCCAGTCCGCGGGGGTGCGCTACAGCTGGCCGCTGGTCGCCGACGACGAGTTCGACGGCAACAGCCTCGACACGACGCTCTGGGGTGCCTACACCGGCCGGACCACGGGCAACGTCGGCAAGCAGAGCCCGAAGAACATCGGGGTGTCCGATGGGGTGATGACCATCAACAGCCACGGAGATTCCTCCGCCGGCATGGCCTGGTCGACGAACCAGACCTACGGCCGCTGGGAAGTCCGGGCCCGTTCCGAGCCCGGTGTCGGGTACAGCCCGGTGGCGTTGCTGTGGCCAGAGAGCGACTCGGACTGGCCGCAGGCAGGGGAGATCGACTTCATGGAGATCCCCGACCCCACCAGGACGGTCAACCACTTCACCGTTCACTACGGCAGCGACAACAGCCAGGACGCCACCACCCAGAACGGGGACTTCTCCGGGTGGCACGATTACGCTGCGGAATGGGAGCCCGACCACATCACCGGCTACATCGACGGTAAACAGGTCTTCTCCACCACGAACAAAGCCGAGATCCCCTCCGGCCCGATGCACCTGGCGATCCAGCAGGACATCGGTCCCATCGCCGACTGGATTCCGGCCCCGGACTCCACCACCCCCAGCGATGTCGGGCTCCAGGTCGACTGGGTGCACATCTACGGGCCGTGACCGGCAGGCCGGTATCGGTTCATGGCGCTGCGACAAGCGGTCCTGACAGGGCACGTCCCTCGCCGGACACCTTGTCGAGCAGGGGGACTGCCTACGGTGGAACCCGTTGGTCGTTCAGGCTCAACCCTTCCCTTGTTGAACAGACCGGTCTACCTTGAGTGCACTAGACAGACTGATCTACTCATTCAAGGGGAGCCGATATGTCCGTGGATCTCAACGAGGACCTGCGCACGCGCACCGTCCTGGTCACCGGCGCCACGTCCGGCATCGGCCGGGCCACCGCGTTCGCCCTGGCCGGTGCCGGATGGTCGGTGATCGTGCACGGTCGCGACACCGCCCGCGGTGAGATGACGGTCAAGGAGATCGTCGAGGCCGGGGGGCTTGCCCGGTTCATGGCGGCCGACCTGGGCGACGCCTCAGCGGTCCGCCGCTTGGTCGACGAGATCGGGGAGGTCGACGCCCTGGTCAACAACGGCGGTCTCTCCTGGTTCGGCCCCACGGCCGACCTGGATGCCGACGGGTTCGACGGGCTCTTCGCGAGCAACGTTCGGGCCGCGTACCAGCTCGTCGCGGGCTTCGCGCCGGGGATGGTCGCCCGCGGGAAGGGCTCGATCGTGAACCTCGCAAGCATGGCCGGGCAGGTCGGCCTCGCCGGCGGAGCCGCCTACGGCGCGACCAAGGCGTCACTGGCGTCCCTGACCCGCTCCTGGGCTGCCGAGTTCAGTCCGTCCGGCGTTCGGGTCAACGCCGTCTCGCCCGGCCCCGTCTACACCGGCGGCGCGGACCGCGGCCGCATCGACACGCTCGGGCAGACCACCCTCACCGGCCGCGGCGCACGTCCCGAGGAGATCGCGCGCGTCATCGCGTTCCTGCTGTCGGACGAGGCGAGCTACATGACCGGCGCCGTCGTGCCGGTCGACGGCGGCCGCACGGCGGTCTGACTCCGACGACATCGGAGGAGGCATGACACGACCGTCACCGTCCGGGCCGTCGCCTACGCCGTCGCGCAGCGCGCCCGCTTCTGGTCGTAGGCGCTGCGGCGCCCGGTCCGCGAGGGTGCGACACCGGAGTTCGCCGGGGTCGGGGTCGCCGAAGGCGGCCAGTTGCTGAGCTTCCATCAAGTTCCCGAGGGCAGGACGGTCACGAACGGGATGCAATCCGTCCTGGTCAGCCCCGGGTTCGACGTCGAGGTGGTCGTCGAACCCTGACCGACTCGCTCGGCGGATTCCTCGACCAGATCGAACAGCTCGCCACACTGATCGTTCCAGTAAAGTAGACCTGTCTGTTCACAGGAGGGTCCCATGACGTCGACGGCACCGGTCCGCAGGTCCGCGCGCGAGAGGCTGCTCGAGGCCGCGAACGAGCTCTTCTACGCCGAGGGCGTGCAGAGTGTCGGGATCGACCGGGTAATAGAGCAGGCCGGCGTCGCGAAAGCCTCGCTGTACAACACGTTCGGCAGCAAGGAAGAGCTGGTCAAGGCGTATCTGGGGAAACGGCACGCCGGCACCACCGCTCGGCTGCACGCCGCCGTCGAGCGGGAGTCCGACCCCCGCGCCCGGCTGCTCGCGGTGTTCGACGCCCAGGCCGAGTTCTTCTCCCAGCCCGGCTTCCGTGGCTGCGCCTTCTCCTCCGCCAC
>NZ_JAOPWR010000444.1 GCF_025965585.1 Pseudonocardia sp.
CGGGCGAGACGATCGTGCTGAGCGTCAGCAGCGGCTCGGTGCCCCCGCCGCCCCCGGCCCCCGGCACCGACCAGCCCCCCGGCGCGGTCCCCCCGGCCGGCCCGGACGGCGCACCACCCGAGCCACCCGGGCAGCCGGGGCAACGCGGCCAGAACTGACCCTCCCGACGGTGTGGCGCCTCTGGCCGCAGGCGTTTCGCGGCTGACGGGGGCGGGACAGCGGCCTAGCATCCTGCGGCATGGCGGCGGAGGCGCAGGACGAGGTCGCCGCCGGTCCGTCGGCCACCACGGCCCTGGTCCGGACGGCGCGCCGGCTGCTGCCTGCTCGCGGACCCCACGGTGCGGCGGAGGCTGCCGCGCGGCCCATCACGGTGGAGGAGGCCTACCGCGCGAAGCTGGCGGCCGCGTCCGGATCCCCCACGCTTGCACCCACCCCCTCGACAGGCTCGACGGCCGGCGGTCGGGAGCGCGCGGCCCCGCCTGCCTCCGTCCCGTCTGCCTCCACGCCGGCGGCCGCTGCCCTGCCCGCTTCCGCTTCACCCGCCTCGACACCGGCGGCCGCTGCTCCGTCCGCTTCCGCTTCACCCGCCTCCACACCGGCGGTCGCCGCGTCGTCCTCCAGCTCCGCGTCGGGGGTTGCGGCGTCGCCGACCCCGGGGTCCCCGGTCTCCGGGTCGGCCGGCTCGCGGTCGTCGGCGGAGGCGGACGCGTCCGGACCCGCAGGTGATCCGATGATCAGCGGTTCGGGGCCCGGAACGGCGGCGGACGCGGCGGGAGGTCCCGAACCGGTGATCACAGCTGCTCGGGCTTGCGCCGCGGACCCGGTCGATCCGGTGATCGACGGTTCGGGACCGGGAGCCGCAGCAGAGGCGGTGGCGCGTCCCGAACGGACGATCACCACAGGGGTCGACAACGAGGAGCCCACCCCCACCACGCTCGTCCGACCGGATCCGGAGCCCCCGGTCCACCATCCCCAGCCCATGATCACCGCGTCGGGACCCGTGACCGCACCCCGCCCGGCTCCGCGTCCCGAACCACGGATCATGCCGCTCCGCCCGGGCCCGCTCGGGGTGCAGCACGGCCCGCCACCGCGCCCACCCGGTCCCTACCGCCCCCCGGCGCGCCCGCGCATCGAGCCCGAGCCGGGCATCCTCGGCCTGTCGCGGCACACCCGCAGCAGACTCGGGGCGAGGCTGTTCAACCTGTTCTTCGTGTTCGTGTTCGCCCTGATCCTGGTACAGATGATCGTGGCGCTGCTGAACCCCTGATCGCCGGTCCTGTCGGTGCCGCCGATTACCCTTGAGCTCCCCCGCCGGTCACGTCGGGCCCACCGAGGAGGTGACGCGCGATCGGTTCCGAGCCCACCCCTTCGAACCCGTCCGCAGCGGCCTCCGGGTCGCCCGGCCTCTCGGCGGCCACGTCCCAGCGCGTGCGCAGCGTCCTGGCCATCCCTGCGTTCCGGCGGTTGTGGATGGTCACATCCGTCGCGGGCATCTGCGACTGGATCAGCCTGCTGGCCCTCTCCGCCCTGGCCACGCAGCTCACCAGCGGCTACCAGGCGCAGAGCTTCGCGCTCGGCGGTGTCGTCGCCACCAAGCTGCTGCCCTCGCTCGTGCTGGGCCCGCTCGCGGGTGCGCTGGCCGACAAGTTCGACCGCCGCGCCGTCATGGTCGTCAGCGACCTGCTCCGGTTCGGCCTGTTCGTCTCCATCCCGCTGGCCGGGTCGCTGTGGTGGCTGTTCGCCGCGACGTTCCTCATCGAGTTCTGCGCGATGTTCTGGATCCCGGCCAAGGACGCGTCGGTACCCAACCTGCTGCGCCGACCCGACCAGGTGGAGACGGCCAACCAGCTCGCGCTCGTCATGACCTACGGCGTCTCGGTCATCACTGCGTCAGGTCTGTTCGCGCTGGTCTCCCGCAGCGGCGCGATGCTCGGCTTCTCCGCGATCGACGTCGTCTACGTCGCGCTGGTCTTCAGCGGCGTCGCCTACCTGCTCCTCGCGTTCGTGGTGTGGTTCCGGATCCCCGAGATCTCCGGACGCGCCGCCGAGCGTCGGGAGATGGCGCCCGCCGTACTCACCCTGATCCGCGACGGCGCCACGTTCGTCGTGCGTACCCCGCTGGTCCGCGGGCTGGTCATCGGCATCATCGGCGCGTTCACCGCGGGCGGCATCGTCGTCGGTTCCGCCACCCTGTACGCCGCGAGCCTGGGTGGGGGCAACGCCGCGTACGGCGTGCTGTTCGCGTCGGTGTTCATCGGCCTCGCCATCGGCA
The DNA here is from genome assembly GCF_025965585.1 of Pseudonocardia sp. Lineage (GTDB taxonomy): Bacteria > Actinomycetota > Actinomycetes > Mycobacteriales > Pseudonocardiaceae > Pseudonocardia. Next base: position 2,273 of record NZ_JAOPWR010000444.1, read on the forward strand.
TGGGGGTCGCGCCGCGGATGGCGCGGAGGGTCCCGCACAACCGGCTGTTCGGTGCCGGCATCGTCGCGGCCGGGCTCGCTCTCGTGCTGGTCGCCGTCGCACCGCACCTGTTCTTCGCCATCGTCGCCGTCATGCTGGTCGGCGGGTTCGCGGGCATCTCGTTCCTCACCGGGCTGACGATCATCGGCTCACAGGTGGCCGACGAGATCCGTGGCCGCATCAACGCCTTCGTCCAGTCGATCGTGCGGCTCACGCTGCTCGGCTCGCTCGCGCTCGTGCCGCTGCTCGTCGGGCTGGTCGCGGCGCAGACCGTCGACGTGCTCGGTGTCCGGTTCGTCATCGACGGCACGCGTGTCGTGATGCTCGCCGGCGGGCTCGTGGCGGCCGGGGTCGGCATGCTCGCCTACCGGCAGATGGACGACCGCCGCACCGAGCCGATGCTCCCCGACCTGCTCGCCGCGCTCCGTCGGGGTGAGCCGCGTCAGGGCGCGGGGGTGCTCATCGCCGTCGAGGGCGCGCCCGCCGAGGAGACCGCCGACCAGGCGGCCCGGATCGCCGCGCGGCTACGCGCCGAGGGCCACACGGTCGTCGAGCCCGAGGACGACGAGCGCGAACGGTGGGAGGCCGCCACCCGCGAGGCCGCGCTCTCGGGCACCCGTGCCACGGCGCTGGCGGCGGCGGCCGTCCGGGCCGATCAGGTCGAGCGGGTGATCCGGCCCGCCCTGGCCGGGGGCGCGATCGTCGTGGTCGACCGGTTCCTGGCCAGCCCGCTCGTCCAGTACGGGGTGGCGGCGCAGGCCCAGCTGGATCCGCGCGAGCTGGAGAGCCTGGCCCTGTGGGCCACCGGCCGGCTGCGGCCCGACGTGTCGGTGCTGCTCGACCGCCCGCCCACCGCCACGCTCGCCACCGGCATCGCCGGTGAGCAGCACCTGCAGGTCCGCCGCCTGCTCACACGCATGGCGGCGGCGGAGCCGCACCACTACGTGGTGGTCGACGCCGAGGGCTCGCCCGAGGACGTCGCCGAGCGCGTGCATGCCGGCCTCGCGGGGATGCTCCCCAACCGGGCTGTCGCCGCGTCGCAGCCCGCCCCCGACCCGTCCGAGCAGGTGTCCGCGAGCCGGGGCCCGGAACCGCTCGCCGCTGCGGATCCCGCCCCGGCCGTCGACGTGGATCGGACGGTCCTGTGAGCGTCTGGGGCGAGGTGGTCGGCCAGCCTTCGGCCGTCGCGGAGCTGAGCGCGGCCGCCGAGAACTCCTCGGCCATGACCCACGCGTGGCTGTTCACCGGCCCGCCCGGCTCCGGCCGTTCGGTGGCGGCGCGCGCGTTCGCCGCAGCGTTGCAGTGCCCGCGCAACGGCTGCGGGGAGTGCGTGTCGTGCCACACGGTCATGGCCGGCACCCACTCCGATGTCCGGGAGATCGTGCCGGAGGGGCTGTCGATCTCGGTGGCGTCGATGCGCACCCTGGTGCAGTCCGCGGCCCGCCGCCCGGCCAGCGGCGATTTCCAGGTCTTGATCATTCAGGATGCCGACCGGCTCGGTGAGCGCGCGGCCAACGCGCTGCTCAAGTTCATCGAGGAGCCGCCTGAACAGACGATCTTCCTGCTCTGCGCGCCGTCGGACCATCCGGAGGACCTGCCGATCACCATCCGCTCCCGCTGTCGCCCCGTCCCCCTGCGCACGCCGCCGCGGGACGCGATCGCCGACGTGCTGGTGCGCCGTGACGGCATCGACCCCGAGTCGGCGCAGTGGGCGGCGTCCGTGTCGGGCGGCCACGTGGGCCGCGCCCGCCGTCTCGCCCGCGATCCCGAGGCCCGCAGCTACCGTGAGACGGTGCTGCGACTGCCACTTGCGGTCCGCAGCCTCGGTGACGTGTTCGCCTACGCGGCCAGCCTCGTCACGAACGCCAAGGCGGAGGCCGTAGAGCTGAACGAGTCCCGCGACGCCGCCGAGCGTGAGGAACTCGGTGTCGCGATGGGCGCCGGAGGTATCGGCAAGGGCGTGGCCGCCGCGGCCCGCAGCGCCAAGGCGGCGGAGAACGCGCTGCAGAAGCAGCAGAAGTCCCGCAACACCCGGACCCAGCGCGACGCCATCGACCGCGCCCTCGTCGACCTGGCCGGCTTCTACCGCGACGTCCTGGTGGTGGGCAGCGACGCGCAGGTGCCGCTGACCAATCCCGACCGCGAGACCGACGTCCGTCGCGCCGCCACCGAGTGGTCCGCCGAGTCGGTACTGCGCCGCCTCGAGGCCGTCCTGGCCTGCCGCACGGCGATGGACGCCAACGTGAAGCCGGAGATCGCGGTCGAGGCGATGATGATGTCGCTGCAGCGAGGCTGATCGCGGGCGCGGTCAGAACAGCGTGAGCTGGTCGCTCACCGTCCGGGCCGGGAGGCGCCGTACCGGCGGCCGACTGCGCGGGCCCGGTCCGCGGGTCTCCAGCGGCGTGCGCGGGGATGGCGGAGGGACTGACTCGTCGTGGGCGAGCACGCGGAGCGCCGTGGCGGTCGTCCAGGGGAGGTCCATGCCGGCGAAGGCAGCGTGAACGGCATTGGCGGCGAGCGGGAGGTGTCCTACCCCCAGGTCGATCTGGACGTCGCTGCGCATGGTCATGACCTGCCGGTTCAGCTCCCACGCCGCTCGGGCGGCGGGTGCGGCGAGCTGGCCTGCGGCTGCCGGACCGACAGCGGCGGTGACCCGTTCGCCCCCGGCGTCGAGGTCGTCGAACGCCTCCTGAACGCCACCCATCGCGGTGAGCAACCGGGCCGCGGTGCGGGGCCCGAACCCGCGGACGCCGGGCAGGTTGTCCGAGGGGTCCCCGCGCAGCGCGGCGAAGTCCGGGTACTGCTCGGGTCGCACCCCGAGCAGCCTGACCAGCCGCTCCGGGGTCAGCAGGGGCGACGCCTCGACGCCCCCGTTGATGATGCGCAGCACCCGGGTGCTCGCGTCGATCAGGCTGAAGGCGTCGCGGTCGGAGGTCATGACCACCGTCGTGTCGCCCGCGGCGGCCGCCTGGCGAGCGGCGGAGGCCAGGACGTCATCAGCCTCCCAACCGGCCGGCACGACCACGGCGACGCCGAGAGCCCGCAGCACGTCCGCGGCGGCAACCAGCTGCTCCACGAGCGTGGCGAGCTTCTCCCCGCGCTGAGCCTTGTACTGCGGCCACCGCGCCCGGCGCACGCTGGCATCCGGATCGTCGAAGCCGACGACGACGGCGTCCGGTGCGACGCGATCGGCGGCCGCCACGAGCTGCGAAAGCAACCCGCGCACCGCCCACCGTGGCTGCCCGTCGGCCGACTGGAAACCGGTGCGGGCCTGGGAGTGGAAGCAGCGGTGCAGAATCGAGTTGCCGTCGACGGCAAGGACGACACGAGAGCGGGGCACCCCCTGACTGTGCCTGATCGGCGAGGCCCGGTCAGCATCACCGGTTGCCGCGTGCCGTCGTTGCTGGTCACGGTGATGGGCGGGGGGCTCGGATCCCAGTGGCAGCGGTCGGTATGCTTGCGCAGGCACAACGCCGCCTTAGCTCAGTCGGTTAGAGCGACGCACTCGTAATGCGTAGGTCTGGGGTTCGACTCCCCAAGGCGGCTCCATC
>NZ_JAOPWR010000485.1 GCF_025965585.1 Pseudonocardia sp.
TCGGAATGATGGTGAGCAACACAGCAACTGGGAGTAACAATGGCGAACGGAACCGTCCAGTGGTTCAACGCTGAAAAAGGCTACGGCTTCATCACTGTCGAGGGTGGCGGACAGGACGTCTTCGTCCACTACTCCGCCATCGACATGGGTGGCTACAAGGTGCTCGAAGAGGGCCAGCAGGTGATCTTCGAGGTCGGCACCGGATCGAAGGGTCCGCAGGCCGAAGCGGTGCGGCTGGCCTGACCTCCGGCCGGGCATCCGATCTGCCCCTCGTCCGCCGGGCGTCACTTGCACTCTCACCTGTCGAGTGCCAGTATTGGTCTTAGCACTCGTGCATGCTGAGTGCTAAACCTTTATGAATCTTTCATGACGCCCGGGAGGGACGAGAAACACACATGGCAAAGATTATTGCTTTCGACGAAGAGGCCAGACGCGGCCTCGAACGCGGTCTCAACATTTTGGCCGACGCGGTCAAGGTGACACTCGGCCCGCGTGGCCGCAACGTTGTACTTGAAAAGAAGTGGGGCGCGCCCACCATCACGAACGATGGTGTGTCGATCGCGAAAGAGATCGAACTCGACGACCCCTACGAGAAGATCGGTGCCGAGCTCGTCAAAGAGGTCGCCAAGAAGACCGACGACGTCGCTGGCGACGGAACGACGACCGCTACGGTTCTCGCCCAGGCCCTGGTTCGCGAAGGTCTGCGCAACGTCGCGGCCGGCGCCGACCCGATCAGCCTGAAGAAGGGCATCGAGAAGGCTGTTGCAGCCGTCATCGCCGAGCTCATCTCGAACGCCAAAGAGATCGAGACCAAAGAAGAGATCGCGGCAACCGCTTCTATCTCTGCTGGTGACACCGAGATCGGTGCCCTGATCGCCGAGGCCATCGACAAGGTCGGTAAAGAGGGTGTCGTCACCGTCGAGGAGTCGAACACGTTCGGCACCGAGCTCGAGCTGACCGAGGGCATGCGCTTCGACAAGGGCTACATCTCGCCCTACTTCGTCACCGACGCCGAGCGCATGGAGGCCGAGCTCGAGGACCCCTACGTCCTCCTGGTCAGCTCCAAGATCTCCACGGTGAAGGACCTCCTCCCGCTGCTGGAGAAGGTCATGCAGGGCGGCAAGCCGCTCGCGATCATCGCCGAGGACGTCGAGGGCGAGGCCCTGGCCACCCTGGTCGTCAACAAGATCCGCGGCACCTTCAAGTCCGTCGCCGTCAAGGCTCCGGGCTTCGGTGACCGCCGCGAGGCGATGCTGGCCGACATGGCCATCCTCACCGGCGGCGAGGTCATCTCGGAGAAGGTCGGCCTCAAGCTGGAGAACGCCGACCTGTCGCTGCTGGGCAGCGCCCGCAAGGTCGTCGTCACCAAGGACGAGACCACCATCGTCGACGGTGCGGGCGACGCCGACCAGATCGCGGGCCGGGTCCAGCAGATCCGTTCCGAGATCGACCGCACCGACTCGGACTACGACCGCGAGAAGCTGCAGGAGCGCCTGGCCAAGCTGGCCGGCGGTGTTGCGGTCATCAAGGCGGGCGCGGCCACCGAGGTGGAGCTCAAGGAGCGCAAGCACCGCATCGAGGACGCCGTTCGCAACGCGAAGGCGGCCGTCGAGGAGGGCATCGTCGCCGGTGGCGGCGTGGCGCTCATCCAGGCCGGTGCGGGCCTGTTCGAGGGCCTCGGTCTGGACGGTGACGAGGCCACCGGCGCGAACATCGTCAAGGTCGCGCTGGAGGCTCCGCTCAAGCAGATCGCCATCAACGCCGGCCTCGAGGGCGGCGTCGTGGCGGAGAAGGTCCGCGGCCTGGCCGCGGGCGAGGGTCTGGACGCCGCCACGGGCGAGTACAAGGACCTGATCAAGGCCGGGATCATCGACCCGGCCAAGGTCACGCGCTCGGCGCTGCAGAACGCGGCCTCGATCGCGGCCCTGTTCCTCACCACCGAGGCCGTCATCGCCGACAAGCCGGAGAAGAACGGTCCGGCCGGCGGTGGCGACCCCACCGGTGGCATGGGCGGCATGGACTTCTGAGTCCCGCCACCTCGTAGTACCCGCACGTCCCGCAGGGGCGGCACCCCCGTCACGTTGTGACGGTGGGTGCCGCCCCTGCGGCGTTCGGCGGCACGGTGATCGCGCCCGGCGCACCCTCATGCGGAGAGCCGATAGCTCCGCTCGGCGCCGTCGCGGCGGCCAGCAGATACCAGCTCGGCCACCATCAGACCAGGGTCGTCGCCGGGGCCGGTGCGCCCTCAGGCGCGAGGATCCAGGCCGCGACGTAGAGCGGGATGCCGATGCCGCCGCCGAGGATCGTCAGGGCGACGAGACCGATGCGGACCAGCGCCGCGTCGACGTCGAGGGCCTCGGCGAGCCCGCCGCAGACGCCGCCGAGCATGCGGTCGGTGCGGCTGCGGTACATCCGGAAGGACGGGCGTGGCGCCGTGGTCCCGGGGGCGTCGGTCGTCGGGGCGGTGGCGGTGGCGGTGGTGTTCTCCATGCCCATGAGCCTGCTCCGGAGCGGCCGGGCCGGCGTCCGGGTCGCCCCGGAGAACGACCCGGAGAAACGGCCGAGCGGCCCCCGGGACAACCCCGGGAGCCGCTCGTGTCGTCGTACCGGCTACTTCTGGAAGGGCGCCGTGCAGCCCGCCGCGTCCGGCGCGGTGTACAGCGGCGCCACCTCGGTGAGGCCGCCCTCGGCCTTCGCGTCGACCTCGGCGACGTAGACACCGCGGGCGGGCGGCGCGCCGGGCGAGCTGTAGTCCAGCTCGGCCACGAGGTCGTCGGTCTTCACCGAGGTCAGCTCGCCCGCGCCACCGCCGGACCGCGCTCGGGAGCACGCCCGGGTCCGCGGGCAGGAGGGGTCCACCTCCGGTGGTTCCCACGACCTCGGCCGCGCGTGCCGACGTCGGCACGCGCGGGCACGACGAGGCCGGGGCGGACTGACCCGACCGGGCCGGCCGGGCTCAGAGCAGCCCGGCCTCGCTCGCCTTGCCGATCGCCTCGACGCGGTTGCGGGCACCGAGCTTGTGCAGGGCCGCCTGCAGGTAGGTCTTCACGGTGTTGCGCGCCAGCCCGGTGGCGTCCGCGATCTCGGGGTTCGTCCGTCCCTGGGCGGCGAACCCCAGCACCTCGTACTCGCGGCGGGTGAGCCCGCTGCGGGCCAGCGCCTCGTTGCGGCCGGCCTCACCCGGCACCATCCGCGGGTCGGACACGCGCTCCCCGCGCAGCACCCGGCGCAGCGCCGCGACGAGGTCGGTGGCGGCCGCGTCCTTCAGCAGCGCCCCGTGCGCGCCGGCGTCGAGCGCGGCCTGGACGCCGCCGTGGTCGCCGTGCGCGGTGAACACCACGATGCGCGCCTCGGGCACCAGGTCGCGCAGACCCGCCACGATCTCGGGGGCGAGCATGTCGGGCAACCGCAGGTCCAGCAGCACGAGATCGGGGCGCAGGCCGGGCGCGCGCTCCAGCGCCGACCGCCCGCTCTCCGCCGAGCCGACCACCACCAGCGCCGGCTCACCGCGCAGCAGCAGGGCGACGCCGTCGCGCACCACCGGGTGGTCGTCCACCACCATCACCCGCGACGGCGTCATCGCCGCCACCTCATCGCGCCCGCTCTCATCGCCCCACCCTCATCGCACGCCCTCATCGCACAGCTCGTCGCACTGCTTCATCGCACTGCCTCATCGCACGGCCGGGAGCATCATGCGCAGCGTCGAGCCGCCGTCCTCGTCGTGGACGAGGCTCACCCGACCGCCCAGCCGGGCCGCCTTCTCCGCGAGCAGGCGGATGCCCAGCCCGGCGCCGTCGCAGGTCGAGCCCGGCTCGTCGGACCCGTCCGCCGGACCGCCGTCGTCGGCCACCGCGACGAGCACCGTGCCGTCGGCCTCGCCCAGGCTGACAACCACCGTGGCGGCGTCGGCGTGCTTCTCGGCGTTGAGCAGCCCCTCGCGCACGGCACTGACCAGCAACGTCGTGCGCTCCACGTCGAGCGGCCGCACGTCGCCGAGCTGGACGAGATGGGCCGGAGTGCCGGTGCGCGCCTCGAAGCTGCGGCAGTGTTCGGCGAGCTCGATCGGCAGCGCGCGCTCGGGACTGGACTCCGACAGGGCGAGCAGCGACTCCCGCAGCGCCAGCGACGCCGCCGACACGTCGGTCTCCAGCCGGCCCAGCCGGGACCGCAGCAGGGGGTTGTCCGGCAGCGTCGTGCGCAGGTCACGCACCTGCGCGCCGATCGAGAAGAGCATCGCGCCCACCGAGTCGTGCAGCGAGGCCTGCATGCGCCTGCGCTCCGCAGCCACCGCGGTGTGTCGTCCCGCCTCGGCGCGGTCGGCCAGCCGGACGGCGTGGGCGGCGTCGGCGGCGATGCGCTGCACGGCGTCGATCGCGGCGTCGCCGAACTCGCCCGGCCCGCGCAGCGCCGCGTACGCGATCGCGAGTGGCCGCTCCCCGGCGCCGTGGACGATCGGGACCGCCACCATCGCGCCCAGCGCCTCGCGGCGGACGGGCACGTCGAACTGGTGGGTGATGCTCGACGAGGTGACGTAGTCGCTGACCCGCACC
>NZ_JAOPWR010000499.1 GCF_025965585.1 Pseudonocardia sp.
GTGTACGGGCAGTTGAAATCAAATCCTTCAGTCTGGTCATTCAGTCTTGCGGCAAATGATCTACGTGGCAATGGTGAAACGCTAGAAGGCATGATTCGGCACATTTGGCCGAACCCCGACCGCCACGGCGGCACAGAAGGACGTGCCCCGACTCAAAACGAGGCTGAGGCTGTCCTGCAGATCGCAATCACTATCATCAATTTGTGCCGCGGCAGGCTAATCAAGGCGATGTAACTCGCCACACACCCATCCGCCAGAGTCGACCTGGGCCGCTTCGGCCGGAACGCGGATCCCTGGTCGACTCCCACACATTCGAGTGGCCGCGCCCGGTTCGCTGCCCGAGAAGCGTCTCTAGGCGGCGGCCTGCGGGCGAGGTATCCCGTCGTATGGTTCTCGAGCCGAATTCGCCCTGCCCTGCACGGACGAGTGAATGCCCTTCAGGTGAACCATTGGGATGAAGCAGGTCGCCATCCTATTTCAATCCTCCCACCCTACGGCGCCCCACACTGCACTCCACAGACGACCACACCCGCTACAATCGCCGGGTGCCCCGGCATCACATCGTCCCGAAGATGACGCTACGCCGATTTGCCACGGCAAATGAAAGAATAGTGATGCATCAGCGCGCTGGCGATCGCCACCTCGAGACTACGGTAAATACCGCCTGCGCCGAGGTTGGCTTTTACGAAATTTCAGCCGCGGATATAGACCCCGCATTTCAGGATATGCACGACCCAGAAATCATCGAGAAGACCCTCTCGGGAATCGAGACCGACGCGAAACGCGTATTCGACGCGATGCTGTCTGGCAGTTTCCCTCTCACCGCCGAGAACAAATTCCACACATCCCTTTTCCTTGCGCTACAGATTAACCGCGGCTGGGACTTTCGCGAAAAGGTGGCACAAATTGCCGACAGCCTAATGCCCTACTTGGTTGAGATTGCGACATCACCCGAGAAAGTTCGAGCGTTCCTGCGCGAGCACAACCTGCCAATGGACGAAGCGTCGATCGAATCCTTCCGTGCCGATGCCCGCAAGAATCCGCCTCGGCTCGTAGCAGGCAAGACGTTCCTCATCCAGGAAGCCCTCCGAGCCGCCCTTCGAGACACGCTGCCACATCTACTGCATCGGTCGTGGCGCATTCTCCGGTTCGAGTCGCCCTGTTTGTTGACCAGTGACCACCCCTTCGGATACTGGTCTCCGGCAAATAAGAGGATTTCACTTGGTATCGGAAACGCGCCTGTCGTGTACTATCCACTTGACCGAACTTCCGCTCTAGCCATGCACCTGCGATCTCGCACGGAAGAGTTCGCGCGTGTCGCCGGATTCACTCGCGCTCATCAGATAAATGCGCTTGTTGCGTCCGAAGCAAGCAAGTGGATCTTTCATCACCCCGATGATCGTCCACTAGAAGGAATAGACCTGGCGCCGAAGGCGAAGCCCATTGATGACGTCGTGCAGCGATGGGTCGATTCAGACGGCTTAGTGCACGAGGTTCACCGTCTCAGCTGGGATAAGGGCTGACCTGCCTCGTGCTCGTGTCAGCATCCTTTGGTCTGGCGTGAGGGCTACACCGTCGGGCGGACCGCTGGCTGCGGCGGTCAGTGTCTGATCCCGGCTGATGTTTGACACTCCGGTCTCACCTGATGCTTGGCTGTGGTCGTGATCGGCTTCGCTGCAGCGTCGGACGTCAGGCTGAGGCGCAGCGGTCACGCACTGCAGGCGCGCCTGGGCCGGTGAGATCGTCGCAGTAGGAGCGGCGGCCGGCCATCGCCATGGTCAGCGCCAGGGTCGTGCCGCTGACCAGGGGACCGTCTCCGGTCGCGAAGGGCCCGTCCGTCGCCTCGACGCGCAGGCCCTCAATGGTGCTGCGGCTGGCCACTGTGAAATCCCGCTGGGCGTAGAAGCGGGCGACCGCGGTGGCGGCCTCAATCGAGGGCGTGCGCTCAAGCCCAAGGGGACGCCTGATGTCCTGGGCGTGCACGACCACCTCACCGAGCCACGCCGCAGTCGGGCCGAACGTCGACGTCGTGCTGCCGACAACCCGTCGGAACCGCTCAAGAGTCTCGTGTGGGGTAGCGCCTCGCTGCTCGGCCAGACGCCGGTCGTTGTGCAGATCGAAGTCGAACCGAGCGCCCAGGACACTGGCCAACCAGCGCAGCCGGCCGACGCTCGCCGCCGCCGTCAAGTGGGCAACGACCTCTTCGACCGTCCACCGACCGCACAGCGATCGCTGCGCCCACTGCGCCTCGTCGAGTGCGGCGAGTTCGTCGGCGAGAGCTACACGCTCGGCGCGCGCAGTAGCCCACAGGGCTTCGCGAGACAGGACATCGGACACGGGACCTCCAGTGTGGATCACGCTGACACCAAGGTGTCCGGACTCAGGGGCCAAGCTCAATCAAGCTGGCCGGAACACCACATCCAGCGGCGAGGACCAGCAACCCGCCGCTGGCATGACCGGGCACATGTTGATCAGGGGGTCCGATGTCGGCACCATACGAACAAGGACAAGCACTGGCCTGGATCGAGATCGACACCGACGGACTGCGCGTCCACCGCGCCACCGTCGACACCATCGAGCCCTCCCCCACCGCCGACCGATGGACCATCACCACCGACCGCGGCACCACCACCGTCGACGCCACCGGAACCGGACCCGACGCCGTCCCCCTCGACCCCGACATCGCTGAGGACCTCTACGTCTACGGCGACGGCTACCTCGTCACCCCCACCGCCATCGACCTCGGCCATAGCCTCGATGAAGACAGCAGCATGGACCTGGGAGACGACCTTGGCCCAGCCTGACCACAACGACCGACTGCTGAGCATCGACGACGTCTCCACGCTCCTGCAGATACCGGTAGCGACCATCTACAAGCAACGCTCGATGGGCCAGTTCTGCCCCGCCTACAAGATCGGCCGCCACCTCCGATGGAAACACGCCGAGCTCCTCGAGTGGATCGAGACCAAGCGCGACGCCGTGTAGCTGCACCGGACGGACGAACTTCACCCGAACGGACCACGCATACTTGTCAACACTTTTCATCTTTAGCTGCATTTGTCCGATCCCGGGCCCGATAATGAGCCGACCAGGACGTTACGACCAAATGTCGGCCGTTCTGCGTCATCACAGACCTGCACCGGATCCGACTCAAAGGACGCAGTCATGAATACGAACGACATCTTATTCACGACAGAAGAACTTGCTGGCCTGCTCGGCATCGACCCGTCGTCGGCGCGCAGGGTGGCAGCATCAGCCGCAAAGCCGAGGACGAACTCGACGATCCGCGCTCCCTGGCGCTGCCCAACTGGGCGACACTCCCGCGTTGCAAACGCATTCGACGCAAGATCAGCAGACAAGCATCCAAACTGGGGCGACGTCACGATCTTCGCCCCGTGCACCGCGGCGCGCATCGGAGAGGTATCAGGCTGCCGCATCGGCGACAACGACACGACGAACTGGCTGTGCACGATACGGCGCCAGACCACCCCCTCCCCCGGCGGGCTCATCGACAAGGGCACCAAGGGCAAGCTGGCACGAGTCGTCCCCCTCATTGCCGACGTCCGAAACCTCGTCCAACACAGGATCGACGCCGCTCAAGGCCGGGAGACGCGCGACTGTTCACCGGATCCCGCGGCGGCCGCATCACCACAGCGGTCCTCCGCGACGCCACCCACTGAGACGAGGTCGTGAGCGCATTCGGCCTCGAACACCTCCGCCGCCACGCCCTGCGCCATACCGGACTGACCTGGATGGCCGATGCCGGCGCCCCTGTGCACGTCCTGCGCCTCATCGCGGGCCACGGATCGCTCGCGACGCCTCAGTTATGTCCCCATACTGAAAATGAACCTGGCGGCCGAGCCCATCAAATGGCCATCCTGACCTGCGCAATCGACGCGACCCGGTGCAGCGCTTCATGTTGCCCTGCGACCGCGTCGTCGTAGAGCGAGAGGGAACAAGTCCGACAGCGTTCGTCTCGAGACTTGTCCATACCTCGGTACACCAACTCAGAAAGTCCCATGTCGGGACTTGCTCGAGGTCTCCTCATCCGCCCACTTTCATTGGAGCGACGGAATGGACCGACTCTTGTTGACCGCGGAAGAAGTTGCCGAAGTGCTCAACGTGGGGCGTTGCAAGGTCTACGACCTCATCCGAAACGGAGAGATCGAGTCGATCAAGATCGGTCGCCTGCGGCGTATCCCGGTCAACAACGTGCGGAAGTTCGCCGAGCGACTGATCGAGGAGGGCCGCGCGTGAGCACGCGCGCCAACGGCGAGGGCAGCGTCTGGAAGCGCAAGGACGGGCGCTGGTGCGCCGGCGCGTACGTTCCCGTCGCCGGCGGCGGTGTCCGCCGAGTCTATGCCTACGGACGGACCCGACAGGACGCGAACCGCAAGCTTCGCGAGCTCCTCGACCGAACCGAGAAGCACATCCCGGTCGCGCCGGCGAGCCTCACCGTGGCGAGCTACCTCGAGGACTGGCTCGTCCACATCCGCCAGCACGTCAGGCCGACGACCTACGCCGGTTACGAGAGCAACGTGCGCCTGCACCTGTCACCCCGCATCGGTCGCAAGAAGCTCGTCCAACTCGGCCCCCGCGAGGTCCGCACAATGATCGACGACATGCGGGCGAGTGGCATGAAACCGCGTTCCATCCAGTACGTGCACGCGACGCTCCGCAACGCACTCGAGCACGCCTACCGGGAGGAGGTGGTCAGCCGCAACGTCGCCCGTCTCGTCAGGATCGAGCAGCCCACGAAGCTGAAGCCCACCGAACCCATGACCGTCGACGAGGCCCGCGCGTTCCTCGACGCGGTCAGGACCCACAGGCTCTACGCCATGTGGACCGTCATCCTCATGCTCGGACTACGCCGCAGCGAGGTCTGCGGGCTCCGCTGGGAGCACATTGACTTCGCCGCCGGAACCCTCCGCGTCGCCCAGTCCGTACAGCGGGTGGAGGGTCAACTCCAGGTGATGCCGACCAAGTCCAAGAGATCCAACCGGACTGTGCCGCTGCCGAGCCGCTGCCGCTACGCCCTGGCCGAGCATCACGCGCGCCTCCAGCGCCGGGACGGACGTATCGGTATCCCAGGGAGGCCCAGCGGCTACGTCTTCGGGACGACGACCGGTACACCCCTCGAGCCCCGCAACCTCACCAGAATGTTCCGCGCCCTCTGTGAAGCCAACGGCATCCGAGTCGTCCGGCTGCACGACCTCCGGCACACCTGCGTCAGCCTCCTGCTCGCCCAGGGGGTGCACCCGCGGGTCGTCATCGAGATCGTCGGGCACAGCGCCATCGAGATGACCATGAACGTCTACGGACACGTCAACCTCGACACACAACGGCAGGCACTCGACGATCTCGATAGCGGCCTGTCCGACGACGCTGACAGCTGAGAGCACGACCGATGACAGCGGCGTTCGAGGCGGTCGCCTCAGCGCGGACAGCGTTGCTGTCAACTATCGCTGTCAACGCAGCACCTGCGGCCGCTACCGACCCATCGGCCCAGCCCCACAAGACAGGGGCAAGATCAGCTCTGGCCGCGTTCCCGCTGGTAGAAGCAGAACGGGCGGTTCCCCCGTCGAAGGGAACCGCCCGTTCCGGCCGTCGGGACGACAGGATTTGAACCTGCGACCCCTTGACCCCCAGCACACGGGACCACACGTTCCTGCACGTCACAGACGACACGCCCGGTGTACAGCGATCGATGGCGTGCTGGTCGAGGCAGCCACCAGACGGACGTGTGGTCCCAAACTGGTCCCGCGCGCCGCGCCTGGCCCAGTGATTCTCAGATCGGCGGCGAAAGGTCGAACCGCTTGTCCAGCCACGTTGAGACCACTTCCCCCGCGACGTCGTTCCCCGTGGGCTCGCCCTTCGCCAGCGCACCGCCGAAGTGCAGTCCGCGCACCGTCTGATGGGTCAGATCACGTGCGCCGAGGGCCGCGACCATGCGCGCCGAGTCGGCCGGGAAGGCGGCCTGGTCGCCGGTGACCTCCACGAACAACGTCGGCACGGTGACGCCCGGCGCACACCGCGCGAAGTCGGCGTTCGAGCTCAGACCCGACCACGTCGACAGCCAGGCCTCGGGCGTCGTGAGCCGGCCGAAGCCGACCTGCCCGTAGTCGATGAGATCGGGGCGACGGCCGAACAATGACCCGTACGGGCGGTCGCTGGGGTCGATCGAGAGGTCGACCGTGCGCGGGTCGGCATCGGTACGGAACACCGTGATGATCCGCGGGGCGATGGCGCGCCGCCGGTCGGCTGCCGCCCCTGTGCGCTTGTACGCTGCGCGCGCCTCGGCGGCGCGGGCCAGATGCTCGCGCGCGACGGCGTCGATCCGTGCGACCCGGGCACGCTGCGCGGCCTGGTAGCGGGCGAGGAACTCCCCGCTGTACGACGAGCTGGTGGGCGGCTCGGCGAAACCGTTCGCGGGCGCGAACGGGTCGAGCTCGGGAACCACTGACAGGGGGTCGGACTCGTCGGCCACGGACGGGTCGATGCAACCGAGCAGGAGCTGCCCCTGCCCGGGGTGCGGCGCCAGGAAGACCGCCCCGTCGGCGTGGGGCATCTCGGCCTCGGCCAGGCCGGTCGGGCGCCCGCCGGGCGTGGTCGCGATCCGGTCGCCCGGCGCGAGACCGGCCTGCTCGAGGTAGAACGCGTAGAGGGGACCGCCGCCGGAGTTGCCGAGCGTGACGATCGAGGCGAAGCCCTGCTCGCGCAGGAACACCATCCCGGCGGCCACGTCGAGCAGCGCCTGCTCGTGCACCAGGGTGAGGTCGTTGTTGACCGAGCGGCTCTGCTGTGTCCAGACCGCAACCCCCGCTTCCAGCAGCACCGCAACCAGCGGGTGGTGGGTGACGTCCTGGCGCGGGTGCATCAGACACACCACGGTGGTGGCCCCCGGCACGGTGGCGAGCACCCCGCGCACGGTGGCACCGTCGGCGGTCGTGAGCTCGTGCACCGAGGTGCGGGTGACTTCGGGACGGGCGCCCGCGGCCAGGTAGCGGCCCGCGCCCAGGCGTTCGGCCGTGCTCAGTCCCGATGATTCGCTCGCGAGCTCGCTCATGCCGGCTCCACCCGCAGCGCGTCCTTGTCGTGCTGGGTGATCCGGCTCCCCCGCGATACCCCGGCCACCGAGCTGTACCAGACGGCGTGCCGGCAGCCGGTGGCCCGGCGGTCGATGACGATCGAGCCCTCGGCGACGATCTCGAAGTACGGCCCGATCCGGCCGACGGTGAGGTCCGGGTCCTCGGCGGCGACCTTCGCGAGCGGTGTGTTCTCCGGGACGTCGAGGACGTAGAGCGTGGTCATCGCCTCGGCTCCGCCTGGGCCAGCTCCCACTCCGCCGCCCGCTCGACGATCAGCTCGGCCTTGCGCGCGAGCAGCTTGCCGAAGGTCGGCTCGCCCTCGTCGACGACGTCCAGCAGGGCGTCGATGGTGAGGTTGGCGTCGAGATCCTCCTGGGGCGTGATCGGCCGCATCGCGCGCGTGAACTCGACCATGTAGCCGTTGGGGTCGTGCGTGTAGATCGACTCGATGGTCTCGTGCTTGATCTGCATCTCGACGGGCCAGTCGCTGACGTCCAGACGCCTGCGGTATTCCAGCAGGTCGACCTCGTTCTCCACGTGGATCGCGAGGTGCCGCGACCGGACGAAGAATTCCGGGACCTCCGGGCCGAACCCGGCGTAGACGTCGCCGCGTCCGTGGCCGTGCACGGGTTCGAGACCGAAGTAGTAGAAGAACGCGATGCGGTCGTCGTTGCCGATGTCGAAGAAGAAGTGGATGAAGTCGGGGTGGTCCTCCGGGCCCCACCCGGCGGCGCAGATCGAGTGCACCACGGGGAAGCCGAGGACGTCGCGGTAGAAGCGGACCGTGCCGGCCGGGTCGAAGGTCGGGAAGGCCGTGTGGTCGACGCCCTGGACGCGATGGTCGAGCTTCGTCATGGAAACGACGCTACGCGCGCATCTACGTTCTCGTCAACAGTTTGACGCGAACGCAAAATCATACGTCGAGGATGCGCTCCAGGTGGTCGAGGTCCTGGCGCAACATCGCCAGAGCCGCGGCGGGGCCCTCCCCGTCGGGTGTGCGGTGGTCGGCGCGCTGCAACGCGGCGAGCGCCATGTCGGCGAGCTGGTCGGCTACGGCGTCGATGTCGTCGCGGTCGGGGCGGAACCACCACGCCACCCAGTTGCACATGCCGATGACGGCCAGGGCGGCGACGCGCGCATCGACCGGGCGCAGCTGGCCGGCGACGACACCCTCCTCGACGACCTCGATGACGGTCTTGAGTACCGCGCGCCTGCTGGCGTCGTAGGACTCCGCGAGCTCCGGCGGCAGCTCGGCCTCCGACCGGATGAGCAGCCGGAACCGGTCGGGCTGCCGCGCCATCCGCAGGACCGTCAGCCTGGCGATGCCGCGCAGCTTGCCGACGGCGTCGAGGTCGGGGCGGGCGACGAGCTCGGCCATCTCGGCGGCCGACCCGCCCGCGACGTCGACCCCGAGCTTCGCGAGCAGCTCGTCCTTGCTCTTGACGTAGTAGTAGAGCGCCGGACGTGTGATGCCCATCGCGTCGGCGATGTCCTGCAGGCTGGTGCCGGCGAAGCCGCGCTCGGCGAAGAGCCGGATCGCGTGCTCGTACATCTCGTTCTCGACGAGCTCACGACGCGGGCCACCCCGGCCGGTCCTGCGGTCAGCGGCGCCGGTCATGCCCGTAATCGTAAGCGCCGGCCCCGAGCAGCGTGCCGGCGCCGGGCAGCATGGGCGGCAGGTCCAGCGCCCGCAGCAGGGCGTACGCCCCGGCCGTGGCCGCCGAGAGCACGGGCAGGCCGAACTCCGCCTCCGCCGGCTCCACGAGGTCGAACGAGGGCATCTGCACGCAGGCCGAGATGACGAGCGCGTCGGCACCCATGAGGCGGAGCCCGCGGGCGGCGGCGAGCACACGGTCACCGGGGATGCAGCCGACCTCGGCGTTGTCGCCCACCTCCAGCGCCGCCCAGTCGAGCACCGCGAAGCCCTCTGCCTCCAGGTAGCCGACGACCTGTTCGGCCAGCGGCCGCAGGTACGGCGTGACCAGCCCGATCCGACGGGCGCCGAGTGCCGTCAGCCCGTCGACGAGGGCCCCGGCGCTGGAGAGCACCCCCGGGCTCTGCCCGGCCTTCGCCAGCTGACCCGTGACGGCCTCCTCGGCGCGGCGGTGCTCCCCCGGCCCCTGCGCCATGAGCGCGACGAGGCAGGCGTAGAGCACCACGTCGACGCCGGCGTCGGCGATCTCGTCGACGCAGCGCTCGCGCTGGTCGTTCATCGCGCGCAGCCCCTCGGGGGTGACCTGGTGCATGCGCATCCGGCTGGAGTGGAACGAGAACCGCGCGTCGGCGTGCCGGGCGAGCAGCGCGGGCACCTCGGTCTCGACGGTGACGTTGGAGCTGGGCACGACCAGCCCGATCCGGTGAGTCACGACACTCCCTCTGCTGCGATCGCCTGGAGGTGCTTCTTGTCGACCTTGCCCACGAGCGTCCGTGGGATCTCGGCCAGGTGCTCCACGCGTTCGGGCCACTTGAACTTCGCGACCTGGAGCTGCGCGAAGTGCTCCTGGACGTCGACCAGGGTCAACGGTTCGCCGTCGACCACGACGAATGCGCAGCTGCGCTCGCCCAGGCGCGGGTCGGGCACGGCGACGACGGCGGCGTTCCGGACGCTGGGGTGGCGCAGCAGGAGCAGCTCCACCTCCTCGGCGCTGATCTTCTCGCCGCCACGGTTGATGAGGTCCTTGATGCGGCCCTCGATCGCGACGTAGCGCTCGCCCTCGATCCCGGTGATCACCGCCAGGTCACCGGTGCGGTAGTAGCCGTCGGAGGTGAAGGCCCGCGCGTTGTGCTCGGGTGCGTCGAAGTAGCCGCGCAGTGTGTACGGGCCCCTGCAGCACAGCTCACCGATCACGCCGTCGGGCACCTCGTCCTCGGTGCCCGGCGCCAAAACGCGGACCTCGTCGAGCTCGGAGATCGGGGTGCCGACGGTGGTGGCGCGTGCGGTGCGCGGCGCGCCGGGACGGGTGGTGAGCATCAGTCCCTCGCCCATCCCGAACAGTTGCGCTGACCACAGACCACGCCGCTCCAGCCCGTCGAACAGCGACGGCGGCACCTTCGTGCCAGACAGCACGACCTGCGTGAGCGAGCGAGCCGCGGCGTCGAACGCTGGATGCTCGGGGGCGCCGAAGTGGCCGTGGCCGAGCAGCACGTGCGTCGCGCCGGCCTCGGCGAGCAGCGGCAACGACAGGTCGAGATCGGCGGTGCCGAGCACCAAGGCGGCCCCTACGCTGTGCGGGGCGTGCACGGCACAGGTGATGCCGGCGTTGTGGATGATCGGGATGAGATGGGCGACCCGCGTGTCGGGTGTCCAGCCCCAGGAGCGGGTGTACTCGACGGCGTTGTACCAGTACTCGGCGTGCAGGCGCGGGATCACCTTGGGCACCCCGGTGGTGCCGCCCGACAGCTGGAAGACCGCGACGTCGTCGGGGTCGATGCCCTGCTGGATCCCGTCGACGACCTTCCGCGCCGTGGCCGGGTCGACGTCCGCACCGAGCGTCTCCAGCTCGTCGAGGACCAGGACGTGCCGCAGCGTCGGGTGCCCGACCTGCTGGTCGTGGGCGAAGCCGACCAGATCGAAGCCGCGCATCCCCGCCTCCACCAGGTGCGCGACGGCGCCGACGCGCCTGCTGATGGCGCCGATCTCGTGGCCGCGGTGCGCGGCCAGGGTGCACACCGGCACGAGCCCGGCCTTGAGCACGCCGTACCAGGCGACGACGGACCCGACCCGGTTGGTGACCTGGAAGAGCACCGGATCGCCCGGCTCCAGGCCCAGCTCCGCGAGGCCGGCGGCGAGCACGTCGGTGCGGGCGTCGAGCTCGCGGAAGCTCAGGCGGGAGTCGAGCCCCGCGACGGCGAGCCGGTCGGGATGCGCCTGCGCGACGGCGTGGAACTCGTCGGCGATCGTCCGGTCACCCCAGAGCCCGGCCTCGCGGTAGCGGGCGACGAACGCGGGCGGGTACGGGACGAGGCGCGGGTCGGTGCCCTTCACGACAGCTCCTCCCCGAAGGCGACCAGGTCGGCACGGCCGCTGACCAGGCCGGCCGCCAGATCGTCACGCAGCTCGGACGGTCCCTCGACCACCACCGTGCCACCGGCCTCGAGGCGCAGTCGTTCGGCGAGATCGAGCCGTGTGAGCAGGGCGCTGCGGTCGGCCGGGCCGACGACGCGGAACACGCCGGCCCGCGTCTCGCGCGCGACGGCGACGACCACGTCGGCGGCGGCGCCCCACGGGTCATCCACCACGGTGTCGATGACGAACGCGTCCTCGTCAGCGGGCACCACGTGCGATCGCAGGACCCAGCCCGTGAGATCCACCGGCACCTGTGGCGGCACACCCGCGTACTGGCCGAGCGCGGCACCGACCACGTCCGGGCTGGTGATGGCGAAACGGTCGAGCGGCACGTTCCCGGCGCGGGTCATGTACGCCACCATCAGCCGCTCGACGGGGAGATGGGTGCGCGACGGGAACGACTCCCACCACAGCTGGCTGCGCCGCGCCAGCTCCTGCAGCCGCTCCACGGCGGGACGCCGGGCCGCCTCGTAGCGGGTGAACGCCGTGGCCGCATCCGGCTCCTCGTCCAGGGCCGCGACCAGCGCGATCGCGTCCTCCATCGCCAGCTTCGTACCCGAGCCGATCGAGAAGTGGGCCGTATGGGCGGCGTCGCCGAGCAGGACGACCCGCCCGTCGGACCAGCGGTCGCACACGACGGTGCGGAAGCGCTGCCAGCGCGTCCGGTTGCCGATCAGGTCGTGGCCGCGCAGGTGGGTGCGGAACGCCTCCTGCAGGTAGGCCAGGGAGACGGTGTCGGACGCAGTGCCGTCGACCCCGGACCCCTCGACGACCGTGGCCTCGAACCCGGCGGAGCGCCACGTCCGCTCGTCGGTCTCGATGAGGAACGTGCTGCGGTCCGCGGCGTAGGGGTAGGCGTGGGTGACGAACGTGCCGCGCTCGGTGTCGACCGGCGCGAACACGGCGTCGTCGAGCGCGAAGCCCGCGCCGCACCACAGGAACAGGCCGCGGCCGACCTCCACCGAGGCTCCGAACCCGCCCGCCTCGCGGGTGGCACTGCCGACCCCGTCGGCGGCGATCACGACGTCGGCGTCCAGGTCTGCGGCCACGCGGCGCTCCCCGTACTCCAGCCGCACGCCGGCCTTCTCGGCGTGACGCTGCAGCACGTCGAGCAGCTCGGTGCGCGCGACGCCGATGAGGTTGTCGTTGTGCACCCGCGCGACCGCGCCGCCGACGTCCATCGTCATGTCGTGGCGCCGCCCCGCGGCCTGGATGTCGCGCAGCGTGTCGGGGTCGGCCGCCTCCAGCTTGCGCTGGGTGCCGGCGGCGAGCCCGACCCCGAAACCGAACGTGGTGTCGCGCTCCCCCTGCTCGTGCACGACGACCTCGCAGTGCGGCTGGGCCAGCTTGAGCAGGCGCGCGGCGTAGAGGCCTCCCGGCCCCCCTCCGAGCACGGCCACCCGGCATAGCTGCATGCGGTCCTCCTGAGATCCGTCGGTCGTCGTCCTTGACTACCATCGCAGACGTTAAATAGTCTACGCAACCGTCAGGCCCGCAGCTCACTGCGGCCGTCGCCGCGAAGGAGCGTGAGTCATGACCTATGTCATCGGCGTGGACGTGGGCGGCACGTTCACCGACGCCGTCCTGGACGACGACGCGGGGACGGTCGTCGCCGCGAAGTCGCCCTCTACCCCACCCGACTACTCCCGCGGAGTACTCGACGTGCTGGAACTACTCGCCGAGCAGGTCGGGAAGACGCTGCCCGAGATGCTCGCCGACACCCACCACATCGCCCACGGCACCACGTCGTCGCTGAACGCGCTGGTGATGGGCAACGTCCCGCCGGTCGGCTTCCTCACCACCAAGGGCCACCGCGACTCGATCTTCATCATGAACGTCGAGGGCCGGTACCTCGGGCGCGCTCCGCACGAGCTGCAGCACGTGCTCGCCCAGGACAAGGGCCACCACCTGCTGCCCAAGCGGCACGCGCTGGAGGTCACCGAGCGCATCGACCGCGACGGCACCGTCATCGTCGCCCTCGACGAGGACGCCGCCCGCACCTCGATTCGCGCCCTCCTCGACCACGGGGTGCGCGCCATCGCGATCTCGCTGCTCTGGTCGTTCCGCAACCCCGCGCACGAGCACCGCCTGCGCGAGCTGGTCACCGAGCAGGACCCCGACGTGTTCGTCGCGCTGTCCTGCGAGGTCAGCCCGCGGATCCGGGAGTTCGCCCGCAACGCCACGACGATCATGAGCACCCAGATCGGCCCCGGCCTGCGCGACTACCTGACCTCCCTGGAGGACGCGCTGCGCGAGCGGAAGCTCGCCGGACCGCTGCTGGTGATGCAGAGCAACGGCGGCGCGGTGCTGGCCTCGGAGGCGCCTTCGGCGGCAATCAGCACCGTCGGGTCCGTGCTCACCGGCGGCGTGGTCGGCGCGGTCGCCCTGGGCCGCCACCTCGGCCACCCCAACGTCATCTCCACTGACGTCGGCGGCACCACCTTCCTCGCGGGGCTCGTCGTCGACGGCGAACCGGTGCGCGCCACCACCACCGTCATCAACCACCACCCGATCAACGTGCCGACGCTGAAGGTCGACGCGATCGGCTCCGGCGGCGGCGCCATCGCCTGGCTCGACGCCGGCGGCAACCTGCGCATCGGCCCGCGCAGCGCACAAGCCGTCCCCGGCCCGGCCTGCTACGGCCAGGGCGGCACCGAGCCGACCAACACCGACGCCAACCTGGTGCTGGGCATCCTGCCCGAGCGCGGGCTGCTCGGCGGGCGCAAGCCGCTCTCGCTGGAGTTGGCGCGCCAGGCCATCGGCACCCAGATCGCCAAGCCGCTCGGACTGTCCATCGAGGACGCCGCCGCCGCGATCTACGCGGTGCAGAACGCGCAGACGGGCGACCTGCTGCGCAAGTCCGTCGTCGAGGCCGGCCACGACCCGCGCGAGTTCGTGCTCTACGCGTTCGGCGGCGCCGGTCCCGCGCACTGCGCCCGCTACGCCGCCGAGGTGGGCGTGGCCGAGGTCGTCGTCCCGCTCGGACCGGTGGCGTCGGCGTTCTCCGCCTACGGGCTCGCGTCGTCGGACATCGTGCTGGCCGCCGAGCTGTCGGACCCGACGTTCGTCCCGTTCGACCCGGCCCGCGCGGAGCGGAACTTCGCCGACCTGGAGAAACAAGTCCGGGACGGGCTCGACCGCCAGGGCGTGCGCTTCGCCACCGTCGAGCTGCACCGCGAGATCGACATGCGCTACACGATGCAGTTGGCCGAGGTCACCGCACCGGTGGCGGACGGACCGCTCGACACCGCCGCGATCGAGTCGGCCGCAGCCGCGTTCGAGGAGCGCTACGCCGCGCTCTACGGCGCGGAGGCCGGGTTCCGCGAGGCCGGCATCCAGGCCATCACCTTCCGGGTCCGCGGCATCGGCGTGCTGCCGTTCTCGCCGGAGTTCCCGGAGATCCCGACGGCGCCATCCGCCGATCCCGCCGAGGCCCTGGTCGGCAGCCGGCCCGTCAACCTCGACGCCGCGACCGGTTTCGTCGACACGCCGGTCTACGACTACCAGCAACTGCGGGCGGGCCACGTCGTGGCCGGTCCGGCGATCGTCGAAGTGCCCACCACCACCGTCGTCGTCCCCGACGGCAGCACCGGCACCGTCGACCGTCTCGGCAACCTCAGCATCCGCACGAGTGTCCGGAGTGAGTCATGACCATGCCCATCCCCGGCTCCGAGATCTTCTCCAGCCGCCCCGTCGACCCGGACGAGCTGGCCCGGTCGCTGCCGTCGACGCTCGCCACCCACACCGTCACACAGGAGCAGATCGACGGGCTCGACCCGCTCACCTACGAGGTCGTGCGGCACCGGCTGTGGTCGGTCACCGACGAGATGGGCGAGGCGCTCAAGCGCATGTCCGGCTCGCCGATCGTCACCGACGCGAACGACTTCGACTTCGCCATCTCCGACGAGCTGGGCCAGGAGGTGCAGGTGGGCCTCTACAACACGATGCTCGTCGGCGCCGTCGACCTGGCCATCTACTGGACGCTGCGCCACCGCGCGGTCAACCCCGGCATCGCCGAGGGCGACATGTTCCTGACCAACGACCCGTGGGTCGGCGGCGGGCTGCACCAGAACGACACGATGGTCTACCAACCGGTCTTCCACGAGGGGAAGCTCTTCGCCTGGACCAGCGCGATCTGCCACGAGCCCGACCTCGGCGGCGTCGGGCTGGGCTCCTTCTCCCCCGCCGCGCAGGACGTGTTCTCCGAGTCCCTTCCCACACCGCCGATCAAGGTCGTGCGTGACTTCACGCTCCAGCGCGACGTCGCCGACGTGTGGGTGCGGCGTTCGCGCGTCCCGATGCTGGTGGGGCTGGACCTGCGGGCGAAGGTGGGCGCCAACAACGTCGGCCGCGAGCGCATCCTGGCCCTCGTCGAGCAGTACGGCGCCGACACCGTCAAGGCCGTCATGAAGAGGATGATGGGCGACGCCGAGTCGCGGCTGCGCGACAAGCTCGCGAGCCTCCCGGACGGATCGTGGAGCGCCACCGGCTACCAGGACCAGTCGCACGAGGGCGACCGCGGCCTCCACAAGATCACGGTGAGGACCACCAAGACCGGCGGCCACCTCACGTTCGACTTCACCGGCACCGGCCCGCAGTCCGGCGTCGTCAACTGCACCTACGCCGGGATGCGCGGCGGGGTGATGCTGGCGCTGCTGCCGATCCTGGCCGGCGACATCCCGTGGTCGGCCGGCGGCCTGATGCGCTGCTTCGACCTGGTCACCGAGGAGGGCACGCTCAACAACGCGACGTTCCCGGCCGCGGTCGGCCGCGGCCCGATCGGCCCGGCCTGGCTCACCGGCAACCTCGTGGCCGAGTGCCTGTCACAGATGCTCGACCGCTCACTGGAGCTGGGCAGGAACGTGCAGGCCACGTGCTGCGGCACCTGGGACACGGCCGTCATCGCCGGGCTCGACCAGCGCGGCGAGCAGCCCGTGCCGTTCCTCAACATCATCATGGAGCCGATGGCCGGTGGGTACGGCGCGCGGCCGCACGCCGACGGCATCGACACCGGCGGCCTGTTCTGCATCCCGATGGGTCGCATCCCCGACGTCGAGATGACGGAGTTCCTCTACCCGCTGCTCACGCTGTGGCGCCGCGAGGAGCCCGACTCCGGCGGCCCCGGCCGGCAGCGCGGCGGCGTCGGCGCGTCGGTCGCGATCACGCCGCACGGCACGTCGCTCCCGATGGGGCTCGTGCTCGCATCGAACGGGAAGGCCATCGCCCAGAACGGCGGCCTGTCGGGCGGGCACCCCGGCAACACCGGCCTCGACGTCGTCGCCCGGCAGAGCAGGGTGGCCGAGCTGCTCGCCGCCGGGACGATGCCGTCCACGCTCGCGGAGTGCAGCGACACCCTCGAGATCGGCCAGAACTACGCGTCGAGCTACCTCGCTCCCGGCGAGGTGTTCGCGATGACCTGGCAGGGCGGCGGTGGCTACGGCGACCCGCTGCACCGCGATCCCGAGGCGGTGGCCGGCGACCTGCGCGAGGAGAAGATCACCGCCGCGGCCGCCCGTGACGTCTACGGAGTCGTCCTAGGCGACGGCACGGTCGACGGCCCCGCGACGGCGGCCGAGCGCGACCGGCGGCGCTCGGCCCGCGGTGACCGCTCCACGGTGCAGGGCGACAGCAGCAGGAAGCTCGACGTCACCATCGCGCGGCGGCTCGACGACAACCTCGTGGAGGTGACCGACGGCGCCGGCCCCGTGATCGCGTGCCGGCACTGCGGCGAGCGGCTCGGCGAAGCGGACACCCTCCGGTTGGCGCTCTACGAAGGCCCGCCGACCGACGCGGGACCGCAGATCCTGGCCGACCCGACCGACTACGTCGACGCGCCGGTGGTCTTCCGCCAGTACTGCTGCCCCGGCTGCTGGACGGCCGTCTACTCGGCCGTCGTGCCCGCCGACCACGTCGACCACGTAGGGGTGCTGACCCGGTAGGGCTCCTGGCCCAGAGGTGGGTGGACGCATCACGTCTGCGCATTTGTGCACGGGTTGAGCGGCCGCTTCGCGAAACCGCTGGCCGGTCATCATGAAGCGGCGTTTGGTTCCGACCGCTGAACGGCCGCGACATGGCGTTGCTCGATGCAGAGAAAGCGCCAACTACCAGCCGACCATGCCGTTCGCGGCGCGCTGCCGGGCCGATACTTCCGCCCAGTGCGCAGCCTTTGCCCGCCGTCGCGCGAGCTCGGCTCGGTCGGCGTCGGTGAGGGGCTCGGCGGCCTCGAGGGGCGTGGAGGAGTCGGGAGTCGTGCGGCCCGCATCGGTTCAGACGGCGGTCCGGCCTCCGTCGGCGGCGATGGTGGCGCCGGTGATGTGGGCCGCCGCGGGCGAGGCCAAGAAGGTGATCACCTGGGCGATCTCTTCGGCCTGCGCTGCTCGGCCAAGCAGCGTGGTGGCCGCTAGCGTCTCGATTCGTTCTGGATCAGCGGCGGTGTACACCGGGCCCGGCGCGACCGCGTTGACCCGCACCCCGCGCGGGCTGAACTCGGCTGCCCAGGAGCGCGTCATGGCCGCGAGCGTCGCCTTTGTGCCGCCGTAGGCGGCAGCGCCGGCAAGGCCTATGTCGGCCACCATGCTGGCGACGTTGACGATGCTGCCGACGCCGTTGGCCGCCATTCTGGGCGCGAGCGCCGCGACGAGGAAGTACGGCGCCCGCACGTTGCTGTCGAACAGCGCGTCGTAGGTGGCAACGTCGAGGTCGGCGGTGGGGCCGAACCAGGACAAGCCGGCGTTGTTGACCAGCACATCGACCGCGCCGGCCTCATCGGCGAGGCGGCGGACCTCGGTCGGGTCGGACAGGTCGGCCGCGACGAAGCGCGCCTGTCCGAGCGTCTGCACGATCTCGGCGACGACTTGCTCGCCCCGCTTCGGATCGCGGCCGTGCACGATCACCTCAGCACCTTCCCGAGCCAGCTCATGGGCAGCGGCACGCCCGATCCCGGAGGTCGCGCCGGTGACGAGGGCGATCCGGCCGGGCAAGCTCTGACTGGTGGTGGTCATGGGGGGTGCTCCTCGTGGCATTCGCTGGCGGTGTCCAGGGAGGGCGAGCGTTCCGCCGTACCGGTCCTGGGACACCGCATGAACGTGTGATCCCTCGGGTCCCATTGCCGAACGTGCCAGGCTTTCTGGCATGGCGAGGACTACGCCCGCGGCGCTGCACGGGCGCGATCCGGAGTTGGCCCTGGTGCGCGAGGCGCTGAGCAGCTTGCGCTCCGGGGTGGGTGTGGTCGTCGTGATCGAGGGCGCGCCGGGGATGGGGAAGAGCCGTCTGCTCGCGGAGGCGATGCGGATGGCGGCTCGGAGGTCAGTCGCGGTGGGCCTTGGCGAGGCCGACCCGTCCGAGGCCGTCGTCGAGCTCGCGCCGCTGCTGCGGGCGCTGTTTGACGGGCCACAGCCGCTGCTCGAGCGGTCCGCGTTGCCGGCCATACGCAGCGGGCCTGAGCAGCGCTATTGGCTGGTGCAGGATCTGGAGTCATTGTTGGAGGGCGCGGTGGCCGTCGGGCCGGTGCTCGTGTGCCTCGACGACCTCCAATGGGCCGATGGCGGCACCCTGGCCGCGCTCCGCGCCCTCCCGCTCCGGCTCGAATCGGTCCCCGTCGCCTGGATCCTTGCCGCCCGTGCGATCCAGCCGGGCAGCGCCCTGGACGACCTGGTCGAGCAACTCACCTCGCGGGGCGCACAGAAGATCATCCTCAAGCCGCTCACGCCTGACGCAGTCGCCGAACTCGCTTCGGAGGTCATGGAGGCGAGCCCCGACCAGGCGCTGCTCGAGCTGGCGGCGGACGCGGTCGGTAACCCGTTCTTCCTCGTGGAGCTGCTACAGGGGCTGTTGGAGGAGCGGCTCGTGCGGATCGAGGACGGTGTGGCGAGGCTGGTGCAGGCGCGGCTTCCCAAGCGCGTGGCCGCCGGCATGCGTCATCGGCTCGCGCGCCTGTCGGAGTCTGCTCGCCAGCTCGCCGTCGCGGCCGCGTCACTCGGTCGCGGCTTCACCGTCGGGGAGCTGGCGTCGATGCTGGGGGCTCCGGCAACGTCGCTGCTCACCCCGGTCGAGCAGCTGATCGAGGCCAGCGTGTTCGCTGAGCGCGCCGACCGGCTCGCCTTTCGCCACGACATCATCCGGGAGGCCGTTCGGGAAAGCACGACAGTATCCGCGCGTCGGGCACTGGACCGGCAGGCCGTTGATGTCCTGCTCGCGGCCGGGGCGATCCCGGTCGAGGTCGCCTCGCAAGTGGCCACCAGCGCTGAGCCGGGTGACGAGGTGGCGGTCGGCCTGCTCATGGACGCCGCCGACGCGCTGGGCCCGCGCGATCCCGCAGCGGCGGCCGAATTGAGCTGCCGCGCCCTGGACCTGATTCCCGCTGGTCATCGGGCCGCCGGTTCGCTCGTCGCGACCACCACGATCCTTCTGCACGCCGCTGGCCGGGTGAACGACGCCCAGGCGTTCGCGCGGAAGCATCTGCGGAATGTCGTTGCGTCGGCTGAGGAGGCGGCGGTGTGGCTCAGTCTGGCCAGCATGTTCGCCCTGTCGCCCGACGTGCGTGTGGAGGCAGGGCGGCGAGCCCTCGCGCTCCGCGATCTGTCCGACGAAGACCGCGCCCAGCATCAGGCGCGCTTGGCGTACAACCTGATCCAGGCCGGACGGCCGCGGGAGGCAACACACCTGCTCCAGGAGGCTCGAGCGACGATCGAACGCGCGGGAGACCTGGCGGCGCGCTCGATCCTTCGGCTGGCCGAGGGGGCGCTGCTCTACGTCGACGGCCACTTCGATGCTGCGCTCGAGGTGCACGAGCAGGTGATGCTCGACGGGTTCGGCCGGGGTGAGACGACCCGCGAGTGGGTCGCACGGCAGTGGCGCAGCGAGCTGCTCGCCGTGCTCGACCGCTTCGACGAGTCGCTCGAGCTGATCTCGGCGGGTATCGCGGCGGCGAACCGCGAGCGGCAGGCGTTCGCGCTCGACTTCTTCGAGACCTGGCGGGGGCGACAGCTGTTCCAGACCGGTTACCTGCCCGACGCCGCGACCGCACTCGAAAGCCGCTTCGACGCCGCTGGCGCCATGCCGGTGGCCGGCGCGCTGTATGCGGCGGGTGTCGTTGCCCTCGGGCGGGTCGCGATCCACACCGGCGACGAGCGACACAAGCGCGAGACGGCGGCACTGGCACGGGCGATGTTGGCGGATGGCACCCCCGCCAACCGCGGACACGGCGGATGGCTGCTCGCACTGACGGCGATGGCGGACGGCCGACCGGCGGATGCCCGCGCGGTGCTCGACGCCGCCAGATCCGGTTCGGCCGGGAGCGTCACCCAGCTCTACCCCGTGGACGTCACCGACGACCCACAGCTCGTCCGGATCGCGCTCGCCGCGGGCGATCCGCGGCTCGCCACCGATACGGTCGCTGCGGCGGAGGAGCGGGCGCGGCGCAACCCGGGGATCGGCTCGGTGCGGGCGGCGGCCGCGCACGCCCGCGGTCTGCTCGACGCCGACGCCGCGTCGCTCGCCGAGGCCTGCCGGCTCTTCGATGCAGGTCCGCGCCCCCTACCGCTCGCCTCGGCGCTGGAGGACCTGGGGGGCGCGCAAGTGAGGGCAGGCGCGCCGGCGTTGGGCGTGGACACGCTCGGTCGCGCGCTCGTCCGGTACACCGAGGTGGGCGCGACCTGGGACGCGGGACGGGTGCGTCGGCGCCTGCGGGCCAACGGTGTCCGCCGCCGGTTGGTGACCAGCACGCGTCCGAACGCCGGGTGGGCCGCGCTCACCGGCTCCGAGCTGGCGGTGGTTCGCCTCATCGCTCAGGGGCTCACGAACCGCGAGACGGCCGTGCGGCTGTTCGTCTCTCCGCACACGGTCAACAGCCACCTTCGCCACGCCTTCACCAAGCTGGGCGTCAATTCCCGCGTCGAGCTCGCCCGCGTGGCCGCCGCGCACGCCGGCGAGGCGGCCCTGGAGAACTAGGTATCGCACGGTCGTGCGATGTCCCACCGCCGGCGCGGGCGCACTGTCGCGTTCAGGTCATCCGACCGGGAACAGCGACAAAGAAGGTCTGAACATGTCTGGATTGAACGGAAAGATCACCGTTGTCACCGGCGGAACAAGCGGCATCGGCCTGGCGATCACGCAGCGGTTTGTGAAGGAGGGTGCGTACGTTTTCATCACCGGCCGGCGGCAATCTGAGCTGGACAAGGCGGAGGCCCTGCTCGGCGACAATGTGACAGCCGTGAGTGGTGACGCCACCAGCACCGCTGACCTCGACCGCCTCTTTCAGACGGTCCTGCAAGAGAAGGGCAAGCTGGATGTCCTGGTCGCCAACTCTGGTCGCATCGAGCCGGAAGAGTTCGGGAAGATCACCGAGGACAACTTTGACAAGACCTTCAACCTGAACGCCCGGGCGACGCTGTTCACCGCGCAGAAGGCGCTACCCCTGATGCGCGACGGTGGGTCGATCGTCCTGGTCGGCTCCATTGCCGGCTACAAGGGCATCAACGGCTACACCACCTACAGCGCCACCAAGGCGGCCGTGCGCTCATACGCCCGCACCTGGACGCAGGAGTTCAAGGATCGCGGCATCCGGATCAACACCCTGAGCCCGGGCCCGATCGACACCCCGATCATGGACGGCCAGGCGGACGCGAAGGAAGGCGCCGACGCCATCAGGGCGCGTTCGCGTCGGTTATTCCGCTCGCCCGCATGGGACAACCCGAGGAAGTGGCGGCCGCCGCCTACTTCTTGGCCTCCGAGGAGAGCAGCTTCGTGGCGGGCATCGACCTCGCCGTCGATGGCGGTATGGGCCAGGTCTAGATCCGACGCCGACTCCCTGGAAGGACCTCACATGAGCAACTCCGTGATCGGCTTGAGCATCGACTGCGCGGACGCCGCCAAACTGGCCCACTTCTGGGCCGACGTCCTCGGCCGACAGGTGAACTCCCAGCCCACCGCCGAGTTCGCCGCCATCGACGCGAACGATTCGACACAGGGTCCCCGACTGGCGTTCCACCAGGTCCCCGAGGCCAAGACGGTCAAGAATCGGCTGCACCTGGACCTAATCAGCAGCGACTTCGCCTCCGAAACCAACCGGCTGCTGTCTCTGGGCGCCACCCGAGTGAACGACGTGGAACAAGGCCGCGCGCGCTGGGCCACTTTCCTTGATCCCGAGGGCAACGAGTTTGATCTGGTCGCCGCCTGATCCCGGTCCTGACACCGCACGACAAACACCACCAGGGGAGGACCCATCACGATGAATCGCCACGACCAGAACCTAGTGACTGAGCCGTATGTTCCCAGCTCCAGCGAGCGGGTGCGCGACCAGGTGGCGCTCTACGAAGCCACCGGCGGACGAGAAGGTGGCACGCTCGAAGGCCGCCCCGTCGTCATCCTCACCATGACCGGAGCCACCAGCGGCAAGATCCGTAAGACGCCGGTCATGCGGATCGAGCATGACGGCACCTACCTCGCCGTTGCCTCCGACGGAGGCGCGCCGCGCCACCCCGCCTGGTACTACAACCTGATCGCCCACCCTGACGTGCGCCTCCAAGACGGGGACCAGGTGCACTCCCTGCGTGCCCGCGAGGCGTTCGGACAAGAGAAAGCGGAAGCCTGGAAACTAGCTGAATCGCGGTGGCCCCACTTCCCGGACTACCGTGCTAAAGCAGGCCGGGAAATCCCGATCCTGCTCCTCGAACCCGTAAGGACCACACCCTGACGGCCATGCCCGCGACCTGACATCGACCACACGTCGGTGATCACCCTCTGACCGGAGCCCACCATGTCCACGCCCGAACAGAACAAACAGCTTGTCCTCGAAGCGTTCGACACGTTGTTCAACCGCCGCGACTACGCACGCGCCGAAACCTACTGGTCGCCGCTCTACATCCAACACAGCGCGCACATCCCGCCCGGCCGGGACGGCCTGTTCGACCTGGTCAAGGGCCTGCCCGACACATTGCGCCACGAAACCGAGCTGATCATGGCTGAGGGCGACATGGTCATGCTACGGGGCCGTTTCTCCGGGCACGGCCAGCCAGCACCGTGGATCGTGGTGGACACACTCCGGGTGCGCGACGGCGTGCTCGTCGAGCATTGGGACGTCATCGAAGACGAGGCCTCACGCGAGGCGTCCGTGAGCGGGTTGCCCATGTTCGGCGACACCTTCCCCGAAGACCGCGTGGAATCCATCTGATGGCCCGCTGACGAAGTCTCCTGGGGTAAGGAGCGACCCAATGGGGCTCACTGTACCGACCTGTCTACGGCCTGGACAGTCCGGCCGACCTATACCAATCCATTTCCCGTCCACACCGGGACGCGGGCACGCCGGTACGCCCGAAGCTTTCGATATGTCAATGGAAGAAGGAAAGAATGAGTGAGTATGTGGTGGTGGTCACTGGAGCTCTGGCCGGAATCGGACGCGCGACGGCGACGGCTTTCGCCCGCGACGGCGCGTCCGTCGTTGTCTCCGGGCGGCGCGATGAGGAAGGTGAGGCGCTGGCCGCCGAACTCCAGGGGCTGGGTGGCAGGGCCGAGTACATCCGCGCCGACGTCAGCATCGAGGACGACGTCCGCTCCCTGGTCTACGGCACCGTCAAGATCTTCGGCAAGCTCGACGCAGCCGTCAATAATGCCGGCTACACCGGCAGCGCCGGCCTTCTGACGACCCAGACCGGCGAAACGTACGACACCGTTTTCAACACCAATGTCCGTGGCTTGTTGTTCTGCCTGAAGCACGAGCTGCGCGTCATGATCGACCAGGGGCACGGCAGCATCGTCAACCTCTCCTCGACCTTCGGCGAGCGCGGCAGCCGAGGCGCTGGCCTGTACGTGGCCAGCAAGCACGCGGTGAACGGGTTCACCCGGTCCGCCGCCCTCGAGGTCGCAACCGAAGGCATCCGCGTCAACGCGGTGGCCCCCGGTCCGGTGGCCACCGGTGGCCTGGACAACTTCACCGGCGGGGAGCAGGCAAACCGAGCCCTGGTCGCCGGCGTCCCTATGGGTCGCCTCGGCCACGTCGACGAGATCGCCGACGTCGTCAAGTTCCTCACCTCCGAGCAGGCCAGATTCATCACCGGCCAGATCGTCGGTGTCAATGGCGGCAAGACGGCCCTCTGACCACGCCAGCCGTTGGCAGGCGGCGGAATGCCAACGGGACGTGGGACCACCCCCGCGAGCGCAGGGACGACACGAAGCCGCAGGGGGCGCGGTTGGTGCGCCGGGGACCACCCGCGCGAGCGCGGGGACGACTCGCCCCGTGGACCTTCCACAAGTCGCCCGATCAAGAGCTCGGGAGCCCTAGCTAGTGCCTCGTCAACAAAGGTCGACGTCGTAACCGGTCGGGTTGATCCATCAGCCCGGTGACCGGGAGGCTGTCACCGGAGGTGGATGATGGCGAGACAGCCGGAGGTGTTCGTCCGGGAGCTGGACCCGGCCGAGGCACAGCGTCTGGTGAAGATCACCAGGACGGCGCGGGACCGGGTCCGGCTGCGCCGTGCCGGGATCGTGCTGGCCTCGGTGCAGGGCCGCAGCGCCGCCGAGGCCGCGGCGATGTTCGCCGCCACGGCGCAGTACGCGCGGGAGGTGATCCACGCATTCAACGACCAGGGGTTCGCAGCTTTGGACCCAAAATGGAGCGGGGGCCGACCACGTAAGTTCGGCCCCCACGTTCGGGAGGTGATCTGCCGGGTCGCGCGGACCCCGCCACAGCAGGCCGGGCTGGCGTTCACCACGTGGAGCCTGACCAAGCTCGTCGAGCATCTGGGCGAACACCATCGGATCGTGGCCAGCACCGAGACCGTCCGCCAGGTCCTGCGCGACGCCGGTGTCCGCTGGCAGGCCACCAAGACCTGGAAGGCCAGCCGGGACCCGGAGTTCATCGCGAAGATGACCCGGATCCTCGCCCTTTACGATCAGTCCGCGGCCGGTCAGATCCCCGACGGTGGGCGGGTCATCTGCGTCGACGAGTTCGGGCCGCTGAATCTGCAACCACGACCGGGACGGGGCTGGTTCCCCAGCGGGCAGCCGGCCCGGCAGCGGGCGACCTACAACCGCACCGGCGGGGTGCGGCACATGCTCGCCGCGCTCGACCTCGCCTCGGGGCAGATGTTCTACCGGTTCCGCGACCGCAAACGCTGGCAGGAGTTCCTGGCGTTCCTGCGCCAGATCCGGACCCGGTTCCCGACCGGGCGGCTGCATGTCGTGTGCGACAACTTCTCCCCGCACCGCAAAGCCCACGTCATCGACTGGTGCGCCACCCACGACGTCGAACTGGTGTTCACCCCGACCAACGCCTCGTGGCTGAACTGGATCGAGTGCGAGTTCACCGCGCTGCGCTACTTCACCCTCGACGGCAGCGACTACCCGTCCCACGATGCGCAGGAGAGCGCGATCGCCGGCTACGTCCGTTGGGCCAACAAGCATGCGACCTCGAAACGGCGCTTCGCGCCCGAGTCAAAGATCCGCAGACCGGATTACCTACCGAATGTTGCCTGACGAGGCACTAGCAC
>NZ_JAOPWR010000514.1 GCF_025965585.1 Pseudonocardia sp.
TCCGCTGGCGGGGCGACCCCGACTACGCGCGCCTGCGCGCGCTGGCCGAGGGCATCGTCACGGGCCTCGCGGTGCACCTGGACCGCGGGCACCCGCTGGTGGTGCTGCTCGACCGCGACCTCGCGCAGTCCCTCGGCGACGTGCTGACCCGCGAGCTCGGGGTGCGCGGTCCCGTGGTCTGCCTGGACGGGCTGTCGCTGCAGGAGTTCGACTACGTCGACATCGGCGAGGTCATCGTCCTGGCGGGCGTCGTGCCGCTGGTGATCAAGTCCCTGCTGTTCGCGGGACCGGGCCCGGCCGCCGCCGAGCCGGGGTCCGGACTGCTGGCCGCGGGCGCCTCCCGTGGGTGAGGCGCTGGCGCTGCTGGCCCTGGCCCTGTTCAGCAGCAACGTCCTGCTGGTCAAGGTCGCCTCGCCGCGCCTGGGTCAGGACGTCGGCTTCCTCATCGGGTTGGCTGCCAACGTGGTGTTCGCCGGGCTGCTGCTGCTCGGGCAGAGCATGCTGCGCACCTCGGCGTTCCACATCGAGTGGGGGCCGTTCGCGATGTTCGTCGTCGGCGGGCTGTTCACCGCCTACCTGGGCCGGCGGCTGTTCTTCCGGACGGTGCAGAGCATCGGGCCGTCGCGGGCGAGCGCCCTGCAGATCACCAACCCGGTGTTCGCGGCGGTCATCAGCTGGCTGTTCCTGGGCGAGGCGCTGGGCCCGGCGGCGATCGGGTTCGTCGTGCTCGTCATCGTCGGCCTGTACCTCACGTCCCAGGTCCCCGCGAAGGCCCCCGTTCCCGTCGCGTCCGGCGAGCTTGCGACGGGCCCGGAGCCGCGGCACGCCCGGCTGCCCCGCCGCGAGATCGTCCTGGGCTTGGTCGGCGCCGTGTCCTACGCGGTGGGCAACGTCATCCGCAGCACCGCCGTCCGCGACTGGGACGAGGCGATCTTCGGCGGGTTCATCGGCGCGGGAGCGGCGACGCTGGTCTACCTGGCCCTGCACACCGACATCCGCACGCTGGCCGGGCGGGTACAGCGCGCCGACCGCCTCGGGGTCGCGATGTGGGGCATGTCAGGCGTGCTGACGATCTCGGCCCAGATCTCGCTCATCGCCTCCACCCGCTTCATCCCGGTGGCCGTCGGCGTGGTGGTCGCCGCGGCCATCCCCGTGCTCGTCATCCCCGCCGGCCTCCTGCTGTTCCGCAACAGCGAGGCCGTCACCGCCCGTACCGTCGCCGGCGCCCTGCTGATCCTCGGCGGCGTGGCCGGGCTCGTGCTCACCTGACCCTTCGGAGGAAACCGTGTCCCAGACCATCCCACTGACCTATGCCGGCGCGGTGTACGACCGGACCCGCCCCCTCTACGACGGGACGGTCCGCGCCGAGGGGATCGACCTGCGCTACCTGCAGACCGACATCGAGGAGCTGTTCTGGCGGCAGGGCCGCTACCACGAGTTCGACGCCGCCGAGTTCTCCTTCGGCGCCTACCTGGCCGCCGCGGAACAGCCCGACCGGCCCTTCGACGCGATCCCGGTGTTCCCCTCGCGCGCGTTCCGCCACTCCGCGCTCTACGTCCGCGCCGACTCGGAGATCGAGAAGCCCGAGCACCTCGGCGGGCGGGCCGTGGGCACCCCGGAGTGGAGCATGACGGCCTCGCTGTGGATGCGCGGCATCCTCGGCGAGCACTACGGCGTCGACCTCACGTCGGTGCGGTGGCGCACGGGCGGGCTGGAGGAGCCCGGCCGGCAGGAGAAGTCGCGGGTCGTCGCGCCCGACCGGTTCGACGTCGGCCCGATCCCCGAGGAGTCCACGCTCACCGGGCTGCTCCTCGACGGCACGCTGGACGCCGTCCTGACCGCGCGCCCGCCCCGGGCGTTCCTCGACGGCGACCTGCGGATCCGGCGGCTGTTCCCGGACTTCCGCGCGGCGGAGCTGGACTACCACCGGGCCACCGGCATCGTGCCGATCATGCACGTCGTCGTCATCAAGCGCGACGTGCTGGCGCGCCACCCCTGGGTCGCCAACAACCTGCGCCGTGCCTTCGAGGAGGCCCGCCGACCCGCCGCGCCGCAGCTGCGCGACACCGCGGTCTGCTCGTCGTCACTGGTGTGGGAGTCGGCCTACGCGGAGCAGGAGGCGGCGCTGCTGGGCGACCCGTTCGCCTACGGCGTGAGCGCCAACCGCGCGACGCTGGACGCCGTGCTGCGCTACGCCGCGGAGCAGGGCTTCACCTCGCGCCCGCTCGCGCTCGAGGAGGTGTTCCTGCCCAGCACGCTGACCGACGCGAAGGTCTGACGCGCGTCAGGCGGGGCCCGCCCCCGCGGCGACGAGGGGGGCCTCGCCGTCTGCGGCCGCGGCCGTGCGCGCCTCGGCGTCCTGAACGGACTGCGCGAGGCGGTTGAGCAGCGTGGTGAGCTGGCCGCGCTGGCGGGCGCTGAGCCCGCCGGCCAGGCCGTCCAGGTAGCGCCAGTGGCCGGGCAGGAACGCGGCGAGGAACTTCTCGCCCGCGCGGCTGACCCGCACCAGGAAGGAGCGGCGGTCGTTCGGGTTCAGCTCGCGTTCCACCAGGCCCCGCTTGACCAGCCCGTCGACGACGCTGGTGAGATTGCCCGGACGCACCGACACGGCCTGGGCCAGATCGCCCATGGTCATCGGTGTCGCCGCCCGGTTCAGCACGCTGATCACGTTGAACTGCACGAGGTTGATGTCATGGGGCGCGAGCTCCGCGGCGTGGGCGCGATCGAAGACGGCCATGGTGCGGTACAGCGTCATGGCGAGCGTGAGCACGGTCGGGTCGAATTCCGGCCCGAACTGGGCCGCCGTGCGTGTCACCTGATCATCGATCGACATCCCGGCATCTCCGACCGTCCGCATGAGTTCCTCCCCCGCGCCACCGGCGCTCGTGGTGCCCGGCCCGGATCCTATCAGCAGTAGAGCTGAATTTTCGGATGACTGATACTGAACCTTGACGATAGTTACTAGTCATGACAATCTCCGAACATAGCGACCGACGGCCGGCCGCCGGAGGAGGACCCATGGCAGAGCTGCTCGGGATCGGCTTGTCGCACTACCCGCCGTTCAGCGGCACCGACGACGACATGGCCGGCATCCTCCGCCGGACCCTGCAGGACCCGGACATCCCCGCGTCCGAGAAGGACCCCGCGAACTGGCCGGAGCTCATGCGCCGGGAGTGGGGTGGTGACGAGGGCCGGTCGGCGGCGGCGCAGCA
Source organism: Pseudonocardia sp. (assembly GCF_025965585.1). GTDB lineage: Bacteria > Actinomycetota > Actinomycetes > Mycobacteriales > Pseudonocardiaceae > Pseudonocardia. The sequence continues at coordinate 3,213 of NZ_JAOPWR010000514.1, forward strand.
CCGCGCAGCGCTGGTCAAGGGCTTCGAGCGCACCCGCCAGGCCCTGGACGACTTCGGCCCCGACGTGGTGGTCGTGTGGGGCGACGACCAGTACGAGAACTTCCGCGAGGACCTCATCCCTCCCTACGCGGTGCTCGCGTACGACGACATGGACGTGCGGCCGTGGGCGCACGCGGCGGACTCCTCGGACATGAAGGGCCGGGTCAACGTGTGGGGCGAGGGGCCCGAGCGGTCCTTCACGGTGCGCGGTGCGCCTGCCGTCGGGCGCTATCTGGCCACGCAGCTGCTCGAACGCGGCGTCGACGTGCCCTACGCCTACAAGCGCCTGCACCACCCGAGCCTGCCGCACGCGTTCCTCAACGCGATCCTCTACCTGGACTACCACCGCGAGGGCTTCGACTACCCCGTGTTGCCGTTCCCCATCAACTGCTACGGGCGCCGCGTGGTCAGCTACAAGGGCTTCATGAGCGCGTTCGGGGACGTGCGCGAGCTCGACCCGCCCTCGCCGGCGCCGACCCGGCTGTTCGACATCGGCGCCACCGTGGCCGAGATCTTCGCCGAGTCCCCCTACCGGGTGGCGCTGGTGGCCTCGTCGAGCTGGTCGCACGCGTTCATCTGCGACAAGACGTGGCGGCTGCGGCCCGACACCGAGGGCGACCGCCGGCTCTACGACAGCCTCGTGCGCGGCGACATCGACGACTGGCGCTCGGTGGGGTTGACGGAGATCGAGGAGTCCGGGCAGCAGGAGCTGCTCAACTGGTTCCCGCTGCTGGGCGCGATGCGCCACCTCGGACGCACCACACCGACGTGGTCGGAGTTTATCCAGACCGACGTGTTCAACTCCAACAAGGTCTTCGCGACCTTCGAGCCGTGACCCTGGCGAAGGAGCTCGCCCAAATCGAGCACGACGGCTTCACCACGTTGTACCACGACGTCGGGGAGGGCCCGCCGGTCCTGCTGATCCACGGCTCCGGGCCGGGGGTGTCCGCGGCGGCCAACTGGCGCGGCATCCTGGCCTCCCCGCTGGCCCGCGACCACCGGCTGATCGCGCCGGACATCGCGGGCTTCGGGCAGACCCGCACCGACCACGAGCTCACCCACGACACCCGCGTGCGCCACCTCGTCGGCTTCCTCGACGCGCTGGGGCTCGACCACGTGGACGTGGTCGGCAACTCGATGGGCGGCGCGCTGGCGCTCGCCCTGGCCCACCGTCACCCGGAGCGAGTGCGCCGGATGGTGCTCATGGGCACCATCGGCATCGCCTTCCCACTCCCCGAGGGCCTGGACCGGGTGTGGGGCTACGAGCCCTCGCCCGACGCAATGGCCGAGCTGGTGGGGCTGTTCGCCCACGACCAGGACCTGCTGGGTCCCGATCTCGTCGCTCTGCGCTACGAGTCGAGCATCGCGCCCGGCGTCCACGAGCAGTACGCCGCCGCGTTCGCCGCGCCGCGCCAGCGCCACGTCGACGCCATGGCGCTGACCGAGGACCAGCTCCGAGCGATCACCACCCCGATCCGGCTGCTGCACGGCGCCGAGGACCGGGTCATCCCGCTGGAGGCCACCAGCCTGCGGCTCGTCCGGCTGCTGCCCGATGCGGACCTCGTCGTGTTCGGCCGGTGCGGACACTGGACGCAGATCGAGCGCGCCGACGACTTCGTCCACGAGGTCACCGCATTCTTCACCGACACACACCGATGATGGGAAGGCCGACATGCTGTCGCCCGCGTTGAACGAGCGCCTGACCCGCGTGGGTCCTGGCACCCCGATGGGAACGCTGCTGCGCCGCTACTGGTACCCGGTGGCGGCCGTGTCCGAGCTGGGACGCACCCCGATCGCCCGGCGGCTGCTCGGCGAGGACATCGTGATCTACCGCGACGGCACCGGGGAGCTGGGCTGCATCGAAGCGCAGTGCCCGCACCGCCGGGCGTCGCTGCAGTACGCCGTGGTCGAGCAGGAGGGCCTGCGGTGCGGTTACCACGGCTGGCACTTCGGCCGCGACGGCCGCTGCCTCGACCAGCCCGCCGAGCCGGCCGACAGCACGTTCAAGGACCGGGTGCGCGCGGTCACCTACCGGGTCCAGGAGCTGGGCGGGCTGATCTTCGTCTACATGGGTCCGGACCCTGCGCCGCTGCTGCCCCGCTTCGACCTGTTCGTGTGGGACAACTGCCTGCGCGACATCGGGCACGCCACGCTGCCGATGAGCTGGCTGCAGGTCATGGAGAACTCGGTGGACCCGCACCACGTCGAGTGGCTGCACGGGCACTACATGAACTTCGTGCGCGAGCTCTCCGGCGACCCACGGGCGAAGATCCTCGCCCGCAAGCACGAGAAGGTCGCGTTCGACCCGTTCGAGTACGGCATCATCAAGCGCCGCGTCCTGCACGGCATGAGCGAGGACGACGACGACTGGAAGATCGGCCACCCGCTCGTGTTCCCGGCGATGCTGCGGGTGGGCGGCGGCGGCCACTACCAGTTCCAGATCCGGGTGCCGATCGACGACACCCACACCTCGCACTTCTGGTATTCGGTGTACAAGCCCGACGGCGACTACACGGTGGAGCCGCAGGAGTCGATCCCGCTGTTCACGGTCCCTTTCACCGACGACGAGGGGAACTTCCTGGTCGACTTCGTGGACGGCCAGGACATCATGGCGTGGTCGAGCCAGGGCCCGATCGCCGACCGCAGCCGCGAGCACCTGGGCAAGTCCGACATCGGCGTGGTCATGCTGCGCCGGCTCTTCCAGGAGCAGCTCGACCTGGTCGAGGACGGCGGGGACCCCCTGGGCGTCGTGCGCGACGAGGCCACGAACACGTGCATCCTGCTGCCGCAGGAGCGCAAGAAGTTCGGCGCGGGCGGGGCGTTCCGCCAGGAGTTCCTCACGATGGGCCAGGGCCGCTACAGCCCCATCGCCGAGGAGGTGCTGGACCTGTTCGAACGGGTCGAGCAGCAGGAAGCCCAGGTATGACCGGCGAGCGGCCTCCGGTCGGGTTCTGCCCGCACTGCGGCCGACCGCTCGACGTCGGGGCGTTCGTCCAGGAGTACTGGACGGCGCAGTCGCGGGTGTTCCACGTGTGGTGTCGCGGCTGCCGGTTCACCGCGGACGTCGTGCCGGTCGAGCGGATGCTCGGCCACGAGCCGGCGCACTGATGGAGCCGTTGCGCCCCCATCCGTTGCGGCTGGGGGTCGCCGGCCTCGGCGTGGCCGGCGACGTGCTGGTGCCGTTCGTCGAGCGGCATCCCGAGTTCGTCGTGGCCGCAGGAGCCGATCCCGCGGCCGCGGCGCGGGAGGCGTTCGCCGGGCCCGGGCGGTCGGTGTTCTCGAGCGTCGAGCAGATGTGCGCCTCGGGCGCGGTGGACGTCGTCTACGTCGCCACGCCGACGCACCTGCACGCCGAGCATGCGGTCACCGCGCTGCGCAGCGGCCACCACGTGATCGTCGAGAAGCCGATGGCGGTGTCGGTCGGGTCCGCCGAGGCGATGGTGGCCGCGGCGCGGGACGCGGACCGGGTGCTGCTCGTCGGGCACTCGCAGAGCTTCGAGGCCCCGGTGCGGGCGATGCGCCGCATCGTCGCCTCCGGCAAGCTCGGGCCGCTCCGCGCGATCAACGCGTGGTACTTCACCGACTGGATGTTCCGCCCACGCGCCGCGGACGAGCTGGACCCGGCGAAGGGCGGCGGCGTGCCGATGCGCCAGGGGGCGCACCACGTCGACATCGTCCGGTACCTCGGCGGCGGCCTGCTGCGCAGCGTCCGCGGTCGGGTGGGGCAGTGGGACCCCCACCGTCCCGGCGACGGCGCATACAGCGCCTACCTCGAGTTCGACGACGGCACGCCGGCCACCGTGGCCTACAGCGGATACGACCACTTCCCCACCACGGAGCTGACCTTCGGGCTCGGCGAGACCGGGCAGGAGATGCGTGGCTACGCGGTGGCCCGGCGCCTGCTGGCCGGGGCCACGGGCGTCGGAAGGCAGGCGGGCGGGCACGGCCGCGAAGCGGCACCCGGCCGGCAGCGCGAGCTGCTGCGGGGCGGTACGGGCCAGCCGTTCTTCGGGCTCGTGGTCCTGAGCTGCGAACGCGGTGACGTGCGCATCTCCCCCGACGGTCTGCGCGTGTACGGCGACGAGCGCATCGAGGAGGTGGCACTGGCCGGCGCGCCGACGGGCCGCGCCGCGATGCTCACCGAGCTCGCCGACGCGGTCCGGACCGGGGTGACCCCGCCCCACGACGGGCGGTGGGGCACGGCCAACCTGGAGGTCTGCTTGGCCCTGGTGCAGTCGTCGCACACTCGGTCGGAGGTGCGCCTCACGCGGCAGGTGGCGTTGCCGGCCGGCTGATGCGGCCCGGGGGTCCGTCCGGCATCACCTGACCCCGCCACGCTGCATCCGAATGAGCTGAGCCCCCACTGCTCTGGAATGGCGCCGTCGTCGCGGCCTGTGCGACCGCGGAGGCCGAACTCAGCCGGCGTAGGCGCGCATCGAGGTGATCCTCGCCTGGTTGTCGAAGGTCATGGTGTCGATGACGTCGCGGGCCGGACCCCCGGGCGGGGTGGCGCGGAAATGCACCGCGGCGTCGTGCCCGGTGACCGCGATCATCACGATCTGCATCTCCCGAGGCTCGGTCAGCACACCGGCGAAATGCGCGGCGACCGCGGCGGGGCCCACCACCGCGACGCCACCGGCCGGGTCGTGCAGCCGAGCGTGCGGCGCGTAGAGCGCCGCCACCGCGGACGCGTCGGCGGCTCCGACGGCGCGCACGTGCGCCTCGACGGCGTCGTGGATCTGCTGCGCCGTGGCCATCTCAGCCGCCGTTGTCCGTAGGACCCGACGGCGTGGGTGGTGTCGGCGCGGGGTCGGTCGCCAGGCAGATCACGCCGGTGAGCGCGGTCGCGGCGTCGCCAGTCAGGTACAGCACCGTCTTCGCACCACCGTCGACGAAGATGCTGTCGGTGGTGTTGGTGGTGTCGCGCCCCGGGCGACCCGCATAGGGCGTGTGGGTGAAGACCTCGTCGGTGACCTCGTCGAGGGAAGTACAGCTGGGTGATCATCCGGCGGTCCCCGAGATGAACGGTGAGGTGGAGGTGCACGGTCCGGCTGGAGTACCAGCCCGGGTAGATCGTGTGGAACTTACACATGCCGCTGTCGTCGGTGCGCTGGCTGCCGCGCAGGATCGTCTCCGCCGGAGCCATCACGTCTCGGGGCACCGACGCGGACGTCACGACCTGGCCCGGGCGGGCCTGGAACGGTGCGAAGCCCGAGTAGCGGCCCTCGTGATCGGCCTGCCACACCTCGACCACCGCCCCGGTCAGCGGGTCCCCGGTGTCGGCCTCGAGCAGCCGCAACCCCACCCGCAGCGGCAAGCCCTCGCGGTCCTCGGTGATGTCGCGCCGTTCGGGATGCACGTCGCGGTGATAGGGGCCCTGGGTCTGCTCGGGCCACAGCCGGCAGGGCACCGCCCGCGAACTCAGCACCTCGACCAGATCATCGTCCATAACACCCTCAGTGTGGCCCGTCGACCGCGTACCGGCCGGCTGGGGCGAACAGTCAGCCGACCGTGTTGGCGCTCAGTGAGGGCTACCCGGACCTCGCCGGCGACGCCGCCGTCGAGTTCATCAACATGATGGCCGCGACCGATCACCTCCCGGACGCGGCGCACGTGCTCGCCTACCTCGCGGCCAGCGGCTACGCCTGGCCGAAGCGTTCCATGGGGTCGATGCCCAGCGAACCGGCCAGCTGCATGATGAGCAGGGGGTGCGCGCCACGATCGTGCAGCGCGACGACGTCGCCCTCGATGACGGCGGTCAGATCGGTGAGGGAGACGCCCGCACAGTCCGCAGCGTCGTGGGGCGCCCGCCGTGCCTCTTCCCGGAAGTCGGCGTCGGCGACGGCCCTGCGGAGCAGCTCGTCGAGGACGATGTTCACGGCTGGTCGCGCGGGAACAACCGCGCGAGCGCGATCCCAGTGGCCCAGTCGGGCACGGACTCGTAGGCGAAGACGTGGGCCAGGCTCCGCTGCGCCGCCATGACCGTGATCCAGTTGCGGATCTCGGGAGCGCCGTTCCCGGCTTCGGCAACGACATCGGCGGTCTTCATCGTCACGAGGCTGTCGAGGTCCCCGGCCTGGACGAGACCGAGGAAGCGCCGGTCGAAGTCGGTGTTGACGGCACCCATCTTCGGGGTGGCGACCCAGTGCGACAGGCCGCCGGTGCCCAGCAGCACTACGCGTTCGGCGCTCGGCCGCCGGTGGACGACGTCCCGGACGAGCTCGCCGAGCTCCGCGGAACGCCACAGCGGCGGAAGCGGCTCGGTGCTGGAGTTCTGGAAGACCGGCACCACCGGGATGTCCATCTGCGGCCGGATCAACGTCAACGGGGCCATGAACGCGTGGTCGATCCGGGGGTTGGCGGAGAAGGCGAGGTCGAAGCCCGCCTCCAGGCCGTCCTCGAGCAGCTGCGCGGCGAACCCGCCGGCGAGGGGCAGCCGGGCGGCCGCCACCCCACCGTCGCCCCAGCCGGTACAGGCGTCTCCGATGCCCACGCAGATCTGGGGGAAGGCGTCGTAGCCGAACGAGTTGAGGTGCTCGCTCCCGACCACCACGATGAGATCGGGCGCCAGGCGGGCGATCTCGTCGCGGAGCCGACCGAAGGCCTGGTGCACCCGGAGCTGGGCCGGGTCCTCCGGCCGGTACTTCCGGATCATCATGGCCGTGTGCGAGACGCCGTATCCCGCGACGAGGACCCCCATCAGCGGGTTCCGTCCGGTTGACCGGCCCGGCCCGACACCGAGCACAGGAACCCGCCGACGACGTCGAGGAACTCGTCCGGTTTCTCGAACTGCGGCCAGTGCCCGGCGTCCTCCATCAGGTACCAGGCCGCCCCGGGGATGATCTCTGCCGCCTTCCTCCCGACCTCCCACGGCATCGTGGGGTTCTGCCGGGTCCAGAGGACCAGCGTCGGGCTCGAGATCTGCCGCAGCAGGTCGGCCGTGAGCACCTCCTGGAGCCGCGGGGCAGCGGTGAACGCGTCCACGAGCCGGCCGGCGACCGCGGCGAAGTCGGCCTGGGTCTGGATCCGGAACCGGGTCTCGACCAGCTCGTCGGTCACGACGGCCGGGTCGTGCACCAGCCATTCGAGCCGGGTCCGCACCTTCTCCCGGGTCGGCTCGTCCAGCGCCCGCCGCGTGGCGTCACCGACCTTCCGGCCGACCCGGGCCGTGAGGTCGGCACCGTCCTCGGTCAGCTCCAGACCGGCACCGGTGACGCTGACGAACGACGCGACCCGGTCGGGATGGTGCACAGCGAGCCAGGCGGCCACCCACCCGCCCAGGGACTGGCCGACCAGGTGGGCGCGGCGGGCGCCGATCGCATCGAGGAACCCGAGCACGTGATCCGCGAGCACCTGGATCGAGTAGTCGATGGCCGGCTTGGCGGTGAAGCCGTGCCCGAGCATGTCCAGGGAGTGCACCCGGAAGTCCTGTGCCAGCGGCCCCACGTTGCGCACCCACGTCTCAGCGTGCCCGCTGATGCCGTGCAACAGCACCACCGGCTCGCCGGTTCCGGCCTCGATGCTGCGCGTGCGGTGACCGTTCGCGTCCCGGAACCGGACCTCGGCCCCGAGCAGGTCCAGCCAGAACGAGCGCGTCACCGCCCCCGGGGCGTCCTCGACGGTCATGGGTTCCCTTCCCTTCACGTGGATCTCGGACGGCGCTATCAGCTCACTGGTTGCTGCCGCCGGCCCAGTTCTCCTGAGAGCCGAGGTTGGCCAGCGCCGCTGTGTACAGCGCCCCCTGCGCGTCGAAGGGCAGGTGGGGCACCCCGGACCGCTCGTACGTGGGCATCGCGGCCTCGAGTCGCCTGTACATCTCCTCCATGTCCGCCGGCAGCTCGTGGTCGAGCCACGCGGCGTAGTCGCCGAAACCGTGGTCGTAGTTCCACTCCGGCACGTAGTAGAGCCGCCCGGCCGCCCCGCGGGCGTCCTGGGCCGAGAGGAACAGGGTGATCGGCAGCAGGTGCTCGGAGATCGCCGGCCGCATGAAGTAGACGACCCCCATGTCGTTGAACGCGCGGGCGGTGGTGTCGAACCACGACGCCCGGGTGTGTCCGGGCATGATCGCGTTGACCGCGACCCCGTCGCCGCGCACCTCCTCGGCGAGGTAGAACGTCAGCGCGGTGACGGCCGCCTTGGTGGCCTGGTAGGGCATCTCGACCGTCCACGGTCGCAGCCCGTGGTACCCGCCTCCGGCGGCGACGGGCAGGACGCCGCTGCTCACGACGTTGATGATGCTGCCGCGCTTCTTCTCCTGCATGGGCTTGATGAACCGGCGGATGACCTTGAGCGTGCCGAAGACGTTGACGCCGAACATCGCCTCCCAGTCCTGGTCGGTCGTGTCCAGGGTGTTGCGGTGACCGGTCGGCGCGAAGAGCGTCTCCGAGACCAGGGCCGCGTTGTTCACCAGGACGTCGACGGTTCCGAACCGGTCCGTGACCGCCTCGTAGGCGGCGTCGAGCTGCGCGTCGTCGGTGATGTCCACATCGACGGCCAGTCCCTGCTCGGCGTCCAGCTGCTTGCGGAAGTCCTCGGCGCCGTCCCAGCTCCGGTCAGCGGCGACGACCCGCGCGCCGGCGCGGATCAGCCCCTCGCACAGGGACCGGCCGATGCCGCGGGCGCCGCCGGTGACCACGACGACCCGTCCGTCGAGATCGCCGCGCCACTCGCGGAGGCTGCGCTCCACCATCTGCTTCTGCCGGGCCGTGACGGACGCTGTGTCCGGCCTGTCCGCACCGGAAGGCTCGTCGACCGACATCTCGCGCTCCTCGCTGTCCAGGGGTCCGCGCCGAGCACGAGCGGCCCGTCGACGACGGATCTGCCCGCTCGGGCGCTGAGGAGCGCAACGCTATGGCGCGCCCGTATCTGCGTCCATAGAATAGTTCGAATACAAGCTATTCAACTGGAGTATCAATGGAGCTGCGCCAGCTGCGCTATTTCGTCGAGGTCGTCCGCGTGGGGTCCTTCCTCGGCGCCGCCGAGCGCCTGGAGGTGGCCCAGCCCTCGCTGTGGCGCCAGGTCAAGGCGCTGGAGGCCGAGCTGGGCGTGGCGCTGTTCGAGCGCTCCGGCCGCGGCGTGGTGATCACCAGCGCAGGGTCCCAGCTGCTTCCGCGAGCCGAGCAGCTGCTCGCCCAGGCCGAGGGGATCCGAACCCTGAGCACCGAGCTGGCGCGTGGCCGCGCCGGCGTGGTGACGATCGCCTGCGCGCATCCGCACGTGTCGCACTTCCTCGCACCGGTGATCGGCCGGCTGCACCGCGCCCACCCGCTCATCCACGTCGCGCTGCACGAGTCGTCCGGACTGCCGCCGGTGGAGCAGGTACTCACCGGCGACGTCGACTTCGTCACCGCACTTCCCCGCAGCGACGAGAGGCTGGCGGGGCACCGACTGGGGGACGCCCGCGTCGTCGTGATCACCCACGAGGACCACCCGTGGCGGGACCGCCGCGAGGTTCCCGTGTCGGACCTGGCGGGCGTGCCGGTGCTCACCGGTGGACCCGACAGCCTGACCCGCCGCCTCCTCGAACCGGCGCTGCGCGAGGGCGGCCTCGTCCTCGACGTCGCGCTCGAGTCGGGCAACACCACCACGCTGGTGGCGATGGCCCGCGCGGGGCTGGGGGTCGCCGTCCTCGCCGACGACAACCTGTCCGGGACCGCCGAGGCCGCCGGCTGGCCGGTGCTGGTCGACGAGCGCTATCCGATGACCGCCCCCATCTGGATCTACTGGGCTCGCCACCGACAGCTGGCTCCGCCGGTGCGAGCCTTCGCCCGCGAGGTCACCGGCGGCCATTGATTCACGGGCGGCATTACTTCAATCCGAATTATGCAATAGACACCATAGTGACCGCCGCCATAGCGTCCTGCCCCACGTCACAGGACGGGTGCCCAGGGCTCTCAACGGAGGAAAACCATGACGGATGTCGGTGAGCTGCGAGACATCGTCGACTGGCAGAACGGTCTCGTCGCGCCCATGATCCACTTCGACGAGGACGTGTACCGGGCCGAGGCGGAACGCGTCTTCGACCGGTCCTGGCTGGTCGTCGGCCACGAGGACATGGTCCGCAAGCCCGGGGACTACATCACGAACTACATGGGCGAGGTGCCCGTCATCGTGGTGCGGGACGCCGGCGGACAGATTCGCGTGCTGGTGAACAAGTGCTCCCACCGCGGCAACCAGGTGTGCCTGTTCGACCGTGGAAACGTCAAGGGCTTCACCTGCTCCTACCACGGGTGGAGCTTCGGCCTCGACGGCACGCTCACCGGCGCCCCCATGGAGCAGATGCTCTACCGCGGCGAGCTGGACAAGGCCGCCTGGGGGCTGGAGGAGGTCGCCAAGGTCGCGAACTTCCACGGGCTGCTGCTCGCGTCGTTCGACCCCGCCGCTCCGGCGATCGAGGAGTGGCTCGGCGAGGACGTGCGCTGGTGGCTGGAGAACTTCGTCCTCGGCACGCCGCTGGGCGGCCTGGAGTCGCTGCCCGGCTGGCACCGGTACCGCTCGCCCGGGAACTGGAAGCTCGTCTCCGAGAACTTCATCGGCGACGACTACCACGTCTACTCCGCGACCCACGTCTCGTGGCTCGCCATGGTGGCCGAGTTCATGGAGAAGGGGATCAGGATCCCCATCATCACCTATCCGGGCACCACGGACCCACCGTTGTACGAGGGCAGCGCCGGCTCCGGGCGGAGCGCGCCCTTCGGCATGGGGATGGTCGTGGCCGACAACGACTCGCTCTACAAGCGCGACCTCCTCGAGGCCCAGGAGCTGGGCCCGGAGGCGGTCGAGTGGGTGGAGTACCGGCAGCGGCGGCTCCTCGAGGTCGTCGCGGACCGGCCGGTCAAGCCGTACGGCTTCATGAACGGGCTGTTGTTCCCCAACATGGGCCTGATGGGCTTCTTCTCGCCGATGCTGGGTCGACATTTCCAGCTGTTCCATCCGCGCGGGCCCGTCGAGCACGAGTGCTGGCAGTGGACGATGGTCGAGCGGGACGCCCCGCAGGTGGTCAAGGACCTGGCGGTCCAGCGGGTGTACCAGGGCCAGCACATGGCCGGCATCATCGCCCCCGACGACGTCGAGAACTTCGAGCGCATGGTGGAGGCCGGGCGCGCCCCCCGCAACTGGCGGCGCCCGCTGCACTACGGCCTGCAGTTCGGTCACGAGACGGAGGGGCCCACGGGCCTGCCGGGGAGCCTCGGCCCCAACCCGAGCGAGTTCAACCAGCGTCAGTTCTACCGGTTCTGGCTCGAGATGATGGAGCGGAGCTGACGATGACGGGCAACTGGGAGCTGAAGCAGGAGCTCGAGGACTTCCTCTACCGGGAGGCGCACATCCTCGACGAACACCGGCTGGAGGACTGGCTGGACCTGTTCACCGAGGACGCCGAGTACCTGGTCCCCCTGCGCGAGTACGTGCAGGGTGACGTCGCGCCGGCCGGCCATCCCGTCATCAGGGACGACAAGGCCATGCTCACGGTGCGCGTGCACAAGGACGCCACGGGCTTCTCGCACGTGGAGACCCCGGTCTCGATGACGTGCCATCTGATCAGCAATGTCGTGGTGGACGAAGGCCCCACGGCCGACGAGGTCGAGGTGCGCAGCGCGTTCACCGTTCGTCAGGCCCGCAAGCTGCGCGACGAGGCATGGTGGGCCGGGCGGCGACACGACCGCCTGCGCCGCGTCGACGGCGGATGGAAGATCGCGCGTCGCGAGGTGCACCTCGACTCGACGGTGCTGCCCCGCGGCATCGCCATCTTCTTCTGATCCTCCACCGGAACGATTCGGACAAGGGAACTTCATGACTCAGACTGTGGTCGCCCCGAGCGAGGAGGGCACCAGCCGCTACGCGCAGGCGGGGCCCCACCGGCTCCACTACCACGAAGCCGGCCAGGGCGCGGCCGTCGTCATGCTCCACGGCGGCGGGCCCGGAGCGACGGCGTGGTCGAACTTCGGCGGCAACATCGGGCCCTTCGCTCAGCAGCACCGGACGCTGCTCGTCGACATGCTGGGATTCGGTGGGTCGGACTCCGTCGTGTTCGACAGCGAGCCGGCGACGACGGTGCGGGCGCGGGCGTTGCGCGACCTGCTCGACACCCTCGGCATCGAGAAGGCCAGCTTCGTCGGCAACTCCATGGGGGCGAGCACCGCGATGGCCTTCGCGGTGGACCACCCCGAGCGGACGGAGCGGCTGGTCCTCGTCGGGGCGGCGGGCAAGACCCGCACGGTGATCGCGCCGCAGCCGACCGACGGCCATCGGCGGCTCGCCGAGGCCGGTGCCGATCCGAGCGTGACGACGATGCGGGCCCTGGTCGACACGATGCTGTTCGACCCTGGACTCATGTCCGCAGCGGCTCTCGAGAGCAGGGTGCAGGCGGCGCGCAACCCCGCGCACCGGGATGCGGCGGCCCGCTCCACGGCTCCGTGGCGCGACCAGGCCGACGAGTTCTCCCGTATCGCGGCGAGGACCCTCATCGTGTGGGGCCGGGAGGACCGCGTGAACCCGCTGGAGATCGGTCTCCTGCTGTTGCGCGACATCCCGGACTCCCGCCTGCACGTGTTCCGCGACTGCGGGCACTGGGCGCAGATCGAGCACGAGACCGAGTTCAACCGGGTCGCCCTCGAGTTCCTGGCCGCGGCGTGACGGACGGAACCGGCATCACGGCCCAGTCCCGATTCGTCGTGGTGCCGCAGGTCAGGGCCATGAGGGAGACGGTGTACGGCGTCCGGACGCACTACGTCGACGCAGGCGGGGGCGACCCGCTCGTCCTCGTGCACGGCGGCGGCCCCGGAGCCTCCGGCGCGAGCGGCTGGGCCCGGCTCCTCCCCCTGCTGGCCCGGCACTTCCAGGTACTGGCGATCGACCTCATCGGCTCCGGCCACACGGACAAGCCGCTGGTCGACTACTCGTTCCAGACCCTCGTCGACCACCTCGCGGGCTTCGTCGACGTTCTCGGCCTTCCGCGGGTGCGCCTGGTCGGCAACTCCCAGGGGGCCTACGTCGCGATGAAGTACGCGCTCGATCACCCCGCCCGCGTCCGGGGTGTCGGCACGATCGGCACCGCCACCCTGGCCTCCGCGGTCGGCCTGCTCGACGACGGCCGCGCCGTGGCGCTGCCACGGTTCGACGGCTCGCGGGCGTCACTGGTCGCGTTCCTCGAGACGATCGTCCACGATCGGGCGCAGCTCGATGACGACCTGATCGAGGCCCGGTTCGCGGTCGCGTCGCTGCCCGGGCACCGCGAGATGCTCGACTCCCTCGGGCGCTACCGCACGGTCGTCACCGAGGACCCCGACCAGCGGCAGGTCTTCGAGGTACGGGAACGGCTGGCCGGGCTCGCGGTCCCCTGGTCGATGATCTGGGGTGCCGACGACCGCACCGCGCCACTGGGATCGCTGGGGACCGGCATGCGTCAGCTCCACCCGGAGGTGCCCTTCCACGTGGTCGACGGCGCGGGCCACCAGGTGCAGACCGACCAGCCCCAGCGGGTCCACGAGCTGCTCATGACCTTGTTCGAGCGGTCATCCGCACCGGCCGCGTGAGCTGCCCGAAGCACGGGAGAGCAGAGCAGTGGGAGAGATCGTTGCGGGCCTGGCGTCCTCGCACGCGTTCGCGTTCATGCCGCCCGAGCGCTGGGACGAGTTCCGGGAGCAGAACCGCCGGCTGCTGTACGAGCGCCGGGGGGTGGCAGCACCGGTGCAGGACGGCGTCCGTGTCGAGACGCTTGCCGCGAACCTGCGGGGGTACGCCCGCATCCGCGGTGGCCTCGACCGGCTGCGGTCCTTGCTGACCCAGCAGCGGCCGGACGCGCTTGTCGTCATCGGCGACGACCAGGACGAGAACTTCGACGCGAGCAACGTCCCCCAACTCGCGGTCCACGTCGGCGAGGAGTTCACCCTCGCCGGCCCGCTGGCGACCGGTGCGGCGACGCACCGGGTGCACCGCGGGCTCGCCACGGCGCTGCTCGAGCAGGGCGTGCGTGAGGGCTTCGACATCGCGAGACTGGGCTCGTTCCCGAACGGCGAGCTCAGGTCGCACGCGCACACGCAGGTGCTCGCGGACATGCTGCCGCGTGCCGACATACCGGTCGTGCTCGTCTTCCTCAACGCCATCCACCACCCGGCGGTGCCGCCGTGGCGATGCGCGCAGTTCGGGCAGCTCCTGGCCCGCGTCGTCAGGGACCGGCCCGAGGGCGAGCGGGTGGCGGTCTACGCCTCCGGCGGCTGGTCGCACTTCACCGCCGGATATCCGTGGGACGCCTATCGCGGGCCGCACACGCACGGCGCCATCGACGCCGCCTTCGACCACGTCGTGCGGGAGCTGGTGGAAGAAGGCGACGGGGGCAGGCTCGGCGAGCTGACCGACACCGACCTCCTGGAACACGGCCAGGTGGAGCTGCGCGCCTGGATCGCCCTCATCGGTGCGCTCGGCGACCTGCCGGCGGACTTCGTCGAGTACCAGACCTTCTATCGGGCAATGATGGGGATGGCCGTCGCCGCGTGGACGCCTGAACCGGTGGGGAGAAATCGGTGACGGCGATGTCGTCCAGCGTCCAGGTCCGGGTGTGCGCGGTGCGGGACGTTCCCGCCGGCGAGGGAATTCGGATCGAGCGTCCCGAGCTGCCCGAGCCCATCGCGGTGTTCAACGACGGGGGCCGGCTGTTCGCGCTGAGCGACATGTGCAGCCACGCCGACGCCTCGCTCGCCGACGGCGAGGTGACGGACTGCCAGGTGGAGTGCCCGATGCACTTCGCCCGGTTCGATCTCGTCACCGGCAGGCCGCGTTCGCTCCCCGCTCTGCTCCCGGTCCGGACCTACGAGGTCACGGTGCATGACGGAGACGTCCACGTGACCCTCCCCGAGGGGGGTGCGAAGCCGTGATGGTCCTCGGAGTGGCCTCGTCGCACGCCCCCGCCGTGCTCCTGCCCGCCGACCGGTGGCCGTCCGCCTACGCGATGCTCGTCGGCGACGTCCCCCAGCCGCGGGCCGCCGCGGCCGAGACGTCGGAGACGAACGCCGTCGCCCGCGGGCGGATCGATCACGGCGTCGCCACGCTGCGCGCGGCGATCGAGGCCGCACGGCCCGACGCGGTGGTCATCGTCGGCGACGACCAGGACGAGGTCTTCGGACCCGCGTTCAACCCGACGCTCGCCGTCTTCTGCGGCAGCGCGGTGAGCGGGAGCACCCTGCCCCGGTTCCGCGACCAGCCAGGACTCGACCGCCGCGTGGAGCTCACCTGCCACAGCGAGCTGGCGTCGCACCTGGCCGCCGGCCTGACGCGACGTGGGTTCGACCCTGCCGTCATGACCGAGCTCCGGCCGCTCAGCCGCCCGGACGGCATCGGGCACGCTTTCACCCGGCCCGCGCAGTTCCTCGGCCTGGCCGAGACGGGCATCCCGGTGATCCCCGTCTTCCTCAACGCCTACCACGATCCCCTGCCCTCCGGTCAGCGCTGCTACGACCTGGGCAGGGCGATCCGGGAGATCGCCGACGGGCGGCCGGAGCGGATCGTCGTCGTGGGCTCCGGCGGCCTCTCGCACGACCCGATGGGGCCGCGCGCGGGTTGGATCGACCAGCGGCTCGACCGCTGGGTGCTCGACCGCATCGCCGAGGGCCGGGGCGAGGAGCTGACCACCATGTTCAGCGTCGACTCCGATGCCCTGCGGGGCGGCACCGGCGAGATCCGGTCGTGGATCGTGGTGGCGGGAGCATTCGCCGGTCTCCCTGCCCACGTCGTCGACTACGTGCCCCTCCACCATGCGGTCACCGGTCTCGGATTCGCCTGCTGGCAGCCCTCGGCCTGACGCCGGCCGAGCACCGTGTCCCCACCAGAGAGGAGCTCCGTGCCGGAGCCGACCCGTGAACCACCTCCGCGCAACGGCGCCGACCTGGTCGTGGAATGCCTCGCCCAGGAGGGAGTCCGCCTCGTTGCCGGCGTCCCGGGCACGACGGTGATGGACGTCATCGACAGCCTCGCCCGCCAGGACACCATCCGTTTCGTCGCGACCCGGCACGAACAGGTCGCCGGATTCCTGGCTGACGGCGTGTCCCGTGCCGGCGGGCAACCGGGAGTCTGCCTGGCCTCGCGGGGTCCCGGGGCGGCCAACCTGGCCATCGCCGTCCAGAACGCGTACGACGAGTCCGTCCCGCTGCTCGTGCTGATCGGACAGGTTCCCGGCAGCATCGCCGGACGCCGCGCGTTCGAGGAGATGGACATCGTGGCCACGTTCCGGCCCATGACGAAGTGGACGGTGGAGATCCAGGACGTCCTGCGGATCCCGGAACTGCTCCAGCGTGGGGTACGCGCAGCCGTCACCGGCCGACCGGGGCCCGTCGTCGTCTCCCTGCCCCTCGACGTGCTGCAGGCGCCTGCCCCCGGGCAGCTCCGGCCCGCGCCCCGACGTCGGAGCCACCCTCCCGCGCCCGCCGCCGACGGCGTGCGCGAGGCCGTCGAGCTGCTCGCCACCGCGGAACGCCCGGCGATCCTGTTGGGCGGCGGCGCAGCGGGCGATCCCGACGCCTACCTCCGGCTCGCGGAACGCTTCGACGCACCGGTCATGACCACGTGGATGCGTCAGAGCGCGGTCCCGCACCACCACCCGGCCTATCTGGGAGCCCTGGGCTACGGCGCCCATGACGTGACCGAGCGGGCCGTGCGCGACGCCGACGTCCTGCTGGCCCTGGGCTGCCGGTTCTCCGAGTTCACCACGAACGGATGGACGCTCCTCTCCGCCACGACGCGGCTCGTCCACGTCGACATCGACGCCTCCGAGCTCGGCAGGGTCTACGTGCCCGACGTGGGGCTGGTGTCCGACGCGCGGCTCGCCGCCGCAGCACTGGCCACCGCAGCACCGGCCACTGCAGCACCGGAGCCGGGCGACGCGCAGCGCACCCGTCGTCGGGCCCGGCTGCGCGCCCTGCGGGACGAGTTCGAGCGGGTGTCCTCGACGGGCTCCGACGATCTCGTCGCGGACGACCCCGGCACCGGCGTGAGCAGCCTCAGCGCGGTTCGCGTCCTGCAACGGCTGGCCACCCGGGACGGCGTGCTCCTGCTGCAGGACGCGCCCAGCTTCGCCCCGTGGACCCACCGGTACCTGCGCCTGCCGCGCCCGGGGAGCCTGTACGCCTCCGCGGGCGGCGCCATGGCGTGGGGGCTGCCGGCCGGGATGGGCATCGCACTGGCCCGCCCGGACCAGCGGGTCGTCACCGTCAACGGTGACGGAAGCTTCTGGATGGTCGCCCAGGACTTCGAGACCTGTGTCCGGGAGAAGATCGGCCTGGTCAACATCGTGATGAACAACTTCTCCTACGGCAACACCCGCGACCGCCAGCGGACCACCCACGGCGGCCGCTATCTCGGCGTGTTCTACGGCAACCCGGACTTCGCGGACTTCGCCCGCTCGCTCGGAGGCTTCGGACGTCGGGTGGAGACCGACGCCGACCTGGAGGTGGCCGTGGACGAGGCGCTGGCCCAGGGCCGTCCGGCGATCATCGACGTCGTCCAGGACCAGCTCTACGGCCTGCCGCCGGGACTCACCCCGCCGTCCGCGCGGTGGCCGACATCTGCGGGGCCGGACTAGACTTCTGCTGTGAAGAAAGCCGCGCCCGCGCACGAAGGTCCCCACCGGCCGAAACCGCAGTATCCGATCGAATCGGTGGACAACGCCCTCAAGGTGTTGCTGCTTCTGGGCGAGCGCACCGAGCTGCGCCTCACCGAGGTCAGCGAATACCTCGGAGTCGCGTCCTCCACCGCGCACCGCCTGCTGGCGATGCTGCAGTACCGCGGTTTCGTCCGCCAGAACGAGAGTACAAAATCGTACGGAGCGGGCACCGCCCTCACCGGCGTGGCCTTCGCCATTCTGCAGCGCTTCGACTTCAGGGCCGTCCTGCGCCCCTATCTGGAGCACCTCAACGCCACGCTGGGCGAGACCGTCCACCTCGGCCTGCTGGATGGCACCACAGTTCGCTTCATCGATGCCATCGAGAGCCCCCGCGCCGTCCGGGTCGCCTCCCGGCTGGGGCGGTCGATGCCCGCGAGCTCGACCTCGACGGGCAAGGCGATGTTGGCCAACCTCTCCACGACCGAGCTGCACGCGCTCTACCCCGACGAGGACCTCGAGGGGCTCACCGCGCGGAGCATCCGGGTCCGCAGCGAGCTGGAGAAGCAGCTCGCGACCATCCGCAGGCGCGGGTACGCCACCAGCAACGAGGAGAGCGAGAGCGGGGTGTCATCGGTGGCGGTGGCATTTCCGTTCCGGAGCACTCCCGCACGGATCGCGTTCAACGTGGCCGTGCCCACGAGCCGGATGTCGGCCGCTGACCAGCGAGAGATCGGTGCGTCCCTGCGCCGGACCGTGACGGACGCGGCCCACCTGCTCCACGGCTGAGGGCCGACGGCCGGCGCTACGCCAGCGAGATGGCGCGGACGGGGCAGGACCGCACGGCGTCCTGCACATCGGCGAGCACGGCATCCGGGGGCTCCTCGACGAGCAGCACTGCGACGCCCGAT
This sequence comes from Pseudonocardia sp., assembly GCF_025965585.1. Taxonomy (GTDB): domain Bacteria; phylum Actinomycetota; class Actinomycetes; order Mycobacteriales; family Pseudonocardiaceae; genus Pseudonocardia. Next base: position 21,750 of record NZ_JAOPWR010000514.1, read on the forward strand.
CGTTCGTCGAGATCGAACACGTCGGGAGCACTGAGAACGCAGGACGCGAACCCCTCACACCTGTCGAGGTCGACCAGGACCTTCATGACCATCTCCTTCGCGACGAGCGGCTGCGGCTCACCCGCTGTCCTCCGCCGGGCCGAACGGATCACTGAGCAGCCGGGCGTAGTCCTCGTCCGCCAGCCAGGTCAGGCTCTCCACCTGCAGCGGGTCGAGGTACACGGTGCGACCGGTGCGTGCGCTCCGGATCATGAGACGGCTGCCGTTGGCGGACGTGTCGTGCGTGACCACGACCCGCGCGAACTCGTTGCCGAGGACGAGCACCTCGCCGCTGCGGTGCCCGTCGCCGTCAGAAGTAGATCGAGATGGCACGCGGCAGCACCCTGTGGTCGAGACGGATCGCCCGCTCGGTGATCCGGAACCCGTCCCCGACGCGGACGAGCCGGTCCTGCCGGCAACCGACGAAGAACTGTTCCGAAGCACCCCGGCGGGACTGGAAGACCAGCAGGTTCGACTCGACCCCGACGGCGCCGTCGTCGAACTCCGTGACGATCACGTTGCTGATCATCCGGCGCGTCCGCGAGCGCGGCTGCTCGGCGTGGGCCAGCCCGCCGCTCAGGCGTTCGTGCCGCTTGATCAGGAAGCGCTTGTCCTCCTCGAACAACGCCCACTCCCCCGCCACCGGGCTCCGCTCCTGGCCGACCTCCCGGGACTCCGTGATCGGCATCCAGTACTTGGCGTCGTCGGTGAACAGGTCGAGCCATTCCTCGTACCGGAACTCGTCGAGCAGCTTCGCCTCGCGGTAGAGGAACTGCTCGACCTCGCGCTGGGTGTCGCGGACCGTGGAGGTCATGATCCTGCCTCCGTCATCAGTTCCGCCCAGTAGCGGTAGAAGTTGCGGTGGTTCTGCTCGGAGTAGTGCGGTCCCAGCTGCCCGGGCAGGGTGGGCTCGTCGATCTCGCCCTCGTGGCCCATGCCCATGGTGTAGTTGAAGTCCAGGGTGCGGGAGACCGCGCCGCGGGCCGACTCGGTGATCTTCTCGAAGTTCTCGCCGTCGTCCTGCCCGAAGATCCCGGCGGCGGCGTTCTCCTGCGACATCTGCGAGCGCGCGAAGTCCTTCACGTGCTGGGGCGCGCCGGTGTCGTAGAAGGTGGTCTGCCAGACCTCGAGCTCGCCGGGCCCCTTGGGATGCCACTGGTAGAGCCCGAGCACGTGGAAGCAGCCGAACTTGATCCACGAGAGGTTCGGGAAGATGTTGCCCTCGCCGAGGCCGTGCACCGCGGCCTGCTCCGGGCTGAGCCGCTCGGCGAGGCGGGCGTTGTAGGCCTGCACGTACTCGACCGCCTCGGGTCCGAAGTGCTCGGCCATCATCAGGTCGTTCTGCAGGCCGCGGCCCGGCTTGGGGATGTCGCCCATGCCGTGCCCGTGGGGGAAGTAGGCGATGTAGTCCGCGAGCGTGTCGTAGTCGGGCAGGAACCCGATCTGGAACGCCGAGCCGTGCGTGTAGAGCACGTGGTAGTCGTCGCCGGCGAAGTTCTCCGACGCGAGCTTCCAGTTGGCCGAGATCCGGTACTTCATCACCGGGCCGAGCACCTCCAACCCGCCCAACGCCCCCTCGATGGGCATGTCGAGGTACCAGAGCTGGTCGCGGCCGAGGTAGTCCACGAGGGACACCGCGCCCGCGTCCCAGTTGGCGAAGATGAAGCCCTTGTAGGACTCGACCCGGGGCACCTCGACGAGACCGAGCCGGGACTTGTCGAGCTCGCCGCGGTAGGCGGCCTCGGTGCGCGGAACGCCCACCAGATCGCCGGTGGAGCTGTAGGTCCAGCCGTGGTAGGGGCACCGGAAGAACTTCGCGTTCCCCTGGTCGGACGCGCACACGGTCATGCCGCGGTGCCGGCAGGAGTTGAGCAGGACGTGCAGCTCGCCGGCCGCGTCCCGGGTGGCGATCACGGGGTCCTCGCCCATGAGGTTGGTGATGTAGTCGCCCGGGTTGCGCAGCTGGGACTCGTGGCCGATGTAGAGCCAGGTCCTGGTGAAGATCCTCTGCAGCTCCCGGTCGTAGACGGCGGGATCCCGGAAGATCTCCCGGCTGATCACACCGTCGTCGGGGCGCACGAGGTCGGCCGGATCTCGCGGCGACGTCGTCGTCGGTCGCGGGTCGATCATGGTCATCTCCGCAGTCCTCCATTCGGTACCGCTGGAGCTTTCTCTGCTCACCAGAAATAGCCTCTGACAAAACGTAGCCACGGCCCCGCCCATCGTCAAGGCTCCGTCCGCACCCCGTAGGTGCTAATGAATCCAAACTATATTGAGCATGGACTTTCCGAGTTTCGTAGATGTAGCGTCCCGCTCCACCGGACGCCGACCGGTCCCCACCCCGCACCGTCATGGGAGACGTCATGCAACCCACGAGCGCCGAGTTGCGCACCGAGCTCCAGGTCCTGCTCAAGCGGGACTGGCGCATGCTCATCGGAGGGGAGCTGGTGCCCGCCGGTTCCGGCGAGACGATGACGACGTCGTCGCCGTCGGACGGCAGCGTCCTGGGCACGGTCCCGCTCGCCGGTCCGTCCGATGTGGAGCGTGCGGTGCGGGCGGCGCAGGGGGCGTTCCCGGCCTGGCGCGACACCCCGTTGACCGAGCGCGTGGCGCTGCTGCGCCGGTTCGCCGGCGTACTGCAGGAGCACGCCCGTGAGCTCGGGCTGCTCGACGCCGCCGACTGCGGCAACCCGGTCACCGCGATGATCGGCGACGTCGCCATGGCCACCCGCTGGATGGAGTACCAGACCGGCGTGGCGTTCGAGGTCAAGGGCTCGACGCTGCCGTCGCTGTCGCGCAGCTGGCTGCTGACGCGCCGCGAGCCCTACGGCGTCGTCGGCCGGATCATCCCCTACAACCACCCGATCCTCTTCGCCGCCGGCAAGATCGGCGCACCGGTGGTCATGGGCAACACACTCGTGCTGAAGCTGCCCGACCAGGCCCCGCTCTCGGGCCTGCTGCTGGCCGAGCTCGCGGCCGAGGTCTTCCCGCCCGGCGTGCTCAACGTGATCACCGGGACCGGCGCCGTCACCGGCGACGCCCTGGTGCGCCACCCCGAGGTCAAGCGGATCGCGCTCATCGGCAGCGTCCCGACCGGGCAACGCGTGCAGGCCGCCGCGGCCGAGGTGGCCGTCAAGCACGTCAGCCTGGAGCTCGGCGGCAAGAACGCCATGATCGTCTGCCCGGACGCCGATCTGGACGCCGTCGTCGAGGGCGCGGCGTTCGGGATGAACTGCCACTGGTGCCAGGGCCAGTCCTGCGGGTCCACCACCCGGCTGTTCCTGCACGACGACATCCACGACGAGGTGCTGGAGCGCCTCCTCGAGCGGCTGCGCACCATCCGGATCGGCGACCCGCTCGACCCGGCCACCGAGATGGGCTGCCTGGTGTCGGAGGCCCAGTTCGACAAGGTCACCTCCTACATCGCGGCCGGGCACGAGGACGGCGCGCGGCTGGTCACCGGCGGCGGCCGGCCCGAGGGGGCCGAGTTCGCCGACGGGTTCTTCGTGGCGCCCACCGTGTTCGCCGACGTCGACATGGGCATGCGCATCGCGAAGGAGGAGATCTTCGGCCCGGTGCTGTCCGTACTGCGCTGGAACGACCTCGACGACGTCGTCGCGCAGGCCAACTCGCTGCCCTACGGCCTCACCGGCGCGGTGTGGACGCGCGACATCCAGACCGGGCTGTCGGTCGCCGACCGCCTCGACACCGGCTACGTCTGGATCAACGGATCCGGCAGCCACTTCCTCGGCGCCCCCTTCTCCGGCCACAAGGACAGCGGCACGGACTCCGAGGAGGGCATCGAGGAGCTCATCAGCTACACGCAGACGAAGACGGTCAACATCACCGTCCGGTGATCGAGCAGAACCCCGGAGGCCCGTCGATGACCCAGTCGATGTCACTACCCACCCACACCCAGGCCGCCGTCCTGGTGGACTACAACGCCCCGCCCGAGGTCCGGACGCTGCCGGTGCCCGATCTCGAACCCGGCGCGGCGCTGGTCAAGGTCGAGGCCAGCACCATGTGCGGCACCGACGTGCACATCTGGCGCGGCGAGTACGAGGCCGCCGGCCTGTCCAAGCTGCCGCTGGTGCCCGGCCACGAGATCGTCGGCCGCGTCGTGGCGCTGGGCAGCGAGCGCCGGGTCGACGCGCTCAACCGGCCGCTCGCCGAGGGCGACCTGGTCGCCTGGTCCTACGCCTGGTGCGGGCACTGCTACTGGTGCACCGTCGCCAAGCAGCCGACCCAGTGCGAGAGCGCCCGGATGTACGGCTGGGGCCCGGCCGACCGGTCGCCCTACATCACCGGCGGCTTCTCCGAGTACGCCTACGTGATGCCGGCGTGCAGCATGGTCAAGGTGCCCGAGGGGCTCGACCCGGCGGTCGCCGCGTCGGCCACCTGCGCGTTCCGCACGATCATCCACGGCTACGAGAAGATCGGCCGGATCGAGACCACCGACACCGTGGTGATCCAGGGCAGCGGCCCGGTGGGCCTCTACGCACTGGCCTACGCCGTCCAGTCCGGGGCGAGCCGCACGGTGATGATCGGCGCGCCCACCGCGCGCCTGGACATCGCCAAGCGCTGGGGCGCCGACGTTCAGCTCGACGTCACGAGCACCTCGGTCGAGGAGCGCCGCGAGCGCGTCCGGGACCTCACCGACGGCCGGGGCGCCGACCTCGTCGTCGAGTGCAGCGGGCGCAACGCCGCGTTCGTCGAGGGCATGGACCTGGTCCGCCGCGGCGGGCGATACCTGGTGCTGGGCGCGTCCGAGCCGAAGCCGGTGGAGATGCGCGCCACCTACCTGAACCTCCGGCAGCTCACCGTCGCCGGAACCATGAGCGGCGACATCTCGCACTACTACCGGGCCCTGCGCTTCCTCGACGACCACCAGGACCGCTTCTCCTTCGGCGACCTGCTCGGCAACCGGTTCTCCCTCGACCAGGTCGGGGACGCGCTGCTCGGCATGGAGCAGATGCGCGAGATCAAGCCCGTGATCCTCCCGAACGCCTGACGCCACCCCCACCACCTCACCTGGAGGAACCCCCGTGCCCTACGTCATCGGTATCGATGTCGGAGGGACCTTCACCGATGCGTTCGCTGCCGACGACAGCGGCCGCGTCCACTCCGCGAAGGTTCCGTCCACCCCGCCCGACTTCTCCCGCGGCGTGCTCAGCTCCGTCGACGCGCTCGCCGAGAACATCGGCTGCGACGTCGGGGAGCTGCTCGCCGACACCGCCTACATCTCGCACGGCACGACGTCGGCGCTCAACGCGCTGGTCACGGGCAACGTGGCCGAGGTCGGCTTCATCACCACGCAGGGCCACCGCGACTCGATCTACATCATGAACCTGGAGGGCCGCTACGCCGGCCTGGGTCCCGAGGAGATCCAGGACATCACGGCCACGCGCAAGCCGCCGCCGCTGCTGCCCAAGCGGCGGGTCAAGGAGGCCGTCGAGCGGATCGACCACAAGGGCTCGGTGATCGTCGCGCTCGACGAGGACGCCACCCGGCGGTCGATCCGCGAGCTCCTCGACGACGGCGCCACGGCCATCGCCGTCTCGCTGTTGTGGTCCTTCCGCAACCCGGTGCACGAGAAGCGGATCCGCGAGCTCGTGCACGAGATCGCCCCGGACACCTACGTGGCGCTGTCGTGCGAGGTCAGCCCGCGGATCCGGGAGTACCCCCGCAACGTCACCACGCTGATGAGCACCCAGATCGGCCCGGCGCTGCGCGACTACCTCGAGCCGCTCTCGCGCGACCTCACCGAACGCGGCCTGCGCGGGCCGCTGCTGGTCATGCAGGGCTCCGGCGGCACCGTCTCCGCGCAGGAGGCCCCGGCCAACGCGATCACCACGATCGGCTCGGTGCTCACCGGCGGCGTGATCGGCGCCCGCAACCTCGGCCGGCAGCTCGGCCACGAGAACATCATCTCTACCGACGTCGGCGGCACCACGTTCCTCGTCGGCATGATCGTCGGCGGCGAGCCGGTGTTCAGCTCGATGACCACGCTCAACCAGTACCAGCTCAACGTGGCGATGATGAAGGTCGCCACGATCGGCAGCGGCGGCGGCGCGATCGCCTGGCTCGACGACGGCAAGAACCTGCGCGTCGGCCCGCGCAGCGCCGGGGCCTCCCCCGGGCCGGCCTGCTACGGGCAGGGCGGCACCGAGCCGACCGTCACCGACGCCAACCTCGTGTTGGGCATCCTCAACCCGGGCTTCTTCCTGGGTGGCACCAAGAAGCTCGACGTCGAGCTGGCCCGCGAGGCGCTGCGCAAGAACATCGGCGACCCGCTCGGCCTCACCGCCGAGGAGGCCGCCGCCGCGGTCTACGAGATCCAGAACTCCCAGACCGCCGACCTCGTGCGCACGGTCGTCGTCGGCGCCGGGCACGACCCCCGCGACTTCGTCATGTACGCCTTCGGCGGCGCCGGCCCGGTGCACTGCGCGGCCTACGGCGCGGAGCTGGGCGTACAGGAGATCCTCGTGCCGCTGGGCCAGACCGCGGCCACGTTCTCCGCCTACGGCCTGGCGTCGTCCGACGTCGTGCTGTCGGTGGAGCTCTCGGACCCGTCGAACTTCCCCGTGGACCCCGCCGTGGTGGACCGCAACTTCACCGAACTGGAGGAGGAGGTCCGCCGCCGGCTCGCCGCCCAGGGCGTGGAGTACGCCGACATCACGGTCACCCGCGAGGTCGACGCCCGCTACACGATGCAGATCTTCGAGGTGCCCACACCGGTGGCGCAGGGCACGGTCGACGACACGGCCGTCAAGCAGATCGCCGACGACTTCGAGGAGCGCTACGCCTCGCTCTACGGCAAGGGCACCGGCTTCCGCGAGGCCGGCATCCAGTTCATCACCTACCGCGTCTTCGGCACCGGACGCATGCCGTTCAAGCCCGAGCTCCCGAAGGCGGTGACGGCCGACGGCGGCAGCACTCCCCCGGTCAAGGAGCGGCGCCGGGCGCTGCTCGACATCCGCGCCGGCTGGCAGGAGGTGGACGTCTACGACTACTCCCGCCTCGGCCTCGGCAGCGCGCTGACCGGCCCGGCGATCGTGGAGGCCCCGACCACCACCGTCGTCGTCCCCCCCGGTACCTCGGCCGTCGTCGACGGGCTGGGCAACCTCCGCATCCGCTACCAGTAGGAGCTGACCATGCCGTTCATGCCCGTTCCCGGCTCCGAGTTCTTCTCCAGCAGGGTCCGCTCGTCGGAGGAGGTGCTGGCCTCGATCCCCGCGGAGCTGCCCCTGCACCGCGCCACTCCCGACACCGTCGAGAAGATCGACGCGCTGACCTACGAGGTGATCCGCCACCGCCTGTGGGCGATCACCGACCTCATGGGACAGGCCCTCAAGCAGATGTCGGGCTCGCTGGTGGTGACCGACTGCAACGACTTCGACGTCGCGGTCACCGACGAGATCGGCGACATCGTCCAGATCGGCCCGTACAACACCGAGCTGGCCGCCGCCGTCGACCTGGCGATCAAGTGGATCCTCGCGAACCGCTCGGTGAACCCCGGGATCTGCGAGGGCGACATGTTCCTCTGCAACGACCCCTGGGTCGGTGGCGGGCTGCACCAGAACGACGTCGCGGTGTTCGCCCCGCTGTTCCACGAGGGCAGGCTGTTCGCCTGGACCGCCGCGATCGCCCACCAGGCCGACCTCGGGGGCGTCTCGCCGGGCAGCTGGACTCCGCGCGCGGAGGACGTGTTCTGGGAGTCCCTGCCCACCCCGCCGGTCAAGATCGTGCGGAACTTCGAGATCCAACGTGACGTGGAGGACGTCTACCTGCGGCGCTCACGCGTGCCGAAGATGGTCGGCCTGGACCTGCGCGCCAAGATCGGCGCCAACCGGGTGGGTCACGAGCGCATCACCCAGCTCATCGACAAGTACAGCGCCGAGACGGTGAAGGCCGCGATGGCCCGCCAGCTCGACGACGCCGAGCAGCGCCTGCGCGCCAAGCTGGAGCAGATCGGCGACGGGGCCTGGACCGCGACGAGCTACCAGGAACAGTCCATGAAGGACGACCGCGGCCTGCACAAGGTCGTCTGCACGCTGCGCAAGACCGGCAGCGAGCTGGTCTTCGACTTCACCGGCACCTCGCCGCAGTCCGGCATGATCAACTGTCCGTTCTCCGGCATGTACGGCGGCGTGATGTCGGCGGTGCTGCCGGTGCTCTGCGGCGACATCCCGTGGGCCGCGGGCGGCCTGCGCCGGTGCATCAGCTTCGTCACCGAGGAGGGCACGCTCAACAACGCCACCTTCCCGGCCGGCGTGGGCAAGGGCTCGGTGGCCTCGTCGTGGGCCACGATGAACGCCGCCACCGAGTGCCTGTCCACGATGCTCGACACCTCCGTCGAGCTGCACGGCCAGGTCCAGTCCGTGTGCTGCGGAACCTGGGACCTGTGCGTCATGGCCGGGCTGGACCAGCGCGGTCAGCCGTTCGCCACCATGATCACCGACTCCATGGGCGGCGGGTTCGGCGCGGGCAACGACCACGACGGTGTCGACACCGGGGGGCTGCTGCTCATCCCGATGGGCAAGATGCCCGACGTCGAGATGAACGAGTTCATGCTGCCGATGCTCTACCTCTGGCGCCGCGAGGAGACCGACAGCGGTGGCCCGGGCCAGTTCCGCGGGGGCGTCACCGGGTCGCTGTGCTTCGTGCCCCACGACACCTCGACACCGCTGGCGCAGATCGTGTCCGGCGCGGGCAAGGCCGTGCCGCAGAACGTGGGCCTGGCCGGCGGCTACCCGGGCAACAGCCAGGCCGACCTGGCCGTCCGCGGCTCGAACATCGCGGACCTCTTCGCCCGCGGGGCCATCCCCTCCACGCTGGCCGAGATCGATGGCGAGCACGTGGTGCTGGCCTGCGAGGACGAGGTGCTGCTCTCCCCGGGCGACGTGCACTACATGTGCTGGCAGTCGGGCGGAGGCTACGGCGATCCGCTGCTGCGCGAGCCGGGTCGGGTCGCCTACGACGTCGCCGAGTTCCGGGTCACCGATCAGAGTGCCCGCTCGATCTACGGAGTGGTGCTCGACGGGTCCGAGGTGGACACCCTCGCGACCGAGGAGCTGCGCGCGACGCTGCGGGACCGCCGACGCGAGCTGGCCGTGAAGGGAGCAGGACGATGACACTGGACACGAGACGGGTCAACGCGAACGTCGCCCGCAGCGCGGCCGGGGTCCTGTCCTGCGCGCACTGCCGTCAGGAGCTCGAGGGCACCGCGGAGAACTACCTGACGCTCCTGCCCCACTACGAGGGGCCCGTCACCGACGCCGGACCGCAGGTCTGCGCGGACACTGCCGAGTTCATCGACGTCGAGATCGTCTTCCGCCAGTACTACTGCCCCGGCTGCTACACGGCCTTCCGCACCGAGGTCGTGCCGCGGGTGTGAGCCGCAGGCGGCCCGGGCCCTGTGCGGACCCGGGCCGCCCCGGCGTGCGGCGAATGCGGTCCCGACGCCGCGATCCCTGACGACGCAGTCACCTCACGACCAGCCAGGAGGTGACGCCGGACCCGGGCGCCGACGACGCTCCCGGGTCCGGCGAGGCCACCGCCAGGCGGGGCTCAGGCGCCCAGGAACCCGATCACCAGGTTGTTGAACACCTCCGGACGATCGCGGAAGACCTGGTGGCCCGCGCGATTGATCACGCACATCGTGCAGTTCGCCGTCCGACCCGCCAGGACGTCGAAGAACTGGTGGCCGAGCTCGACGGGCGCGGAGCGGTCGTCCTTGCCCCACACGACGAGCACCGGGACGTCGAGACCCGGACCCTGCAGGTGGTCGAGAACCCGTTTCCGGGCGCGTCCCAGGCTGGGGATCCAGTGCCGGGCGCTGCTACGGGCGTAGACCTCGACCGACTCCTTGTGGTGCGCACCGTTCATCATCTCCGCGGCGATGCGGAGGTACTCGGGGCTCAGCGGCCCCTCGGTCACCGCCTGGGCGGCGTGGTAATGGCTGATCACACCCTCCGCTCCGGCGTTCTTCGGCGCCGTGCGCTCGACCTCGTCGTAGAAGCCCATGTCGGACCGACCCGGCGGAGCGGGAGCGGTCGAGGCACTCGACACGACGACGAGCCGGCTGACCCGGCCCGGCAGCTCCATCGCCAGCCGGGTGGCGAGCAGGCCGCCGCGGGAGTGACCGACCAGGGTCATGTCGGTCAGGTCCAGCTGCTCGAGGAACCCGACGGCGTGGTCCAGGACGCTCTCGAACGTCCACTGCTCGTCCGAGGCCGGGATGTCGGTGAAGCCCTGCCCGAGCTTGTCGAAGGCCACCACCCGCCCGTGCGCGGACAGGGCGTCGACGGTCTCGCTCCAGACCTCGATGCCCATCGGCACGAAGATCCCGAAATGGCCGCCGTGCACGAGCACGATGGGATGCCCGGGCCCGGCATCCGGTACACCGGTGTCCAGATAGCGGGTCCTCACCCCGGAGACCGTGATGTGTCGGACGTGATCGGGGTTCAGCGGTTCGCTCACGACGAGCTGCCTCTCAATACGGTGCGGCGGATGGCATCGCCCGACTCGGCCACCCACCGGGCGACGGTCGGGCCGAGGTCGTCGAGCTCGTCTTCCAGGACGTACAGGCCCCGGGTCGGAAGGACACCACCGAGCTCGACGAGCAATGGCCTCAGGTACGTCTCGACCGCGAGCGCGTGGTGCGCGGCCGCGCCCACCATCACCGGCGCGACCACCACACCCCGCAGGCTCGTGCGGTCGAACCACTCGAGGAACGCCTTGAGCAGCGCTGTGTAGGTGGCCTTGAAGACCGGGGAGGCGACCACCACGACCGACGCGCTCGAGACCCGGCCCACCAGCTCGGCCACCCGGGCCGAGGAACGGTCGAACAGCTCGCCGCCGAGCGTCCCCAGCTCGACCGAGTCCGGTTCTGCGCCCTCCGGCCAGCCGAGAAGCGCGACGACCTGGCGCGCGACCTCGTCGGCCGCCGCACTGGTCCGGGACCCGGCTCTGGGGTTGCCGACGACGGTCAGCACACGGAACGGCTCCATCCCGGTCAGCTGCCGGCCAGGAGCGGCATGACCTCGCGGCCGAAGCGGTCGACGTCGGTCAGGTAGTCCTGGAACGACAGCATGACACCCGCCGTTCCCGCCACCGCACCGAAGGAACGCAGCTTCTCGGCGACCGTCGCCGCGTCGCCGAGTACGAGCGGGAACGAGATCATGAACGCGTCGGACCCCAGCATCAGGTTCTTGGTGGACTCCTCGTTCTCCGTGAGGTCCTCCTGTGCGATCCCCATGAGGTTCGTGACCGCGGGGAAGTCCATGTTCGCTCGCCAGTTCGCCACGACGTCCTCGGCCTCGGCGACGCTGTCGCGCAGCACGACCTGGAACAGCGGGAAGGTGCCCACCTCGCGGCCGGCCCGGTCGGCCTGGGCCTGGAGCCGGGCGTTCTGCGCCGCCAGGCTCTCGACGTCGGGCTTGCCCACCACGAACTGGTAGTCGCCCACCTCGGCGCAGAACTGCATGCCGCGGTCGGACTGCCCGGCGCACACCAGCTCGATCGGAGCCTCCGGAAGGGGGCCGAGGCGGCAGTCGTCCATCCGGAAGTACTGGCCCTCGAAATCACTCTGTCCCTTCGACCAGAGCTCGCGCATGACCCGGACGTACTCGTCCGCGTGGTCGTAGCGGGTCCGGAAGTGCTGGTCTCCGGGCCACAGACCCATCTGCGTGTACTCGGGCTTCTCCCATCCGGTGACGATGTTGAGCCCGAAGCGCCCACCCGACATGTCGGAGATGGTGGCTGCCTGCTTGGCCGCGAGAACCGGCGGCGTGAGCAGCGTGGCGATCGATCCGAAGAGCTTGATGCGCCGGGTCGTGACGGCGAGGCCCGCCATCACCGAGAGCGAGTCGAGGGCGTGGTTCCACGGGCTGGTGTCGCCGTCGAACCCGCGGAACTTCACCGCCGACAGGAGGAAGTCGAACCCGTAGTGCTCCGCCTTGGTCGCGGCCTGTGAGGCCAGGAACCACTCGGGCACGGAGGCGGGCGAGGTGTTGGAGAACACCCAGTTCTTGTTCATGGTGGGCATGAACATGCCGATCCGCATGATCGCTCCTCTTGTGAGTCCGGCCACCGGGCCGATGACGCGACGCTATAAACGCGAGCCGGGGGCAGCTATGCGGTTCGCGTCGCGCGCGCACCGGAATGCGCCACACCGCCGGTCAGCGCGTGCGGCGCAGGGTTTCCGACGGGGCGATGCCGTACCGGCGCCGGTAGGCTGCGGCGAACCGGCCCAGGTGACCGAACCCCCAGCGATGGGCGATCGCGGTGGTCGTCGTCCGGTCCGGATCCGCATCGACGAGATCCCCGTGCGCCCGCGCCATCCGCACGTCCTGCAGGTAGGTCATCGGCGACATGCCCAGCTCCCGGCCGAAGCCCGCCTGCAGGGCACGGAGGCTCACACCCGCGTGGGCCGCCAGGTCGCCCGCCGAGTACGGCTCCTCCGGGCTCGCCTGCACGAGGTCCACGACCTGCCGTACCGCGCGCGAGCGGACGACCTCCGCGGGCCGGTGGAGAGCCTCGGAGTGGGTGTGGGAGTGGGCGAACAGCAGCGTGGTCACGAGCAGCCGGGAGAAGTACGCACCGGCCAGCGGCTGGTGGATCACGCTCTCGGGCCGCTCCATCTCGGCGAGCACGAGGTGCAGTGTGGCCAGCCAGCTACCGCCCGCTCCGCCGGCCACGTCCATTCCCAGGTCGAACTGGACCGGCGCCGCCGGCCGCCCCAGGATGGCTTCGAGCTCGGTCTGCAACGCGGCCCGATCGAGCTTGACCGCCAGTTGGGCGCAGTCGGCCGACCAGCGGATGGTCATCGGCCGTCCGGGGCTGAACACCGCGGCACGGGCGGGAGAACTGATGATCGAGTCCTTGCCGCTGGTCGACTCGGTGAAGCCCTGCCGCGGCAGGTTGATGTGGTAGCAGGACACGAGCGGCGCCGGGATCATCCGGATCTCCGTGCCGTAGCGCAGGTAACCCACGGTCGTGTCACCGACCGCAGCCGCGTTCAGCACGGCCCGCAGCGGTTGGCCTCGCTCGAGGACGATCGTCTGGTGCGGCGCGTAGACCCGTGGTACGACCTCGCGCACCTCGTCGAGCGCCGAGCTGTGCACGATGGCGTGGGCGGACAACGGCTCCGCATCACGGTACCGGTGGCGTGTGCCCTGTCGACCGCTCATCACTCTCCGCATGACAGAGGTGTTCTCTGGCGCATGTGTAAGGCCGGCAGCTCGGTCTGTCAAATGACCCCGGCCCCACCGCCGGATCGACCAGCCGTGCCGACCGGTTCGCTTGACTAGACGCGGCCGCTTTGAGAGCCTCTTCAGAACGGATTGCTTCTCTGTTGAGCAGAGACGACATGACCACGTCCAGACCTGCCGGGAGCCGCAATGACCGATCGATCGTCCGTCCTCGACGAGGTGCGGCGCGGGATGATCCCGGCACACATCTACAACGACGAGGAGATCTTCCGGCTGGAGAGGGAGCGGCTGTTCAGCCGGGCCTGGATCTTCGTCGGCCACGAGTCGGAGGTGCCGCAGCCCGGCGACTACGTGGTACGCCGGGTGCTGGAGGACTCGTTCATCGTCTCGCGCGGCGAGGACGGCGCGGTTCGCGCGCTGTTCAACATGTGTCTGCACCGCGGGATGCAGGTGTGCCGTGCCGAGGCCGGCAACGCCTCGCACTTCCGGTGCCCGTACCACGGCTGGTCCTACCGCAACGACGGCCGCATCGTCGGCCTGCCCTTCCACCAGGAGGCGTACGGCGGCGAGGCCGGTTTCCGGCGCAAGGGCCAGACGCTCCTGCCCGCCCCGTCGCTGGACACCTACAACGGGCTGATCTTCATCAGCCTGGATCCCGCCGCTCCCCCGCTGCGGGAGTACCTCGGCGACTTCGCGTTCTACCTGGACTTCTACACCAAGCAGTCGGCGGCCGGCATCGAGCTGCGCGGACCGCAGCGGTGGCGGATCAAGGCGAACTGGAAGATCGGCGCGGAGAACTTCGCGGGCGACATGTACCACACGCCGCAGACCCACACCTCCGTCGTGGAGATCGGGCTGTTCCGCGAGCCCAAGGCCGAGAAGCGCAAGGACGGCTGCACCTACTGGGCCGGCAACGGCGGCGGCACCACCTACAAGCTGCCGGTGGGCACGTTCGAGGAGAAGCTGCGCTACGTCGGCTACCCGGACTCCATGATCGCGAACATGCGGGAGAACTGGTCGGTCGAGCAGCAGGCGGTGGTCGAGGACAACGCCTTCATGATCTCCGCGGCGTCGGTGTTCCCGAACATGAGCTTCGTGCACAATTGGCCCAAGGTGGAGGAGCACGGGGACGCCGTGCTGCCGTTCATCTCCATCCGCACCTGGCAGCCCGTCAGCGCAGACGAGACCGAGGTGCTGAGCTGGTTCGCCGTGGACGCTCAGGCGCCCGAGGAGTTCAAGGCGCTGTCCTACAAGGCCTACCTGATGTGCTTCGGCAGCACCGGCATGTTCGAGCAGGACGACGTCGAGAACTGGGTGTCGCTCACCAACACCGCGGCCGGGTCGATGGCGCGGCGGCTGCTGCTCAACAGCCGCATGGGGCTGCTCGAGGACGGCTCGCACGTCGTGCCCCGGCTGGACGGCACTCAGTTCGCCGGGCCGGGCGAGGCCTACGTCGGCTACGGCGAGTACAACCAGCGCCACCTGCTCAACCGCTGGGCCGACCACCTGGAGAAACCGCCGGCCGACGTCGCGCAGGTCGAGGTCGGCGGGCAGGTGACCGGGTGAGCACGCACTCGTCTCGCTCGGTGCTGGGCGCGCACGCGCCGACGACCCAGCGGACCGGGCGCACGCTGCCCTTCTCCGACGAGCGCCACCTGCAGGCCCACCAGTGGCTGGTCGACGAGGCCTACATCCTGGACTCCCAGGCCTACGACGAGTGGCTCGACCTGCTCACCGACGACATCCACTACCTCATGCCGGTGCGGGTGACCACGGCGCTCGGCGCCGGCTACGACACCTCGCCGGGCATGGCCCACTTCGACGAGAACCGCTACTCACTGGGCCGGCGGGTGGCACGCTTCCTCACCGAGCACGCATGGACCGAGGACCCGCCCTCGCGGCTGCGGCACTACGTGGCCAACGTCCGCACCTTCGCCACCGACGACCCGGACCACGTCGTCGTCGACTCCGGGGTGATGCTCTACCGCAGCCGCGGCGACGTCCGCGAGGCCGCGGTGCTCTCGGCGGGCCGGGAGGATCTGCTGCGGCGCACCGGCGACGGTTGGCGGCTCGCGCGGCGCACGATCCTGCTCGACGACTCGGTGGTCCGCAGCCAGAACCTGGCGATCTTCCTGTGAGCGGGGACGCCGCCGAGCAGTACCGCGCGCTGGTGGAGCACCGCACCGGCGAGGCGATCCAGCTCGGCAACGAGTTCGCCGAGATCCGGGTGTCGCGGGTGGAGACGCGCAACGGCTCGCGGCTCCTCATCGAGTCGCCGAGGTCCGGGCAGTGGGTCTCGCTGTGCCCGCTGGAGCTGGAGGCCCTGACCTGGCAGAACACGGCCACGTTCTCGGCGATGATCGGCAACCCGTTCGGCCCGCTGGTGACGGACGAGGAACCGTGACGGGCTGGCTCGAGGGGAAGCGGGCGCTGGTCGTCGGGGCGGGCTCGGGCATCGGGCGGGCGGTGGTGGACGCGTTCCGGTCCGAGGGCGCGCAGGTGGCCGTCCTGGAGCGCGACGCCGCCAAGTGCGCCGCGCTGGCCGCGGCGCGGCCCGAGGTGCCCGTGGTGACCGGCGACGCCACCACCCGCGGCGCCAACGACGAGGCCGTGGCCGCCGCCGTCGACGCGTTCGGCGGGCTGGACGTACTGGTCAACTGCGTGGGCGTCTTCGACTTCTACCGGGGCATCGCCGACCTCGACGCCGACCGCATCGACGACGCGTTCGACGAGATGTTCGCGGTCAACGTCAAGTCGCACCTGCACGCGGTGAAGGCGGCGCTGCCCGCGCTGCGGGAGTCCGGGGGCAACGTCGTGCTCACCGAGTCGACGTCGGCCTACTACCCGGGCCGCGGCGGGGTGCTCTACGTCGGCTCCAAGTTCGCGGTGCGCGGGCTCGTCACCGCGCTGGCGCACGAGCTGGCGCCGCACATCCGCGTCAACGGGGTCGCCCCCGGCGGCACGCTGCACACCGACCTGCGCGGCCTGTCCAGCCTCGGGATGGACGCGCAGCGGCTCGACGACACCCCCGACCGCGCAGCCGCCCTCGCCGCCCGGGTGCCGCTGCAGGTCGCGCTGGACGGCACCGACCACGCCTGGAGCTACGTGTACCTGGCGTCCGACCGTGCCCGCGGTATCACCGGCGGGGTCGTGCATCCCGACGGGGGCATGGGTGTGAAGGCGTGAGGACCCGACATCCCGAAGGAGAGAACATGGCCGTCGTCAGGGCCGATCTCGGCGCCTGCCAGGGCTACGCGAACTGCATGACCGACGCCGCGGACTACTTCGACATCGACGACGACGGCGTCGTCGTCGTGCTGAGGTCGACCGTCCCGGACGAACACCACGGCCGCGTCGAGGAGGCCGCGCGCAGCTGCCCGGTGAACGCGCTGGTCGTCGTGGACGAGGATCCGTCGTGACCGCCGACGCACGTCGTCCCGCGGAGGCGACATCGTGACCGCCGTCGTCGTCGGGGCGTCGGTCGCCGGGGTCCGCACCGCGCAGGCACTGTGCGCGGCCGGCTACGACGACGGAGTGGTGCTCGTCGGCGCCGAGCCCGAGCTGCCCTACGACAAGCCGCCGCTGTCGAAGACGCTGCTGGCCGGCAGCACCGACGTCGATCGCGTCCGGCTGCTCACTGCGCCGGACGCGGTGGCAGCAGGCATCGAGCTGCGGCTCGGGTCGGCCGCTGTGGCGCTCGACCCCGCCGCCCGCGTCGTCACGCTCGCCGACGGCGCCCGCATCGGCTACGACCAGCTGGTCGTCGCCACCGGCGTGGCTGCCCGCCCGTCCCCGTGGGGTGACCCGCCCGGCCTGCACCTGCTCCGCGGCATGGAGGACTGTCTGCGGCTGCGTGCCGCTCTCGTGCCGGGCACGCACCTGGTCGTGGTCGGTGGGGGCTTCATCGGCGCGGAGGTCGCGGCGACGGCGCGCGGACTCGGCCTGGACGTGACCGTCGTGGACCCGCTCCCGGTGCCCATCGGGAGGATCGTGGGCGACGAGGTCGGGACGCACCTCACGGCCGTGCACGCCGAGCACGGTGTCACCACCCGCTTCGGCACCGGCGTCGAGGCCGTCGAACCGGCCGGGAACAGGTTGCGGGTACGGCTCACCGACGGGTCGGTGCTCGACGCAGGATGCGTGGTCGTCGGGATCGGCGCCGTGCCCAACGACGGCTGGCTGGGCTCCTCGGGCCTGCTGGTGCGGGACGGGCTCGTGTGCGACGAGTTCTGTCGCGCGGTGCACCGCGACGACGTCTACGGCGTCGGCGACATCGCCCGCTGGTACCACCCCCGCCACGGCGAGCACCGCCGCGTGGAGCACTGGACCAATGCGGTCGAGCAGGCCGCGGTGGTGGCGCACAACATCACCCACGGGGACGCGCCCCGGCCCTACGCACCGGTCGAGTACGTCTGGAGCGACCAGTACGACTGGAAGATCCAGATCTGTGGACACCCCGCCGGGGCCGAGCCCGCCGTGGTGGTCGGAGAACCCGGTCGGGCACGCCCGTTCGCCGCGCTCTACGCGAGCCGCGACGAGACGCTCGCCGCTGCGGTGACGGTCAACTGGCCGCGGGCACAGGTCGCGTGCCGCCGCGGGCTGCGCACAGGGACCCCGGTCGCGCACGTGGCCACGGAACTGGCGGAGATGCACCGCAGGCTCGTCGAGAGGACGCCGGCATGACCACCGGATGGATGCAGGAACGGCACGAGATCGCCGAGGCCTGCCGGGTGCTGGCCGCTCCCGGCCTCGCCGACGGCTTCCTCGGCCACATCAGTCGTCGGATCAGCGCGAACACCCTCCTCATCCGCTGCCGTGGCCCGCGGGAGCGCGGGTTGGCCTTCACCGAAGCCGGGGACGTCCGGCTCGTCGACACGGACGGGGCGGCTGCGGCGCCCGGCGAGCTCGACGGCGGATACCGGCCGCCCAACGAGCTGCCGCTGCATGTCGAGGTCCTGCGGGCGCGCCGCGACGTCGACGTCGTCGTGCACGCCCATCCCCCGGCCGTCGTCGCCGCCGATCTGGCCGGTATCGCCCTGCGCTCGATCATCGGCGCCTTCGACATCCCGGGCGCCCGCCTGGCCGCCGGCGGCATACCTGTCTATCCCCGCGGAGTGTTGATCCGCGACGCCATCCTCGGGCGCGAGATGGCAGCGGCTCTCGGCGACCGGCCGGTCGTGGTCCTGCGAGCCCACGGACTCACCAGCACGGGCCCGTCGGTGCCCGACGCCGTGCTGCGGGCGATCAGCATCGACACCCTCGCCGGCCTCTCGCTGCGGATCGTCGCGGCCGGCGGGACGCTGGTCGATCTGCCGGAGCAGGACATGGCCGAGCTGCCCGACCTGGGTGCCTCCTTCAACAGCGCCACCGCGTGGCGTCACGAGCTGGCGCGGCTGTCGCCGACGGATCCGACCGGACGGGCATGACGACGTGAACCGTGCACACCACAGCAGTCTCGCGGCCGCGGCCGACGCATTCGGCATGGCAGGTCTCGCGGAGCACGCCCGACGCCATGATGATCCGGTCCACTGGCTTCACCTCGCCGCGACGGTCATGGGCTGGTGGAGGCGCACGCGATGGTGCTCGCCGCCGATGTGGCCGCGGGTGGGAGCCGGCTGGACCCGATGGCGACGGTGGACGCGGCGGCCTTCGCGGCTACGGGTATGAGAGGACGCTGCTGTCCGGACTCGTCCACCGCCTGCACGGCGGCCCGACCGCCGACGAGGAGTGGTTCGTGGCGCAGGCGCGCGATCGCCTCGATGGCGCCGTCGAGATTCTCCGCGGGTCTTGAGCGGTCCTCATCGCGAGCCGATCACCACGATCGGCAACCGGGTCAGGCTCCCAGTTCCAGCTCTGCGCGGCGCAACCCCACGAGACCGTCGGGGCCGGTGGCGCGGCCGTCGCGCAAGACCCGGGCCGACTTCTCGGATGCCCTGATCACGCTCGCCCAGCGGTGTCCGCCGGTGGACGGCACAGGTCATCGCGCGACGAGCAGGCTCTCCGCGGCGATGGGGTGGTCGATGAGGTGGGCGCTGCCCATCAGCTCGATCCAGAAGTCGAGTTGGTCCGGTGCGGGGGTTTCGATATAGGTGCCGACGGTGACGGCGGCGCTCAGCTCCGGCGAGAGCCGGGCGAAGCGTTCCTGAGCACGCACGGCGAGCTCCGGTTCCCTGCCCAGCAGCCGGATGCCGTCGTGCAGTGCCGCCCTGAACGACTCGGTGAGGCCACGGTTGTCGGCGATCCAGTCGGCCCGACCGGCCACGAAGACGTCCAGTGTGGACGCCCTCAGCTCGGCGAGGTTGAGCACGACGCGGGCACCGTCGCGCTCGAGCAGCAGCGGGAGCGGCAGCGGGGCTGCGACCGCATCGACGACACCGGCCGACAGGTTGCCGCGCATCCGTCCGGGCTCCATGGGCACCCACTCGATCCCGTCGGTGTCCACCCCGAGGCGGCGCAGCAGCGCGTCCGAGCCGACCTGGAGGTAGCCGCGACGGGTGGACACGCCGATCCTGCGGCCGGCCAGTCCGGCCGGGCCGGTGATCCCGGTGCCACCGCCGGCGACCAGGAACAGACGCGGTTGTCGAAGGTGTTCAGTGACAGGCCGGCGACGACCCGGAGGGCGAACCCGTGGTCGACGGCGGTGACGAGGTCCGGGGTGGTGGTGACGCCGAGCTCGGCCTGCCGACCGGCGAGCAGCCGAGGGGTCTGACCGGGACCGCTGACCGGCACCACGGTGATCTGCAGGCCGTTGCGGGCGAAGATCCCCTCCTGCGCGGCCACCCACAGCGGCGCGATGTCGACGTAGGGCATGGCGGCCACCCGGATCCGGCGCAGCGGCCGGGCCGAGCGTGACTGCAGACGCCGGCCCGGTCGCCCCGGGGCGCTGCCGTCCGCCCCGGCGAGGGTGCGCGAGATGACCTCGGCGGTGATGGCGACGAGGCCTGCGGTGTTCGTCGCCGGGGTCCGGCCCGCCGGCGTCGACAGTGCCACGGCCGCGACCACGGCGCCCCGCAGGTCGCGGACCGGGGCGGCAGTGGTCGTCACCCCGGAACGGGGGTCGTGTGCGTCGCCGGCCACGCCCTCGATCGCGACCCGGTCCAGCTCGCGGGCCAGCCGCTGCGCCGCGCGCGGATCCTGCGTCGGCGTCCCGCGGAGGGCACGGAGGAACCGGTCGCGGGATCACCGACGACGTCGACGCACAACACCGCGTCCTGGTCGAGGACCGCGACCTGGGCCCAGCCCCCTGTCTGCCGGACGAGGTCCCGCATCGCCGGCCGCGCAGCCCGGCGCAGCAACCGCGGCTCGGGCGCGGCCATCCCGAGGGTGAACAGCTTGCGGCCGAGCCGGTAACCGTCGTCGGTTCTCTCCACCAGCCGGGTGGCGACGAGGTCGGCGAGCAGCCGATGCGTGCTCGGCTTGGTGACCCGGGCCCGCCGGGCGATCGTCGCGAGCGGGACGGAGTCCTCGTCCGGGCCGAACGCGTCGAGGATCGCGGCGACCTTGCCCAGAACGCTGTTGCATGCTTCGAGCGCTTCACCGTGTAGGTGGGATCCCCACTTGCCATCAATCAGCTCGCTACTTGTGGGACGCCAGGAAGGCGGCGTCGAACTTCCACTGGTGCACGGTCTTACCGTCCTTGCCGAGGGTCCAGCCGATCGCTCCGGCTGCCTCGTTGTTGATGTCGACCGGGGATGCCGCGTACGGGGGCAGCACCAGATCCAGCTTCTCGTCATCTCGAAGCGACTTGAACGACCCGTACGACGTGGTGCCGGCGTTGAGCACTGCGCCGTCGGGCGCGAAGATCGTCTTGTTACCGGTGGGGTACGTGATGGTGAGGGCGTCAGCCACGTCGTCATCTCCTGACGGTGTTGGGGATTGCGACGGGAGCGGTAGCCCGGCGGTGACCCAGTTGCGGATGTCGTCGCCAGGGCACTGCGTGGCGCAGAAGTGCGAGTGCGGGAAGACATCGGATCCGTAACCGTGCTGCGAGCGTCCGAGGCCGATCAGCTCGACGAACGCTTGCTTGGCTGTGTCGGTGAAGGGATCACGTTCACCGCCGAGGTAGCAGATGGCTCCCCAGCTCGCGTTGGCCTCCGTGCTCCCGTTGGCCGCGCTGCGGCTGTCCCACCCTCGGCCCTCGTAGACGTTGCCCCACGGGTCGATAAGCCAGCTGTAGGCGATGTCCGCCCACGGCTTGTGGTCCGAGTTGCGGCCGTCCATGTGGTCGGCCTGGATCTGCCTCACCGTGGCCTGTGCTTGGGCCGGCGACGTGAGACCGAGATGCGGGCCCTCCCAGTGGCACGCGAACCCGCTCTTGGCTACCAGGGGGCTCGTCGACGTCGCAGGTCGAGCACCCCACTGCTGACGGGTCACGATGTTGGGAGTAGCACCCATTAGTCACGAGCCTAGACCGCGATGATCATGAAATCAGGTTGGTACGGTGCGCGCGTGCTGCGGCTGCTCGTCGATACCTCCACATGGCTCGATCTGGCCCGGAGGCGGGATGCCCAGAAGTGGATCGTGGCGTTGAGACTCTTGGTACTCAGCGGGGACGTCGAGCTCCTGGTGCCTGACGTCCTAGTCGCGGAGTACAGCGAAACCGGACCCGCATCGAATCAGCGATGAGCAGTGGCGTTGCGGAGCGTTTCAAGGCACTTCGTCGGGACATCGTCGACTACGGCGGCGTGGACCGGGGTGAGGCTCTCGGGTGGATCGATGCCCTTGCTCACCAAGTGCCGCTCATCGGAGCGTTGACGACCCGCAACTTCGAAGAGATCCTCGAGTTGTTCGGCAACGGCCACCGGCTTGAAGCCGGAACTACAGAGCACGCCGGCGTGGTACGCCGGGGCTTGGAGAAGCTGGCGCCCCTTCACAAGAACAAGAACAGCGTCGCCGATGCTCTACTGATTGAGCTGTACGGGACGGCTGTTGCCGCCGGTGACCTGGGTGTCGACTCGTATGCCTTCGTCACGTCCAACTATCTGGACTTCTCCGTGTCTACGGGTGACCACCGACAACCCCACGCGGACATTGCCGACCTGTTCGACAGTGACGGATCGAGCTACCACCTTGGCGTCGAGGGCCTCGTCGCCGTCCTCCAGAGCCACTTCGCCGAAGAGTTCGACGAGCTGGTGGAGGAGTCAGACTTCACCGAGGAACCCCGTCGTCTCGACGAGATTCTCCAGGCGGAACAGGAACACTTCGATCTGATCTCGTTCGACCGTCACCTCGTGCATTCCATCAAGGAGCAGGAGAAGAAGATGGACCGAGGATTGACGGAAGAGGAACGCGACGAACTTATTGCTTCGGCCCTTGCCACGAGCCGAACCCACGGTCGTGACGTACGAGTGGTCGAGAGCGACTTCGAGTGGGGCATGTGGAACGGCAAACTGTCCGTCCTGCGGTGGGTGCTCGGGTCGGAGTGGGATTTCCTGGATACCTAGGCGCTACTGACGTCGTGTTGATCGGTAAGTCCGTGGTCACCTGGTCCAGACTTGCCTCGTGAACGACTACTGGGGCTCGTACGAGGCCACGGAGCGCAAGCGGATCTACCGCTGGCTGGAGACGGTCAGGGCATCGTTGGAGGACGAGCCGCGCCAGAAGGGTCGTGCGGGTAGGCGCCAGGCGCCAGCGTTCCGAGGGGCGGTGCGTGAAGCCCTTGTGCATCGTCCGCAGTGGCCTCGACCCCATGCTGCGCTCGCCGTCGACTTCCATTTCCATGCGACCGAGCCGCAGCCACCGTCGCTGTGGCGGCTGCCCAAGAACTACCTCGATCTCCTCGGCGCTACTTCCGCTCCGGCGAACGATCCCGGTGCAGTTCTCTACCGAGACGACGCGCAGGTGAAGCTGCTGTACGCCTCGCTCGCAACGTCTCGTACGCCGGCCAGCGCAGGAAGCATCTATCTGGAAGCACGAACCCGAACGTCCGCCATCAACGACATGGAGCTCGCCGGTGAGCTGCTTGATGACGGCTCGGACCTTGAGGACAACACCACTTGGGCTGAGGCCGATCCCAACCAGGACGTCGATGAGCCGGCCCGTCTCCTGCCAGCGGATCTCGAAGCATGGTTGCACGCAGAGGGCAAATCCAGATACCAGGCGATGCAGTTCGGTGCCAACGACCGGCTGCTGCGGTCAGTCTTCTTCCGCAATGCTCGATGGCTCCTCACGGGGGTCCACGCCGATGCCAACCGGCTGGCCCGGCTCGGGCGGACAGAACCCTCGGCGGTGGAAGAGATCATGAGGATGATTCGCGAAGCAAGCACTGCGGATCGAGACTTGCTCTCCTTGGCCATCCACATCGATCTTCCCCCGCTGCCTACACAAGCCGGTGAAGGTGTCGCGTTCGACCAGAGAGTTCGCACCGCCCTGCAGAAGTTCGTCCAGGACCGGCCAGACTTGCAACCGCTACTCGTCCCGCTGCGGGTGACGGTGCTCGTCACCCCGCCCAAGCGCGCCGGCGCCAAGGACCTCGACAACATCCTGATCGAGGTGCTCGCGACGCTGGAGGTGGAACTGAAGCCCCATGCGGAGCCCTGGCTGCTGCTACCTGAAGTGGCCGTGGAGGGTGCCGAACCTGATCCAGAACTCGCCGACCGCAAGGCTCGGTACCGCTCCTACACCGGGTCGCACACGTGGGCTTACCAGGTGCTCGAACTTCACCGGCGGCCTACCGACCCCGACAGTGGATCGCTCGTGGTGATGCCGGGCCTGGGCTGGAACCGCAAGAGCATCTGGGCCGAGGCCGAACATTTCGTTGAGGCACGCCTACAGAAGATCCTCGACAAGTAGTGCCCGCCCGCTGAACTCAACGCGACCGATCGACCTTTGCCTTTAGTACGGCCTCCACGTACTCCTGCGGTGGGATAAGGGTCCCGTCGGATCCACGCCTCTGCTTGGTGGCGGTGCGGCTGGAACTCCGGCGGGGACCAGTCGAGATGCTCCCGCCACTCGTCGTCGGCCGGGCGGAACGGGAGCGACTCTCCACCCCGGTTCCCGATCCTCGACACCGCCTACCTCGTGGCGCTCCTCGCCGGCCGCGGACAGGCCCGGAGATCGCAGTCGAGCAGCGCGCGGGTGGCCTTCTGCACGGCAACCGCCACCTCGCCGCACATGTGGGCCAGCGAGGCCGTCGAGCTGTCGGTGGTAGTCGTCGCGCATAGGGCGGGGAGCGTAACGCTCCGCAGCCGGTCTACGGCTTCGATTTGACCGGCCTGCGCTTTGACGCGATGACCGTCCGGTTCCGTGTCGAACGATGGCTGTGCTCCCACCGGCCGTGGGATTGCCGAAGACGCCGTTCGGTCCGCGGGCCGGTCGGGGCGGGCCTGGGGCCCGGACCGACGGATCCCATGCCAAGACAGCCCAACGGCGTCTGTCGATACTTGAGTCAGGCCCGACCGGTGATGCCGGGACCATCCTCACTGTCGATACTGGACGGTGCGGTCATCGCGTGGGCTCCTGAAGTACGGTGAGAGGTCTTCAAGAAGATCACGCGGTGGCCGCCCTTTACGTCGACGCCACGCCCGTCACCGGACCGGTCGCACACCAGCTTGGCGACGCCACTCGAGTACGGCGGCCGTCAACGATCGGCAGCCAGGCCGTGTCCGCCGCTCCAGCCGGGGCTGGATCAGCCTTGGGCGTCTGGCCAGGTGATATCGCTTTGACCGTACTGCAGTGCCTTGGCCGCACCAACCTGTTCTCGTCGATGAAGCAACGAGGTGATTGTGGCGTGGCTGGCACCTGGTCGACTCAGGCGGCCCGACGGTGAGCATTGAACCGGCGTGTCCGGAGCGCCACGCTCACTGTCCCTGCTGGCCAGCCGATTCCATTAGCTCCCAGACGACGGACGGCTTGAGCGGGGTCTTCGTGACCCGTACGCCGAGGTGCTCGATCGCGTCCGCCACGGCATTGGCGACGGCGCTGTGACCGCCGATTGCACCGCCCTCGCCCATTCCTTTGACTCCCAGCGGGTTCAGCGGCGACGGGCTGTGCAAGTGCCCGACCTCGATCTCCGGGACGTCGAGGCTTCCTGGAAGGATGTAGTCCATGAAGGACGCCGACTGCGGCTGCCCTTCCGCGTCGTAGACGAGCTCCTCCATCAGCGCGCCACCAAGACCCTGCGCGACACCGCCGGCGATCTGCCCCTCGGCAACCATCGGGTTGATGATCACGCCGGCGTCATTGACGACGACGTATCGAGAGATCTCGACCAGCCCCGTGTTGCGGTCGACCTCGGCCTCAGCGATATGAATGCCGAAGGAGTAAGGCGCCGCGTGGTTCTCGAAGTACTGCACAGACTCCAGGTCCGGCTCCATGCCCGGCGGCCGGCTGCCGCCCGGCGCGGCCCCCGCGGCGATCTCGGTGAGGCTCAGCCTGGACTGCGGGCTGCCCTTGACCTGGACGTAGCCCTCCTCGAGCACGAGGTCGTTGACGTTGGCCTCCAGCATGTGCGCCGCGAGTTCCATCGCCTTCTCGCGCACCTTCTTCGACGCCATCAGCACGGAAGTCCCGGACATCACGGCGTTGCGGCTGGCGAACGTGCCGATGCCGAAGCCGATCCGGCCGGTGTCCCCGAAGACGACCTTGATCGACTCGTAGTCGACCTGGAGTTCGTCCGCGACGATCTGGGCGAGCATGGTGCCCGTGCCCTGGCCCTGCGGCGCCGCACCGGAATTCACGGTCACCTGGCCCGAGGGATCGACCCTGACGCTGGCGCCCTCGAACGGCCCCGTGCCCGACAGCTGGTGGTAGACGCAGATCCCGAGCCCGATCAGCCGGCCGTCCGCGCGCGCTGTGCGCTGCTTCTCGGCGAAACCGTCGTAATCGACCATCTTCAGCGCCGCGTCGAGCGCGGCCGGGAAGTCACCGCTGTCGAGGATCACCGCGGCCTCGACCGAGGCCATGCCCGTGTCGTAGGGCATCTGCTCGGGCTTGATCAGGTTGCGACGGCGCAGTTCGGCGCGGTCGATGTCCAGCTCCCGCGCGGCGATGTCCATCAGGCGTTCCCGGGCGAACGCCGACTCGGGAGCACCGGCGCCGCGATAAGGCGATGCCGGGCTCTTGTTGGTCGCCGCGCAGATGACCTCGACGTGCACGTTCGGGATGTCGTAGACGCCGGCGATGCTGGTGCCGGCCAACGATGAGTTGATCACGGCGAGGGTGCGTTGGTAGGCGCCGATGTCGGTGATCAGCGTGGCGCGCAGGCCGGTGATGCGCCGGTCGGCGTCGAACGCGAACTCCAGTTCATGGGTCTGCTCGCGGGAGTGCACGAGCGTCAGGAAGTGCTCGTTCCGGTCCTCAATCCACTTCACCGGCCGGTCGAGCCTGCTCGCGGCGAACGGGACCAGGACGTCCTCGGGATAGACCTCGGCCTTCGTCCCGAAGCCGCCGCCCACGTCCGGAGTGATCACCCGCACCGAGCGTTCGGGCATGCCCAGGATGCCGGCCACGATCCCGCGCAGGATGTGCGGCCACTGGTTGGACGCCCAGATCGTCATCTCACCCGTGACGGCGTCGCGGGTCGCCGCCACGCCGCGGGTCTCGAGCGGGATCCCGGTGTAGCGCTGCATGTCGAGGCGGTCCTTGACCACCCGATCCGCCTTCTCGAACGCCGAGTGGACGTCGCCGACCGAGTAGACGAGGCGGGCGCCCATGTTGTCCGGCGCGGCTGCGTGCAGCACGGGCGCACCGGGCTTGATCGCCGCGGCGGAGTCGACCACGGCGTCGAGCACCTCGTACTCGACCTCGATCAGCTCCAGCGCGTCTTCGGCGACGTGCCTGCTCTCCGCGACGACGACCGCGACGCCCTCACCGACGTACCGGACGGCGTCGCGGGCGAGCGCGTACTGCGGCATGTCGCGGGACGTTTCCACCGGGAACAGCACGGGGATCGCGGCAGGGTCCGGACCCAGGTCGGCTGCCGAGAACGCGTCGACGACACCGCGGAGCTCGCGCGCAGGGCCGACGTCGACAGACAGCACGCGGGCGTGCGCGTGCGGGCTGCGCAGGACCGCCATGTGCAGGACTCCGGGGAGGTCGATGTCGTCGACGAACGCTCCCTCACCTCGCAGCAGACGGGGGTCCTCGACCCTCTTGACGCGAGCGCCCACCATCTTCACACCCATGTCAGCGCTCCCACTGCTTGTCGGCTGCCTGGACCGATCGCACGATGTTCTGGTAGCCGGTGCACCGGCAGACGTTGCCTGATAGCGCTTCGCGGATCTCGCCGCTCGTGGGGTTCTTCTTCTCCTGCAGGAAGTCGTATGTCGTCAGCAGGATGCCCGGGGTACAGAACCCGCACTGCAGGCCGTGGTTCTCCCAGAACGCCTGCTGGACGGGGTGCAGCTCGTCGTCCTCGCCGGCGATGCCCTCGACGGTCATCAGGACCTTGCCGTTGGCCTGGACCGCGAGCATCAGGCATGCCCGAACCGGCTCGTCGTCCACCAGGACGGTGCACGCCCCACACACGCCGTGCTCGCAACCGACGTGCGAACCGGTGAGGCGGAGGTCCTCCCGCACGAAGTCGACCAGCGACTTGCGGACGGAAACGGTGCGCTCGAAACGCTCACCGTTCACCGTCACGGTGATCGATCTTTCAGTCGTCGAGTCCGCGCCAGCGACGACCGCTGTTTCGTCTGCTTTCCTGCTCATGTTGTCTCCACGTCTGGATCAAGGTGTGACCGGATGGATGTGGTCACGCCGTCGGGACTCAGGTCAGGCCAGGGCTCGGCGTACGGACTCGTCGAGGGCACGGGGAACGAGGTGCCGGGCGAGCTGCCGGCGGTAGCCCGCCGAACCGTGGAGGTCGGACGGGGGTGTGAGCGCGGCGACGAACTCCTCGGTGAGTTCCCCGATCAGCTGCGAGGTCGGCTGCTCGCCGACGAGCCCGTCAATCACGGCGGACGCGCAAACCGGCTCGCTGCCGACGCCGGCGAGGACGAGCCCGCCCTGGATCACTCGCCCGTCGTCACCGAGAGCGATCGCCGCGGCGACGCCAACCTGGGCGAAGTCACCGTGCCGCCGGCTGACCTCGAGGAACGCTGATCCGCTCCTGGCCGGCCACGCGGGGATCCGGATCTCGGTCAGGATCTCGTTGGGCGCGAGCGCCGTGGTGAAGAAGCCCTCGAAGAACGTGTCCGCGGTGACCTCGCGCTCGCCGTCCTTGCCGCGCAGCACCATGCGCCCGCCGAGCGCGCTGACCGCCGCGGGGAGCTCGGCGGCGGGATCGGCGTGGGCGAGGCTCCCGCCGACGGTGCCGCGGTTGCGGATGTGCACGTGCCCGACGTTGTGCAGCGCCTCGGGCAGCAGCGCCCACGCGCCGTCGGCGAGTTCGGACAGCTCGAGGCTGCGATGGCGGGTCAGCGCACCGATGACGAGTACGCCGTCGTCGCGACGGACGTAGTCCAGCTCGGTCACGTTGTTGATGTCGACCAGCTGGCTCGGTCTGGCCAGCCGGAAGTTCAGCATGGGCACGAGACTCTGGCCGCCGGCCAGCAGCTTTGCTTCGTCGCCGAACTCGTTGAGCAGCCCGATCGCTTCCTGAACGGTCGTCGGGTCGTAGTAGTCGTACGGTGCCGGCTTCACACTCAGAACCTCCATGTGCGTCTCGCCCGAAGGCCTTCGCTGTGCTGGTCTGCGGATAGTTCCCGGTCAAGAGACGATCATCGAGCGCCAGGCCCGTCTGGCCAGCGCGGCGGTTCCCGCCCGGTCGGTCAGCGCGCTCGCCGCGGCCGCGGAGCGCCGCCTGACCTCCGAGGGGTTCACCAGGACCGGCGCGCCGCCGCGCACCACCAGCCGCCCGTCGACGTACACGCGGTCCACCTCGTCTCCGCGTGCGCTGTAGACCAGCGCCGACACCGGCTGGTGCAGTGGCGTGAGGCACAGGCTCGACAGCTCGGCCACGACGACATCGGCCCGTTTTCCCGGTTCGAGCGAGCCGATCACGTCCTGCATGCCCAGCGCCGCGGCCCCGTCGATGGTCGCCATTTCCAGCGCCTTCTCTGCCGTCATGATCTCGGCGTCGCGCAACGCGCCCTTGTGGATCAGCGCGGCGAACTTCATCGCCTGCAGCATCGAGTGGTTCGAGCTCGACGCCGGCCCGTCGGTGGCCAGGCCGACGGTGATACCGCGGCGCTGCATCCGCGGGATCGGGGCGATTCCCGAGCCCAGGTAGAGATTGCTGCACGGATTGTGCGAGACCTTGGCGTCGTGTGCGGCGAGCAGGTCGATGTCATGCTCGTCGCACTGCACGCAGTGCACCGCGAGCAAGTCGGGGCCCAGCAGTCCGGTGGCGGCGGCGAAGGGGACGTCACGCATCCCGAATCGGCGCTGCGACTCGGTGACGTCGAACGGCGACTCGGCGAGATGCATCGTGACCAGCGCTCCGGTCGCGTCGGCGAGCGCTCGGGTCTCGCGGAGCGTCGCCGCGTCGACTGTCCAGCTCATGCACGGCGCGAGGCCGACCTGCACGCGTGAGCCGGGTCGGTTCCAGCGGTCGATCAGCCGCTGCGCGTCGGCGAGCGCGGCGTCCAGCGTCTGCACCAGCGCGACCGGCACGCCCACGTCGGCTCCGGCCGTGACGTAGCCGCGCGCCATGACGGCCCGGATGCCCACCTCGTCCATCGCCGCCGCCACCGCGTCGCCCAGACCGGGGCGCGGGTGCACGTACATGAAATCGACCAGCGTCGTGGTCCCGGTGGTCAACGCTTCGGCGCAGCCGTGCAGCGCCGCGGCGTAGCAGTCCTCCTCGGTGAGCTCTACCGCGGAGGGTCCGGTCATGGCCGTGAACCAGTCCGCGAGCACCCGGTCGTCGCCGAGTCCCTTCAGCAAGGTCTGGAACAGGTGGGTGTGGGTGTTCACGAAGCCGGGCAGGACGATCCGGCCGGTGCAGTCCACGAGCTCCGCCGTCGGGTAGTCCGCTCGCAGCTGCATCGCGGGCCCGACGGCGAGCAGGTACCCGGAGGCCGGCGAGAACGCCACCGCGCCGTCCTCGATCACCCGGCGGCGTGGGTCCATCGTCACCACCGTGCCGCCGGACAGCACCGTCACCGGGGCCGTCACGGGCAATCTCGCGGGCGGGCGACGGGGAGGGATGTCATCGACGAGCCTCCGGCGTGGTTGGGCCGCGTGGTCCGCAGCGTTGGGAGGTGATCGGGGCCGTCCGCGCTGACGTCGTTCGATTCTGGCGAGGGGGCCAGTCGTCGCCCGATTGCGGCCGCTGCAGTTTCACCCGGCCCCTTTCCGTCTTGTAACGTCTTGTAACATCTTGTTACGTCGGCCCAGCCTTTCGAGCCCCGAGGCGTTGCCACCGTAGCGGCCCACATGAGACCTTCCGTTGCGTGATGGTGACATAAGACGTCGTTTCAGAAGTGGTGGGCCCGCTCCTGCTGCTTCTGGCGGGGCTGACAGCATCGGGGCATGCCCGTCCCTCGCGTGACTGCGAAGACGAAGATCTTCGAGCTCGAGATCGTGTTGGAAGATGTTGAGCCCCCGGTCCAGCGCCGTGTGCAGGTTCCGGGCGAGGTCAGCCTGGCGGTGCTGCATGAGGTGGTGCAGTCGGCGACAGGCTGGACCAGCTCGCACCTGCACGAGTTCGCCATCGACGGGCGCCGCTACGGGATTGTGGACCCGGACTGGGACGGCCAGCAGGTCACCGACGAAGCCAAGGTCAAGCTGTTCCGCCTGGTCAGCGAGGGTGACTGGTTCGGCTACCTGTACGACTTCGGCGACAACTGGGCCCACCGGCTCACCGTGGAGAAGATCGTCGCTCCAAAACCGGGTGTGCGTTACCCGCGGTGTGTGTCCGGGCAAGGGGCGTGTCCGCCGGAGGACGTGGGCGGTCCGTGGGGTTACGAGGAGTTCCAGGCGGTGCTGGCCGACCCGTCGCATCCCGAACATGACGAGCGCCTGGAGTGGGTGGGCGGGCCGTTCGACCCGCATCGCTTCGACCTCGCCGAAGCCGACCGAGCCCTGCAGTGGCTGGCCTGGCGGCCGCTCACACCCGTCTCGTAGAGCGCCGCCGAGAGCGCCGTCACGACGGCGGTGGCTGGTGCTGGGCGAGGCGGCGATGGCAGATCAGGGCGCAGGCCAGCGACAACAGGGCCGTGATGGTGGTTTCGGAGCGGTCGTAGCGGCAGGGCCAGGCGGCGGAAGTCGAGCAGCCACGACATCGTGCGCTCGATGACCCACCGCACTCGCCCGAGCCGAGTGGAGTCCTCGATGCCGCGGCGAGCGATCCGCACCCCGATCCCGCGCCGGGTCAGGTAGCGGCGGCACCGCGGATAGTCGTAGCCCTTGTGGCGTGCAGCTTGCCCGGCCGGCGTCGGGGACGTCCCGGCCGTCCGCGGCGCTCACGGACTCCGGGGTTGGTGTCCAGCAGCGGCGCGAGCATCGTGCTGTCATGCGCGTTGGCCCCGGTGACCAGC
>NZ_JAOPWR010000156.1 GCF_025965585.1 Pseudonocardia sp.
CCGCCCGCCACGCGCCGCCCGGAGCCCGCCCGCCAGGCCGAGCCCGCCCGCGCACCCGAGTACGCGCGCGCCGCGGAGCCCCAGCACGCCGCGGAGCCCCAGCAGCACACAGCCGAGGCCGTGCAGCGGTCGTCCCAGCCTCGCGTCGAGGCCCAGCCCGAGGAGAAGCCCCGGGTCGAGGCCCCGCCGCCCGCGGAACGGCCGGAGCCCCCGGCCGCGGCGCCGCCCGCAGCGGAGGCCCCGCACGACGAGCCGGCCGCCGAGGCACCGCCGGAGAGCCCCGCCCCCGAGGCGCCCGCCGAGGCCGCGCCCGCGGCCAACCGGCGCACGAAGAAGGGGAAGCCGGTCATGCCGTCCTGGGACGAGGTACTGCTGGGCGTGCGCGGCCAGCGCTGACGTCCGCGCCTGCACCCGCGGGCGCCGGCTCAGCCGAGCAGGCCGAGCAGGAGCACCACCCACGCCACCCCGAGACCCACGGTGGCGCCCAGCGCGGGCCAGCGCCAGAACGGCGTGCGCCGCACCAGCCAGAGCGACGGCGACAGGCCCAGCCCCACGAGCAGGTTGGCCGGCACCCACACCAGCCCGAACGCCTCCGCGAACGAGCGGCTGAGCACCACGTCGGCGATGGCGACGAACACCGCGAAGAAGGCCGCCACCGTGAGGCCCGTGATCCACGGCGTGGGCCCGGGCGGGGTCGGGTCCAGCCGTGGGATCGGGCCCGTGGCCCCGACCCGCACCGACTCGACGTCGCCCGTCACGGGGTCGACCAGCTCCACCGGACGGCCCAGCACGTCGGCCGCGCGCGACGCGAGCTGGCGGCCGCGGCGGCGCAGCACCGCGAGCTCCTCCGGGCGGCCCGATCGCGTGACGGCCGTGGCGAACGCCGCCCACTCCCGCAGGGCGTCCTGCAGGTCGACGGGCAGTGGTGGATCACCCGGCTGCCGGTCCCCCAGCACGGCGCACTCCCTCCGTCGATAGTGCGGTGGCCACGGGCGTTGCCGGGTTGATCGCGGGATCCAGGTGGTTCCTCACAAGGCGCCGCCCGCAGCTCATACCGGGACGCCGCGAGGGGCCGCCCGGGCCCGCGAGCGGCCCGGAGGACGTTCGTGGACGCCGCCCTCGCCCGTCAGCCTACGGGCGACGCGACCGCGTGGAACGCCACGGCGGCCGCCGTTGCCACATTGAGCGAATCGACGCCGGTGGCCATCGGGATGCGGACGCGGACGTCGGCGGCGGCGAGCGCCTCGTCCGACAGGCCGGGACCCTCGGCGCCCAGCAGCAGAGCCACCCGCTGCCCGCCGAGCCCGGCCTGCGCCAGGGGCACCGCGTGAGCGGCGGGGGTCAGGGCTGCGACCCGCAGCCCCGCGGCACGCAGCACGCCCAGGGAGGCGGGCCAGGGGCCGGGGAGCTCCGCGAACGGCACCCGCAGCACGTGGCCCATCGAGACGCGGACGCTGCGCCGGTAGAGCGGGTCGGAACAGCGCGGGCCGAGCAGCACCCCGCCCACACCGAGGGCAGCGGCGTTGCGGAACAGCGCACCGAGGTTCTCGTGGTCGCCGACGCCCTCCAGCACGGCCAGGATCCGCGCTGTGCGCAGCAGCTCGGGGACGTCCGGCGCGGGCGCCCGGTCTGCGACGGCGAGCACGCCCCGGTTGAGGTGGAAGCCCACGACCGACGCCATCGTGTCCGCGTCGGTGGCGTACGCGGGCACGTCGTGGCCGTCGAGATCGGCGGCCAGCTCGTCGATCCGGCGCGGCACGCCGAGCAGGGACCGCACCGGGTACGGGGAGTCGAGGAGCCTGCGCACCACCACCACACCCTCGGCGATCACCAGGCCGCGCCCGCCGGGCCGGTCGGGTCTGCGGTCGGCCGCGGTGAGGTCGCGGTAGTCGTCGACGCGGGCGTCGGCGACGTCCGTGACGGGAGTGATGGTGGCCACGGGGACGCATCGTCGCAGGCCGGTCCCCCTCAGCTGCAGGCGCCGCTCGGCCCCGTCATTCGGACGGCCGTAGCGGAGCGATCACCGGTGTGTCACGGTGGACAACCCGCCCGATCGGGCGAATGGTCGTCGGCTCGGGAGGCAGCATCAGGCATGGCCCGGGGGCAGGGAGGCAGCACACGCATGGGCCAGGACGTCGACCGGACCACGTTCAGTCGGCGCGATCGTCAGCTCTACCGGGCGAAGGTCCAGCAGTGCCTCGACACGCTGGCGGTGATGCTGCGCGAGCACACGTTCGCGCGGGACGAACCGATGACCGGGATCGAGGTCGAGCTCAACCTCGTCGACGCCGATCTCGCCCCGTCGCTCTCGAGCGCCGACGTCCTGCACGCCATCGGCGCCGCTGAGTTCCAGTCCGAGCTGGGCCGCTGGAACCTCGAGCTGAACCTGCCACCGCGCCCGCTCCCCGGTGACGAGTGGCGCCACTTCGAGGGCCAGCTGCTCGACGAGCTCGCCACCGCCCGCTCCAAGGCCGAGGACTGCGGGTCACAGCTGGCCGTCATCGGGATCCTGCCCACGCTCGAGCCCCGCCACCTCGTCGTCGAGGCGCTGTCCACCGACCGCCGCTACGTCATGCTCAACGAGCAGATGCTCAACGCCCGCGGGGAGCCGATCCGCCTCGACATCTCCGGCGACGACCCGTCGGGGCGCCACGCCGTCGAGCCCGACCACCTCATGGCCGACTTCGACTCCATCGCCCCCGAGGCGGCCTGCACGTCCATGCAGCTGCACCTGCAGGTGCACCCCGACTCCTTCGCCGCCTACTGGAACGCCGCGCAGTGCCTGGCGGGCGTGCAGCTGGCCGTCGGGGCGAACTCGCCGTTCCTCATGGGCTCGCGGCTCTGGGCCGAGACGCGCATCCCCCTGTTCGAGCAGTCGTGCGACGTGCGGTCGGTGGAGCTGCGCAACCAGGGCGTGCGGCCGCGGGTGTGGTTCGGCGAGCGCTGGATCACCTCGGTGCTCGACCTGTTCTCCGAGAACGGGCGGTACTTCCCCGGCCTCATGCCCGTCACCGAGGACACCGACCCCATGCAGGAGCTGCGCGAGGGCCGCGTGCCCGAGCTCAACGAGCTCCGCCTGCACAACGGCACGATCTGGCGCTGGAACCGGCCGGTCTACGACATCGCGGACGGCGTCCCGCACATCCGCGTGGAGAACCGGGTGCTGCCCGCGGGCCCCACGGCCGTCGACATGGTGGCCAACGCCCTGTTCTTCTACGGGCTGCTGCGGGTGCTCGTCGAGGCCGAGCGGCCGCTGTGGAGCTCGATGTCGTTCGAGGCGGTGGAGGAGAACTTCACCACCGCCGCCCGCCACGGGCTGGGGGGGCCGCTGTACTGGCCGGGGTCGGGCTGGATCCGCCCCGACGAGCTGGTGCTGCGCAAGCTGCTGCCGCAGGCCGCCGAGGGCCTGACGCGCTGGGGGGTCGCGTCCGGGGTGATCGACCGCTACCTGTCGGTGATCGAACGCCGCTGCGCCACGCAGCGCACCGGTGCCGCCTGGCAGCTCGACACGGTGGCCGCGCTCGAGGAGCGTGGCGCCGATCGGCAGAAGGCCCTGCACGGCATGCTCGGCCGCTACCTCGAGCACTCGACGGCCAACGAGCCCGTGCACGACTGGCTCCTGCCCTAGCTCTGCGCGTTCGCACTCGCGAAGCGTCGATCCGTTCGGCCCCGCGGGGCCCGGGCCCGCTCCTAGTGTCGGTCCCGTTCCGCCGGTGACCACCGCTCCGGGCGAGCCGCCGGCGGCTCGGCCCATCCGACCTCGCCACCCGCCGCCGCGCCGCGGGTGTCCTTCCGCGTGCCCGCAGACGGGGGACCCATGTCTCGACGCCCCGCCCCGCCCCTCACCACCAGCCGTGCCCTGCGCGCGGTGCCGGACGCCGTCCGGTGCGCCGCGGCCGGACGCCGTCGGTGACCGCCTCGGCGCGCTTCCGTCTCTTCGGCCGGCAGACGTCCGCCGTCCCGGCGGCTGCCTCACCGTCGGCACCGTCCCCGTACGGGATGCCCCGCTTCCCCGGCCCGCCCTGGGGCTCGGCACCCGCCGGCCCACCGCCCGCCGGGGCCGGCGCCGCC
>NZ_JAOPWR010000527.1 GCF_025965585.1 Pseudonocardia sp.
GCACGGGGTCGCGGACGAGGGCGTGCCAATCCGCGACGTCGCGAAGGTGATCGGGCGGCATCTCGACCTCCCGGTGGTCGCCGTCTCCCCCGCCGAGGCAGGCGAGCATTTCAGCTGGCTGGCCGGCCCCCTCGCGGTTGACGGCCCGGCCTCGAGCGCACTGACCCGCGACCTGCTGGGGTGGCAACCGGCGCACCCCGGGCTCATCGACGACCTCGACAAGGGCCACTACTTCCACAACCCATCCGCATGATCAGCCGCGCCGCAACCGCCATGGGGAGCACCACCACGGTCGAGGCGATCCGGCGTGCTCTGGGGCCGGTCGGCGCGTTCCTGCCGGTCCCGACCACCAGCGCACCACCAGCCGACCTGCAGCGCGACGCGGTCCGCCGGCTGGAACGCGCCGGCTACCGCGCCGCGTGGACCAACGAGGGGATCGGCAAGGACGCCCTCGTGCAGCTGGCCGTGCTCCTCGCCGCCACCGAGAAGATGGCGTTCGGTACCGGCATCGCCAACATCTGGGCCAGGTCACCGCAGACCACACACGGCGCGGCGGCCCTGCTGGCCCAGGCCTACCCCGGCCGGCTCGTGCTCGGCCTGGGCGTCGGCTACCCCGAACAGGCTGCGAGCGTCGGCCGGGAGTACGGCACCCCACTGGCCACGATGCGCGACTACCTGGAACAGATGACCGGCCCGGCCCAACTGCCCGCACCCGACGCGGCCTACCCCTGCATCATCGCCGCGAACGGCCCGAAGATGCTCACGCTGGCCGGCGAGATCACCGACGGGGCGATGCCCGCCATGGTGCAGCCCGAGTTCACCGCGCAGGCCAGGCGACTGCTCGGTCCGGACAAGCTCCTGGTCATCCTGGTGGCGGCGAGCATCGGGCAGGGCGCCACGGCGACGATCGCAGCCACGGTGCGCGAGCACATCGCCGCCGGCGCGGACCACGTGACGGTGGGCATGCCGATCGGCACCGACTTCACCACCGGCGTGAACCACCTGGAACAACTCGCCCCGGCACTGCTCGAGCCGATCTGATCACCGCACCCGGCACCGGGCCAACGACGCCACCGGCGATCTCCAGAACGCGCTCCCGCACGGGATGCCCGACGGGACCGGACGGGTGGCCGGGACGCGTCCCCACGCAGAGGCCCCTGACCGATGGCACGATGCGGTGCACCAGCCGCTGCCGGTGTCTCTGTGGCTGCCGAGGATCGACGAGGTCAGCGCGCTGATCGCGTGAGGTAGGTCCGGCGTAGTGCATGCTGGTCAGGGAGCTCGAGTGGTTCCAGGGTGCGGCCGGTGGCCATCTGCAGGATGTGGTCGGCGAGTGCGGGGTTGCGGGCGAGGACCGGCCCGTGCAGGTAGGTGCCGATGATCCGGTCGGCGACCACACCGTCGCCGGGGTGCCCGCTGCGGTCGAGGGTGCCGTTCCCGACCCCGCGCACGACTTGGCCGAGCGGCTGCAGGCCGTCACCGAGGGTGCTGACGCCCTGGTGGTTCTCGAACCCGGTGAGCTGACCGACCCCGGGGATCGCGCATGTCGTGACGACTTCACCGACCGCGCGGCGCCGTCCGGGCACGGTGGTGAGGTCGAGCAGGCCCAGCCCGGGATAGGTGTGTCCGCTTCGGTCGGACATGGACCGGCCCATGATCTGCAATCCGGCGCAGACCGCCAGCGTCACGGCCGTCGTCGCCATCGCCTCCGGCAGCGCCGGGTATCGGGCCAGCCAGCGGGTAGCGGCGGTCTGGGCGCTGTCCTCACCTCCCCCGAGCAGGTACACGTCGCAGCCGGTCGGGGGCGCGGTAGCGGTGGCGGTGATGTCGAGTACCCGAGCGGGGATCCCCCGCCAGCGGGCTCGTTGGGCGAGGACCACGGCGTTACCCGAGTCGGAGTAGGTCCCCAACGCGTCGGGCAGCAGCACGCCGATGACCAGAGTCGAGTCGGACGAGCCCATCACGTCGCCCCGGCCGAGGTTCCCGATGCGAGGCGCCGGCGCAGGTCGTGGAACGCCGAGTAGTTGGCGACGACGTCGACCTTCCCCGGGGCCATCCCGGCCAGGGCGACGAGGGGATC
Organism: Pseudonocardia sp.; assembly: GCF_025965585.1. Classification (GTDB taxonomy): domain Bacteria; phylum Actinomycetota; class Actinomycetes; order Mycobacteriales; family Pseudonocardiaceae; genus Pseudonocardia. The sequence continues at coordinate 2,081 of NZ_JAOPWR010000527.1, forward strand.
GACCACCGTGGTGTGCGGGACGTCGGCGTAGCTCAGGCGGATACCGAGGTCTGCGGCGCGCTCGCCGCACGCCACCACGCTCGGGGATCGCAGTCCGTCGAACCCGACGTCCCACAGCCAGGAGGTATCACGGCCATCGGCCTCCCGGGCGTTCACAACGATCATCAGCGGCTTCGCCTCGTCAATCACCCCGAGGGTCTCCGCCCACCCGGCTGGATTCTTCGCCAGCAGCAACCGCAGCTCGTGCTGGCCGTACCCGATCAGCGCGTAGCGCCCCGCCACGTCCTCGATACGCGACATCGCGTCCGACGCCGTGACGGGATCGGCGCCGAAGTGGGCCGCGGCCGCGATCGCCATCACCGCGTTCCCCCGGTTGAACCGCCCCGGCAGACGCAAGTGGATCGCTGCCACCGTTCCATCCACCGACACCGCCGCCCCCTGCCCCGTGACGCCGTCGGGGTGGCTCGACGACCGCGTGGTCCACGACGGGGCCGGCCGGGCCAGCCCGCAGAGACACGACCACTGCACCACGGTGGTGTCCAGGGCGCTTCCGCATCGAGGACACGTCATCGTGTCGCCGGCCCATCCCGATCCGGCCGACACCCATACCGGCCGCGCCGCCGACGACGCCGCCCACACCACCATCGGATCGTCGACGTTCGCGACCACCGCAGTTCGAGGATGCCGGATCAGCGCCGCCGACAACGCCGCCGCGACAGCGCGGACCTCGTTGCCGCGGTCCAGCTGGTCACGGCTGAGGTTGAGCAGCACGATCACAGCAGGGTCCACGGCCTCCGCGACGGCCGCGAGGTGCAGTTCGTCCACCTCGATCACCGCGAATCGCGTGTCGCGATCGCGGGCCAGCGCGGCAACCGCGCCGTCGGCCATGTTGGAGCCCGACGCGTTGTGAGCCACCGTCCCGAGCTCACGCAG
>NZ_JAOPWR010000550.1 GCF_025965585.1 Pseudonocardia sp.
TTGACGACCTCGGAGCGTTACCACACGGGACGTCCCGAAGCAGAGCCTCACTTCGTCGACCGCTGGTTGCGTCGAGGGCCGCCCGCGGGCCCCTTGCGCGCTCAGGCGTTGCCAGATCGACGGGATGCCACACGAGCACAAGGGGCACGAGGAAGCGCCGGGCCAGAGGCACCAGAAAGGCACCAACCTGCCCGGCACCGGTCCGCACCGGGTGACACGGGCCGGTACGCCGACCAGCAGGGACAGGCCAGCCGGCTACCGGTCGGGCCGGGGCATCCGCTTTGACACGGAAGTGCTCAGCATCCGTACCTGCCGACTGCTGCCGAGTTCGTCTCTATGGGATCAAGGCTGCCGCCTCCGGCGGCGCGAGGGCCGGCTACGCCGGCCCCGCCGACTCGCTCACTCTGCCTCCGGCCCGTTCGCGGCCGGCGGGTCCGGCTACCCGGCCCTCAGACCGCGGAGAGTGCGCCGATCTCAGCGACCGATAACCCTGCGCAGCGCCTCCAGCGAAGGTGCCCCCGACACGCCTTCCGGCCCCCGATAGACGCGACAGGACAGGCCCGCGCCAGCGCTCGCCTGGTCCGCGAACGGGTCAACGCCGTCGATCACGACAGTGGGCGATCCGGCGAACGCCGAGGCCCAGGGCACGGTCTGGAGGGTCACGACATGAACCTCGACCGGTGTGTCGATACGGCCGGTCTCGTCGAGCACCTGGCGCAGCCGCTCGACGGTCGTCGTCTCGTTCGGGCAGTCCGGTACCACCAGCACCTCTGCGCGCACCCCGGTCATGATCCCCCGGCAGCCCGGTTGCGTCGAGGCCAGAAAGTCGGACCAATCCGACCCCGGTCGAAAAGACGGGCTCCGCCCGAACCCGGCACCGCTCAGAGATCGGGGAAGGTGCGGTGGGGTGGTGATCTCCTCGCGGCGCGCCGAGACGGCTGCCAGCCCGAGGGGCGGGGCACAAGGCGGGACTACATGCCTTGCACCCCACCCCTCGGCCCGGAAGGGTTCCACCCGCGCCGCGAGGAGATCACCACCGAGGCCATAGCCCGTTCGGGCGGGGCCGCAACCATCTGGAGCACGGCCGAGGCGGGGCGCTGCGGCCATGTAGCCCCTGGTCAGGGGGTCGGGGGTGGTGGACCCTTTCCGAGGTGGGTCACATCGTCGAGTACGTCGGTGGACCGGCTGATGGGACGGTTCGAGAGTTTGCTGAAGCCACCCCGTGGCCACCGGTAAGCGTGGCGCTGTCGAACGCCGCGGGCCCTTCGCCGGTATACCGGCGCCGGGACGACAGGCCGGATGTGGGTACGGGACGCTGGCTCTACGACTACCTACCTGACGCAGATCGAAGCCGATAGTTGATTCCCGCGGATCACCGCGCCCTGAGCGACCGCACGCTCTACACCGCCTCGGCGCGGACTATGCACGGACGCGGACCAGGGGTACGCGGCTCCACCGCATGTCAGAGGCCTTATCGCAGTGGACTGCAAATCCGGCGGCCCAGAACCGGCCAGCTGGACACGACTAGCGGTGATGATCTTCCCTAGTCTCAGTCGTAGTCTCATTCGCCGCCGTCCGGCCAGGTTCGTCGGGGGCGAGCGGGGGGTCGGTGTCGCAGGTGGGAACGGGTACGGCTCCCCACGGACGCCCGCCCGCAGACCTCGAAAGCGTGTGAGGTGCAAGCCTCCGTGGGTTCAAATCCCACCGCTACCGCCAGCCTCACCACACAGAACGCCGGAAGGGTCCACCAGGATCCGACCGGCGTTTCTGCTTTCCGCCGACTCCCCCCGGGATCCGGCCGCACCCGCTGTTCACCGCGCGGGAGCCGGCCGGCTGATCAGCTCGGCGTAGCGGGCGAGGTCGACGTTCCCGCCGCTGACCAGCACCCCGATGCGCTGTCCGGCCAGCTCGGGTGCCAGCCGCCGGACCGCGGCGAACGCCAGGCAGCCCGTGGGCTCGACGACGATCTTGAGCGTGCTCGCGAACACTCGCATGGCGTCCACCAGCTCGGCATCGGTGGCGGTGTGGATGTCGTCCACCTCGCGCCGGATGATCGCGAACGTGAGCTCGCCGAGGTGCTGGGTCTGGGCGCCGTCGGCGATGGTGTCGGGGGTGTCGATGTGCACGATCTCGCCGGAGCGCAGCGACCGCTGCCCGTCGTCGCCGGCCGCGGGCTCCACGCCGTAGACGCGCGTCGACGGGGAGAGTGCCTGCGCGGCCAGCAGCGACCCGGACAGCAGGCCGCCCCCGCCGAGGCAGACGAACAGCGCGTCCAGCCCGTCGACCTCCTCGATCAGCTCCTTCGCCGCGGTGCCCTGGCCGGCGATCACGTCCGCGTGGTCGTAGGGCGGCACGAGCGTCAGGCCGCGCGTGGCGGCGAGTGCCCGGCCGATCGCCTCGCGGTCCTCGGCGTACCGGTCGTAGGAGACGACGGTGGCGCCGTACCCCCTGGTCGCGGCCACCTTCGCGGCCGGGGCGTCGTGGGGCATGACGATGGTGGCCGGGATGCCGAGCAGCCGGGCGGACAGCGCGATCGCCTGCGCGTGGTTGCCCGACGAGTACGCGACGACCCCCGCGCGGCGCTGCTCGTCGTCGAAGCGGGAGAGCGCGTTGAACGCCCCGCGGAACTTGAACGCCCCCATCCGCTGGAAGTTCTCGCACTTGAAGAACACCCGGGCACCGACCTCGTCGTCCACGCGGCTCGACGTGAGGACCGGTGTGCGGTGGGCGTGGCCGAGCAGCCGGGCGGCGGCGGACTCGACGTCGGCGTAGGTCGGTGGGATCACGCCCGCCATCCTCGCGCTCAGAGCCCGTCGACGAACGCGGTGGTGTCGGCCACGATCTGCTGTGGACGCCGCGGCCAGCCCGCCGAGCGAGGGGCCGCCGACCGTCCACGTGCGCACGTCGGGGTGGCCGGCGAGCAGCACGTGCCAGCGGGTGAGCGCGACCCACAGCAGCACGACGACAGGTGAGCCCGGAAACGGCGGAGGCCGGGTCCGTCCACGTGGACGGATCCGGCCTCCGGGGTGCCTCGGGTCAGCGGCGGACGGAACGACGGCCGTACAGGTTCGCGGTGAGCACCACCAGCACGGCGGCGACGATCACCTGAATGATGATCTCGATCCAGGGGATACCGCCGTTGGCGTTCGCGTACCCCATGGCACTGGCGATGAAGGCC
>NZ_JAOPWR010000552.1 GCF_025965585.1 Pseudonocardia sp.
GGTCCTGGCGGCCGGGCACGTGACCAGTAAAGGCCACCCCCGCCCGGCGGCGTACCTCGGTCTGGTCCGACCGGTGCCTCCGGTCGTGGTGAGGACCGGCTGCTGGTCGAGCAGGTCCGCACCGGGCACCCCACCACGCTGGGCGCCGCCCCCGGTGCCGTTGCCGGGCTGATGGCCATCACCCCCGCCTCCGGGTTCGTGGACCGCGGTGCCCGCGCCGAACTGGGCTGTCCTGCACGGTGCCCGCGGGGTGGGCGGAGGAGTTCCACGCGGTGCTGGCCGCGTACCGCGCGGGCACCGACCTCGGCAGGGGAGCGGATCACCGCCCGCCACCTGCGCCGGCTGACCGACCCGAGGGCCCGGCTGACCGACCGCCCGACGCCGGAACGTGCTGCACGCGGTCCCGGTCGGCGACCAGGGCGCCGACGTCGACCACGTCGTGCTCGGCCCCGCCGGGGTGGCCACGGTCGACACCAAGCATCACCCCGGGGCCACCATGTGGGTCGGGGCCCGCTCACGGCTCGTCCAGCACGGTGATGGCCAGGGCCGGGCAGACCGCGGCCGCCTGCCGGACCGCCTGGTGCAGCTCGGGCGGTGGGTTGTCGTCGAGCAGCGTGACGATGCCGTCCTCGTCGCGCTGGTCGAACACCTGCGCCGTGGACAGCACACACTGTCCCGAGCCGACGCACTTGCCTTGGTCCACGATCACTCGCATGGCGTTTCCTCGATGGTTCTCTCTGGGTTCTCGCGGTGGGTTCAGGGTGTTTCCGCACGGTGGGTCGACCAGGTGACGGGCAGTTCGTAGACGCCGTAGACGCCCGAGTCGTGTTTGAACGGGATGTCGGCGAGGTCGGCGCCCAGCCGGAGGGTGGGGATGCGCCGGTAGAGGGTGCCGTAGACGACCTGCAGTTCCACCCTGGCCAGGGGTTGGCCCAGGCATTGGTGCACCCCGAACCCGAAGGCGACGTGTGCGCGGGCGTCGCGGTCCAGGTCCAGGGCGTCGGGGTCGGCGAAGGCCTGCTCGTCGCGGTTGCCCGCCTCGGTGGCCAGGACGACGCCGTCGCCGGCGTGGACGAGCTGGCCGCCGATCTCAACGTCGGCGAGCGCGACCCGGCGCCGACCCATGTGGACGATGCTGAGGTAGCGCAGCAGCTCCTCGACCGCGGCGCGGATCACCGCGGGGTCGGTGGTGGCGCGCACCTTGGTGAGCTGGTCGGGGTGTTGTAGCAGGGCCAGTGTGCCCAGCGCGATCATGTTCGCGGTGGTCTCGTGGCCGGCCACGAGCAGCAGGCTTGCCATCCTGGCCAGCTCGCGCTGGGTCAGCTGCCTGGTGCGGACCTGCTGGTGGGCCAGCCGGGAGAGGAGGTCGTCGGTGGGGTGGGCGAGCTTGTCGGTGATCAGGCCGTCCAGATAGTCGTTGAGGGTGTCCTGGGCGTGCCGGGCCACCTCCGGCGGGGTGCCCCGGTTGATCAGCAGCTTGCTGGTGTGCTGGAAGAAGTCGTGGTCGGCGTAAGGCACCCCGAGCAGGTGGCAGATCACCAGCGAGGGCACGGGCAGGGCGAACGCCTGCACCAGGTCGACCGGGGTGGGACCGGCCAGCATCTGGTCGATCAAGTCGTCCACGATCTGTTGGATCGCCGGGCGCAGCGTCTCGACCCGTTTGATGGCGAACGTCGCGGTCACCATCCGGCGCAGCCGGGCGTGCTCGGGGTCGTCCATGTTGATGAAGGTCCGCGCCGTCGTGCGGCGTTCCCGCAGCCCGGCACTGACGTGCGGGTAGCCACGAGCCGTGGTGTCGGAGCTGATCCGCGGGTCGGCCAGCAGGGCGCGCTGGTCGGCGTAGCGGGTGACCAGCCACGGGGTGCTGCCGTCCCACAGCCGGACCTGGGTGATCGGCGCTTGCGCCTGCAACGCCCGCAGGGCCGGCGGCGGATCGAACGGGCAGCCGGCCGCCCGCGGCATCGGATACTCGGGAATGTCGACCGGAGCCCCGACTGTCGGGTTCGTCGCTGTCGTGGTCATTGTTCGCCTCCACCGGATGCGGTTCCATTACCTGGCGTTTGTTCGAGCAGGGGTGTCGAGCTCGCGTCGGCGAGCTGCTGCGCGGCGGCCTCGAGGGACGACCGAGATCTGGACCGACATCGGAGCACTCCCTGCGCCGACAGCAGCGTCGGTCGCGCCGACGGGTTCACTCTCGTACCGACGCAGGCGGGTCGCCCCCGGGTAGGACCCGGGTTCGATCCCTGGCTCGCCCGAACCGGGCACCGGCAGACCGGCGGGCTGAGCGCCCCCGCCGCCGGACGGTGAGCGCACGGCGGGGGGTTGGGCCGGCTACTCCGGCACGGCCGGTCCGGGGTGGGGGAGTGCTTCTCGGAGCTGTCGACGGGAGCTGATGTCGAGCTTGGTGAACACCTTGCGCAGGTGCCACTCAACGGTGCGGGGGCTGAGGAACAGCTGGGCGCCGATCTCACGGTTCGTCTGCCCGTCGCGGGCCAGGCGAGCGATCTGCGCCTCCTGCGCGGTGAGCTCCGCGGCCGTCTGGGCCGCGGGTTTGCGCACCGTCTCGCCGGTGGCCAGCAGCTCGCGGCGGGCGCGCTCGGCGAACGCCTCGGCCCCGCTGCGGCGGAACGTGGCGTGGGCGGCGCGCAGTTGCTCGCGGGCGTCCAGCCGGCGGTTCTCCCGGCGCAGCCATTCGCCGTACAGCAGGCGCGCGCGGGCGCGATACACCGCGCTGCCGGGGCGGGCCAGCCGCTCGATGGCCTCCCGGTAGAGGTCCTCGGCGGCCGGGCCGTCGCTGAGCAGGGCGCGGGAGCGGGCTTGGATGCCCAGGGCCCACTGGGTGCCGCTGGCGCGGGTGCGTTCGTCCAGCCGCCGCAGGGCGTCGGCGGCCACCTCGGGGCGGCCGCTGCGGGCGCCCGCCTCGACCAACTCGATGAGGGCCCATCCGAAGACACTCAGATCCTCGTACTCACATGCCCGTTGGGCGGCGGCGAGGGCCGCTTCGTAGCGGCCGAGACCGTTGTCCAGCACCGCGGCCGCATAGTCCGCGATCGTGATCGGCAGGCCCTCGCCCCTGAGGGTCGCGTCCTGGACACCGGCGTCGATCAGCTCCGCTGCTCGGGCATGCTGGCCACGCCAGGCGGCGAGCCATGGCGAGATGTATCCGAGGGGCGCATTACCGGTCACCTGCGTGATCGAATCCGCCTCGTCGAGCAGCGCCGCCGCGACGGCGAACTCCCCGGCGCTCACGTGCACACCGGCGCGGTAGCTCAGCGCGAGGGGAAGGATGGTGAGCGCGCCCGCCTTGCGCGCGAGCCGGACCTGGCGGGCGGTCAGCTCGTACCAAGCCTCGTCGTCCCACAGATCCGGCGCGATGAGGCACGCCAGTCCATACCAGCGCAGGTCGAGATCGCCACCGTCATCCTGTCGGCGAAACGCCTGCAGCGCTTGTTGGAGCGGGGGCACGGCTGCCGCGTAGCCCTGGGTGAACCGCGTCGCCAGACCATCCAGCAGCAGGTCGATAGCCCGTGGCGGCTGCCGTGCCGGCGGCGCGGCGCGGGCGGCCTCGGCGGCCTCGGCCACCCCGCTGCCGCTGCCGAAGCGGCCGGTGAAGATCGCGGTCGAGAGCGCTTCGAGGTAGGTCTCCCGCGCCAGCGCGACGTCGAGAGGTGCGAGGCGTTCGGCGGCCTTGAGCAGCAACGGGGGAGCGTCGCGGCCGCGCCTTTGGGCGAACGCGATCTCGGCGCGCAGCCGCTCCAGCCGAGCGCGCTGAAGCTCGTCGAGCGGGCCCAGCTCCGCGGTCGCGAGCAGCTCGGAGGCCGTGTCCGGTGCGCCGGCCTCGAACTTGGCCTGCGCCGCGGCGAGCGCCCGCGCGGACCGCCGGGTGGGATCGGGCGTGAGCTCGGTCGCCCGCTCCAGGAACGCGGCGGCCGCCGCGACACCGCCGCGGGCCTGCGCCCGGTCCGCCGAGCGCTCCAGCTCGCCCGCCACCGCCTCGTCGGACCCGACCACCGCGTGCGCCCGGTGCCACGCTCGGCGATCGGGATCACTGTCCGGGTCGGTCACCTCGGCCAGCGCGCGATGCACCTGCTGACGGTCGCGCAAGGAGGCAGCCCGGTAGACCGCCGAGCGCATCAGCTGGTGACGGAACCGCACCCGGGCCCCGACCTCGATCAGCCCCGCCTCCTCCGCGAGTGCCGCGGCGTCGGCGCCGATCCCCAGTCGCTCGGCCGCCCGCCACAGCACAGTCACATCGCCTGACGGGTCCGCGGCCGCCGTGAGCAGAAGCCGCCGTGTCTGATCCGGGAGCGACTGAAGCCGCCGCACGAAGCTGTGCTCGATCCGACTCGCCAGGGGCCGCGGGTCCGGGAACCCGAAGCCGCCGGCCAGCTCCGCCGGGGTCAAGCCCCCGGGCAGTTCCAGCAGGGCGAGCGGGTTGCCGTGGGTCTCGGCGATGATCTGGTCCCGTACCCGCTCGTCCAGCCGCCCGTGGAGCGCCGACGCCAACAACAGGCGGGCATCGTTGTCACCGAGCCCCTCGACCACCAGCTGCGGCAGGTCGCTCAGCTCGCGGTCGTCGCTGGGCTCCCGCACCGCGAACACCAGGGCGACAGGGTCGGCCAGCACGCGGCGCGCCGCGAACGCCAGGGCCTGCGCCGACGCCCGATCGAGCCACTGCGCGTCGTCGACCAGGCAGACCAGCGGCTGCTCGGTCGCCGCCTCGGACAGCAAGGTCAGGACCGCCAGGCCGACCAGGAACCGGTCCGGGGCGGCCCCTTCGCAGAGCCCGAACGCGGCGCCGAGCGCCTCACACTGCGGGCCCGGTAGGCGGTCCAGCCGCTCGAGCATCGGTGCGCACAGCTGGTGCAGCCCGGCGAACGCGAGCTCCATCTCCGACTCCACGCCGCCGACCTGGGCGATGCGGCAGCCCGCCGCCCGCGCGCGCAGGTAGTCCAACAGGGCGGTCTTACCGGCTCCGGGCTCGCCGTGAAGGACCAGCACCGAGCTCTGACCGGCCCGGACCCGGTCCACCAGTCGGTCCAGCGCCTCGCACTCGCGGCGCCGACC
>NZ_JAOPWR010000021.1 GCF_025965585.1 Pseudonocardia sp.
CGCAGCCGGCGCGCTGGTGTTCTCGAAGGTCCGCTCATCCAAGTCGGAGAACGACCTCTGGCACGAGGCCACCACCAACTGAGAACGGCGCCTCGCCGCTCAGGCCGAGCGGGTACCGTCCTGCTCAGCACGGGGACGTAGCTCAATTGGCAGAGCACCGCCTTTGCAAGGCGGGGGTTAGGGGTTCGATTCCCCTCGTCTCCACCACGTCTGACCAGCGCGAACAGTGCTGGTTGGCCTCGGACATTTGATCTCTGGTTGCGAGCTTGGCAGCCAATAGTCTGAGGTCGTGGCGAGAATCGGGTCAGGGAAGCGACCTCGTGGCCAGATCAGGCCCCGTGGCGACTCGTTCCAGGTGATCGTGTTCGCCGGCCACGACCCGCTCAGCAAGCGCTGGATGTACCTCCGCGAGACGGTGACTACCGAGGCGGCTGCCAAGAAGGCCCTCACGCGGCTCGTCGTCCAGGTCGACGCGCAGAAGCACCCGAAGACCCGCGCCTCGTTCCGCATGGCGATGGACACGTGGTTGCGGACGCACGACGTCGAGGAGACCACGCGCGCCAGCTACGAGCAGTACGCGCGCGTGCACCTCTACCCGGCGTTCGGCGACGAGCCGGTCAGTCGGGTGACTACGCAGGTCCTGGAGGAGTTCTACGCCGAGCTGAGGCGTTGCAGCGCTCGCTGCGACGGGCGGCCGTTCGTCGAACACCGGACGGCCGAGCCGCACGAGTGCCGGGTGGTGAAGCACAAGCGTCCGCCGGGCCGGCCTCCCGCGGGCGGCCATCCGCCGCACGATTTCGCCGAGACGAGCTGCACAGTCGTCGAGTGCCGGCCGCACATGTGCGTGCCGCTGTCACCGGCCACGATCCGCCGCATCCACTTCGCGATCCGCCGCGTGCTGGGCGCTGCCGTGCGCTGGGGCTGGATCACCGATAACCCGGCAGTCATCGCCCGCAAGCCGCGCGTACCGGTGCCGCAGCCCGTTCCGCCGACGGTCGCGCAGGCCGCGCGGATCATCGACGCGGCGTGGGCTCAGGACGACGACTGGGGCACGCTCGTCTGGCTGGTGATGGTCACGGGGATGCGCCGCGCCGAGTTGCTGGCGCTGCGCTGGTCCGACGTCGACCTCGACGCCGCGGTGCTGACGTTCGGCGCAACTACGTGCGCGTGGGCCGGCGCTCGATCGAGAAGTTGTCGAGCAGGTAGTCCCTGTTGGCCATACCAGCAGGTCGGAGCGCGGTGCGGCGGCGTTAGCCGGACCTGGGCCGCTCCGAGCCGCGGTTCGGCTCCAACGGCTCGAGCCCGCAACCTCGAACTGATCGAGGACGTCCGCGTATACGGGCATCCGAACCCTCGTCGGCGCGACAGGCGACACGCCCGGCTTGGCATCGTCGGAAAGCCGTGTCCTGAACCCGGCGGGTCGTCGGCCCCTCAGCGGTTGCCGGAGCGGATCTGAACGACTGCCTCGACCTCGACGGGGATCCCGAAGGGCAGCTCGGCCATGCCGACTGCGGAGCGTGCACCCCGTCCTCGCTCACCCAGGATGTCGACCAGGACGTCGGAGCAACCGTCGATGACCTCCGGTGTGCCGGTGAACCCGGGCATGCAGTTGACCATGCCGAACAGCTTCACGACGCGTTCGACCTGGTCGAGGTCGCCGAGTTCGGCCCGCATGGTGGCCAGCAGTTGGAGCCCGACCAGGCGCGCCGCGGCCTGCGCGGCGGGCATGTCGAGGCCGCCGGGGCCGACCTTGCCCACCATCCATCCGCCGTCGGGGAGGGCGGGCCCGGCTCCCGAGAGGTAGAGCAGGTCCGCGACGCGTACCGCGGCGAGGTAGTTGCCGACGGGTGGCCGCGGGGCCGGCAGCTCGGTGCTCATGATTGTCTCCGTCCGTGGTTGACCATCGGCAATAGTGTTTCAGTGGGCCGCCACTGTGCGGGCGGCGTGAGGTGCAGGGTCTCGTCGCTCTGGACATGTCGATCTTTGCCGACCTGCGGGTTCTTGGTTGTCCCACCGCGAAGCCACCGAAGATCAGTCTCAGATTCGGGGCATGTCTTCGTCCAGCGGCGTCGAGGGCATGCACGCTGATCCTGGATGGTCCTGCCCCATCCGCGGGACCACATCGGGCGGTGTGCGACGAGTTCAGCGTTGCCCCCGCATGAACGGCCAGCCCGGCCTCAGTGCCTGCTTCGCCCCGTACTGCTGGCGCTGCGCTGGTCCGACCTCAGCACAGCAGTGCTGGCGGTGCGCCGCAACTACGTGCGGGTCAACCGGCGCTCGATCGAGAAGGACACCAGACCCACCACATGCGCCGGCTGGCGATCGACCCGGCCACGGTCGAGGCCCTGGCCGAGCATCGCGACCGCTGCCGCGAGCAGTGCCGCGTCGCCGAGGTCCAACCGATCGCCGCGGCCTACCTGTTCTCCTACAGGCCCCTGCACGACCGGCCCTGCGACCCGAGCGGTGTGACCCGCCGCTACGTTCGGATGTGCGCCGAGCCGGGGATCGATAGTCACGTCCACGCGCTGCGGCACTACTCCGCGACCGAGCTGCTGTCCGCTGGCGTGGACCTGCGCACGGTGGCTGGTCGGCTTGGCCACGGTGGCGGCGGCGCGACGACGCTGCGGGTCTACGCGGCATGTGTCGGTGAGTCCGACCGGCGCGCGGCGGAGATGCTCGGCAGCCGGATGCGCCGGTCCGGCCGGGCCGGCTGACGAGGAATAACCGTGGGGCTCTGTCCCACACCCCGGCCCTCGCTCCGGTGGAGGGGTGGCCTCCAGCTAGCGATGCCAACGACACCGCGAGCAGTGTGTACCGCTACGCGGCCGCCGTGCTGGGCGCCGGTCCCCGAGACTCGGCGCGCGATCCTCGCCAGTCGTCGCGCTGCCCGGACAATCACCGGGGAAGGACTACAGGCCGGCGCGACCCTGACCATCGGGTCGACGGAGCCACCCGCGCCAGCAACGAAGTCGGCCATCTCGCCCGCACGTAGCGCAGGACGGCTTCGACGCGAAGGTGCTGACTGTCGCCGAACCCTATGGTCTCACCTCGTTGACAGTACCTTTCTGCAGGAATAGCGTTTCAGGTTTATTTCGGAATCAACCGGATGCATGCAGAGGTCGGAGGGATAACGGTGCCTGAGGTTGTGTTCAGCGTGGACCAGTCGAAGTCGATGCGAGACCAGGCGGTGCCGGGGCACAACCGCTGGCACCCCGACATCCCGCCGGTGGCATCCGTTCGTCCCGGGACTGAGTTTCGGGTCGAATGCCGGGAATGGACCGATTCGCAGATCGGCAACAACGATTCGTCGAACGACGTGCGCGACGTCAATCTCAGCGTCGCTCACATGCTCAGTGGACCGATCGAGATCCAAGGCGCCGAGCCCGGCGACCTGCTGGTCGTCGACATCCTCGACCTGGGTCCCTGCCAGCCACCGCAGGAGTACGGCGACGCGCCCGGACAGGGCTGGGGCTACACCGGGATCTTCGCTAAGGCCAACGGGGGCGGCTTCCTGACCGACCACTTCCCCGACGCCTACAAGGCGATCTGGGACTTCCACGGGCAGGACGCGACCTCGCGGCACGTTCCCGGGGTGCGCTACACCGGCATCACCCACCCGGGCTTGTTCGGCACGGCACCGTCCGCCGACCTCCTGGCTGAGTGGAACCGACGCGAACAGGCACTGATCGACCAGGACCCGGACCGGGTACCGCCGCTGGCCCTGCCGCCGCTGGAGGACGGGGTCCTGGCCGGCACGCTGAGCGGGGCGGAGCTCGAGCGCGTCGGACGCGAGGGTGCCCGCACCGTCCCCGCCCGGGAGAACGGGGGCAACCACGACATCAAGAACTTCACCCGGGGCAGCCGCGTCTTCTACCCGGTGCACGTGGCCGGGGCAAAACTGTCCGGCGGCGACCTGCACTTCTCGCAGGGTGACGGCGAGATCACCTTCTGCGGTGCCATCGAGATGGGCGGGTTCATCGACTTCGGCGTGGATCTGATCAAGGGAGGCATGGAGAAGTACGGCATCACCACCAACCCCGTGCTGATCCCGGGCCGGGTCGAGCCGCGCTACAGCGAGTTCCTCACCTTCATCGGCGTCTCGGTCGACGAGAACTCCGGAGACAACCTCTACCTGGACGCCACCGTCGCGTACCGGCGGGCCTGCCTCAACGCTGTCGAGTACCTGAAGAAGTTCGGCTACTCCGGGGAACAGGCCTATCTGCTGCTCGGGTCGGCGCCGATCGAAGGACGGGTGTCCGGCGTGGTGGACATCCCGAACGCCTGCTGTTCGCTCTACCTCCCTACCGGGATCTTCGACTTCGACATCCGGCCGAACAGGGAGGGCCCGCAGTCGGCGGACCGCGGCGCGTGCGCGACGAGCAGCTGAGGACGCGCAGGACCCGGAGGAGATCGAAATGCCGGTCTACGTCCATGCCTGCCCGGCCTGCGGACGGTTCGTGATGGCCCGTCCCATGGCCGGGCAGGCGAGGCGGCGTGCTGTCCGGAGTGTCCGCGCGAGGCTCGGCGGGTGTTCACCCCGCCGAACCGTTCGTTGCTGAGCAGCGAGGTCCGGCGCGCGCTCGGGGCGGAAGAGGCCGGCGCGCACGAGCCCCGCGTTGGCAGCCCGAAGCGTGGCCGCCCACGCCGGCACCGGCCGGAGCCGACCCCGCGGTGGGGGTCGGGGTCGGACTGCCACGTGCCGTTGACCTGCCAGGTGAACACGCGCCAGGTACTTTTCGCGCAGGTCCCGCGGCCGCAGTTGTAGTGCGTCGCGGGCTCCGGCCCGTACTCGAGACCGTAGGGCTGAAGCAGGCGGTTGAGCACGTCGAGGACGATCCCCGGTTGCACCACGGCGGTTCACGCGTCCGGGTCGACGGAGAGCAGGCGTCGCGGTGCTTCGACCAGTCGATCACGACGCGGTCGTTGCAGCACTCGCCGGCGAGGCTCGTGCCTCCACCGCGCGACAGCACCGCGACGCCGCTTTCGTGGCAGACCGCGACGGCCTCGACGGGCGCCTCAACGGTGCGTGGCACGACGACTCCGACGGGCACCTGGCGGAAGTTCGATGCGTCGGTCGAATACGTGGCGCGCTGCCGGGGTCGAACCGCACCTCGCCGTCGGCCCTCGCGCGCAATGCGCTCTCGAGCAGCTCGTTATCGGCGATGAACAGAACAGACATCAGTCCCTTCCGCTCATTCGGCCCCCGATCGCGGAACCGTTCCGCGCTTGGCGCATACCCCGTCACGCCTGGGACACCATTCGCCGGCCCGCTAGGGACTTGTCAGGTATCTGGTGTGTCAACCGGGTGAGTGCGGGTAGCCGGTATCGACGGACCAATGGACCGACGAAAGGTCGAGCGCGTGGCTGACACGGTGGGCGACTACATCCTGCGGAGGTTGCGGGAGTGGGGCGTCGAGCAGATCTTCGCCTATCCGGGCGACGGGATCAACGGGATCATCGCGGCGTTCGGGAGGGCGGATGACCGGCCACGGTTCGTCCAGTCTCGCCACGAGGAGATGTCGGCGTTCGAGGCCGTGGGCTACGCGAAGTTCTCCGGGCAGGTCGGTGTCTGCATGGCGACCTCCGGGCCGGGCGCGATCCACCTCCTCAACGGGCTCTACGACGCCAAGCTCGACCACGTGCCCGTGGTGGCGGTCGTTGGGCAGACCGAGCGCAGCGCAATGGGCGGGTCCTACCAGCAGGAGGTGGACCTGCAGTCGCTGTACAAGGACGTGGCGAGCGAGTACCTCGTTGAGGTCAACGTGCCCGAACAGTTGCCCAACGCCATCGACCGCGCATTCCGGACGGCGCTGTCCCGCCGCGCACCGACGGCCGTCATCGTGCCCAGCGACCTGCAGACGGAGGCATACTCACCGCCGGAGCACGCCTTCAAACAGGTGCCCTCCAGCGCTCCCGGGCTTGCCGCGCCGACGGTCGTGCCCGACAGGGCCGAGATCGCCCGCGCGGCCGAGGTCCTCAACGCCGGTCGCAAGGTCGCCGTCCTCGTCGGTCAAGGTGCGCGCGGGGCGGCGTCGGAGGTGGAGCAGATCGCTGACGTGCTCGGCGCAGGGGTCGCCAAGGCCCTCCTGGGCAAAGACGTGCTGTCCGACGAACTGCCGTTCGTCACCGGGGCGATCGGGTTGCTGGGCACCCGGCCCAGCTACGAGCTGATGCGCGACTGCGACACGCTGCTCATCGTCGGATCCAACTTCCCCTATAGCCAGTTCCTGCCCGAGTTCGGACAGGCGCGTGCCGTCCAGATCGACATCGACGGCGCCCTCATCGGCATGCGCTATCCCACCGAGGTGAATCTGGTCGGGGACGCGAGTGAGACGCTGCGGACGCTCCTGCCGCTGCTGTCGGCGCGAACCGACCGCCGATGGCGGGAGAAGGTCGAGAAGGACGTCGCCGGCTGGTGGGACACCATGGCGCGGGAGGCGATGGTCGATGCCGACCCGGTGAACCCGATGCGCATCGTGTGGGAGCTCTCGCAGCGCATACCGCACAACGCGATCGTGGCGGCGGACTCCGGTTCGGTAGCCAACTGGTACGCCCGCCTGCTGCGCATCCGCGGAGATATCCGCGGCTCGCTGTCCGGCACGCTGGCCACCATGGGACCCGCCGTGCCGTATGCGATCGGCGCGAAGTTCGCCCACCCGGACCGCCCGGCGATCGCCCTCACCGGTGACGGGGCGATGCAGATGAACGGCATGGCCGAGCTGCTGACGATCACGCGCTACGCCGAGCGCTGGTCCGACCGCCGCTGCATCGTCTGTGTGCTGCACAACAACGATCTCAACCAGGTCACCTGGGAACTGCGGGCGATGGGTGGCACACCCAAGTTCGAGGAGTCGCAGGTACTGCCCGACTTCTCCTACGCGGGCTTCGCGCGCAGTGCCGGACTGGAAGCGATCACCGTGACCACGCCCGACGAGCTGGGGCCGGCCTGGGACCAGGTACTTGCTGCGGACCGGCCGGCGCTGCTCGACGTCCATTGCGACCCCGAGGTACCACCGATCCCGCCGCACGCGACGCTCGAACAGGCCACGTCTGCAGCGAAGGCAGTACTCAAGGGCGACCCCGACGCCTTCCACCTGATCTCCCAGGGCATCAGGACCAAGGTCCAGGAGGCGCTACCGGGCCGCCGCGAGTGACCGCGGGCGTAGGGGGATCCTCCACGGAGCCGCTGCGGGGCGGCATGGCGTTGAACGATCTCGGGCGGGTGTCCTACCCGCTGTCGGGGACCGCCCCTGCGGTCAGTCAGCAGCGCGGTCCGGCGCCTGGCTGTGACGCTGCGTGGTCCTCAGGCATCCGTCTCCCGTGCACCTCCCGGTGGCTCCTTCCCACGCCGGGAGCGACGTGTGGCACATCTCACCGGATTGTGCAGGCTGGCAACGAGGTGACCCTGCGCTGGTCGGCGGGCTGCCGTAGCGACTCCCGCCCCGTCGCCATGACCCAGACCGCCATGAGCTCAGCCGTGTCGTCAGCCCCCGGTCGCTTCCTGATCGCGGAGCAGGACGGCGCGTTCTGCCGCTGACAGCCCGCCCCACACACCGAACGGTTCCTGCACTCC
>NZ_JAOPWR010000413.1 GCF_025965585.1 Pseudonocardia sp.
TCGGGCCGCAGGGCGGGGATGCGGGCCATGGCCTGGGCGACGGTGCCGGCCTCGCCGACCACCTCGAGGTCGTCCTCGGTCTCGAGCAGCTGGGCGATCCCGCGCCGGACGATCTCGTGGTCGTCGACCAGGAACACGGAGATGGTCACGGAGCAGGCCTCTCGTCGACGATCGGTGTCCGGGCCGAAAGTACCGCCGATCGCCGACCCGCGGAGCTGCCGGACGGCCCCCTCCCCGGGGCCGAAGGGCCCTCCGACGTCGGCACCCCGGTCCCTGGTCGCCGCGCCACCGGAGAGATCTCCTGGTGCGCACAGCCCACCAGGAGGCGACCATGACAATGCTCCAGCCGCCACTGGTGGTGCCGCCCCGCCCGCGGACGGCCTACCCCCGGGCGTTCGTCGACCGGGTGCGGGCCGCCCTGCCCCGCGCGCCCGACCGGCCGGTGACCCCGTCACGGCCGCCGACCTGGCGGGACTCCCCGAGCCGGCGCGGCGCTACCTCTGGCGGCCAGAATGCTGTTCGTCTGAAGCTGCCTTAAGAAGGAGACGGACGGTGACCTGTCCGTCGGCGGCGCTGGTCTGGCTGCATCGCTGCTGGACTTGATCGACGAGTTCCGCCCGAGGGTGGTGCCGGCCTTCATCGGCGGCGGCATGCCGTGCTTCCCGCTCGGCGCCGACCTGCGGCTGCGGCTGGTCGAGCAGCGGGCCTTCCGCGGCGGCACCGTGTACCTGCGTTACGAGCGGATCGGCTGATGGAGCACGTGTGATCGGAAGACGACACCGAGATCGACGTCGAGCGGTCCACCGCCAGGCCAGCCGTGGTCGGCGCTCATCTCCCCGGATCCCCGTGGGTTCAGCCCTCCTGGACATGGTGGGTGCCGAACCGGCGAGGGCTTCCCGGGCTTCCACCACGACGGGCACGCGCCGCAGGCCACCGAGCCGTGGCCGCGGATGGATTACTGGTGGGCGCTGCTGGCCGCCGACCTGCTCGACCACCACGTTGTGCTCGACGACGGCACCCGGATCGAGGTGCCGGCCCCGTCGCGCACCGCGAGGCCGGAGGAGCTGGCCCACGCCCAGGCCGGCGACAAGGGCGGGAACTCCAACGTCGGGGTCTGGGTGCCCGACCCCGCGCACTGGGACTGGCTGCGGGCCGCGCTGACCCTCGAGCGGGTCGAGCGGCTGCTGCCCGACGCGGCCGGCCGGATCGGCCGCCACGAGGGTGACCTGCGCGTAGTGCCCCTCGTGCTCACCGGCCTGCTCGGCAGCGGCGGCTCGTCCAACCTGCGGGTCGACCAGATCGGCAAGTCGGTGGGGAGTACCTGCGGGCCGAGCACGTGCCCGGTCCGTCGGCCGCGTGAGGGCAGGGCCGGGGCCGAGCCGGTGCAGGCGCCCTGGGCCGTCTCCAGTGCGACGGTCGCCACGGGGGAGAACGGCGTTCGGACCGCAGTTGACTTGCTCGCCCAGGCGGCGGCGCAGCGGGAGCGGCGCCGCGAGCAAGCAAAGCGTGATCGCCGTGCGGCCCGGTCTTCTGGAGGTGCGCGGCGTGCCGAGGTCGCGCGGCTGGAGCGGCTGGCCGGCCTGGCTGCCGAGGGCGAGGCAGCTCGGGGCGCGGGGCAGATCGCGGAGAAGTACCCACCGGGCTACGACGTCGCGGTGGATCTGCTGGTCGCCCTACGAGGGTCTGCGACCCGCCGTCTTCGCATCCCGGTTGGAGGCGCTGCGGTACGAGCACAATCGCAAGGTGACGTTCGTCGAGCGACTCGGGCACGTAGGCCTATGACGGGCCCGCGGTTCTCCTCGTCCGAGGCCGAGGTGGTGGCGCTGCGGGCGGAGAACGCGCGGCTGCGCCGGCTGTTGGACCTAACGCCCGAGCAGGCACGACCTCCCGTCGCTGCGCAGACGGGCCTGTTCCTCGACCGCCCCGGTCCGGTGACCGCATCGGCGTCCGGGCCGGACAAGGTCCGGTTCTTCCGCACGTTGTTCGCCTCCCGCACCGACGTGTACGCGATCCGGTGGGACAACGCGCGGACAGGGCGTTCGGGGTGGTCACCCGCGGTCGAGGGTGGCTGGCGGAAGGGATCGAACCGGCCGTACCTGCGCCTGACCGACCGCGTGGTCGAGGCACACCTGACCGGCGAGGTCCACCTCGGCCTGTACCCGCTGCTCACCGGTGATACCTGCCACTGGCTCGCGGCGGACTTCGACGGCCCGTCCGCGACGCTCGACGCGCTGGCCTACCTCAAGGCAGCCCGAGCCGTCGGGGTTCCGGCGGCGCTGGAGGTGTCCCGGTCGGGCATCGGTGCGCACGTTTGGATCTTCTTCACCGGCCCGGTGCCCGCCGCCACCGCACGAGCGCTGGGTTCCGGCCTGTTGCGGGAGGCGATCGCGCTGCGGGGCCGGATGGACCTGACCGCCTACGACCGGTTGTTCCCGTCCCAGGACGTGCTTCCGGCGTCAGGTGGGATCGGCAATCTGATCGCGGCGCCGTTGCAGGGCCGATCGCGCCGGCACGGAGCGACGGTCTTCCTCGATCTCGCGACCCTGGAGCCGTACGCCGACCAGTGGTCCTACCTGGCGTCGTTGCACCGGCTGTCGCCGCGCGAGGTGGAACGGCTCGCGGGGTGGGTGGCCCCGCCGAAGGTCGGTGTTGCCGTCACCGGGCTGGTCGCGTCCACGGCGTCGGGCATTCAACCCCGGCCGGCGCCGGTGGTGGGTGTGCAGCTCGCCGCGGGCGCATCGGTCGACATGGCTGCGCTGACCCCGGCGCTGCTCGCGATGCTCAAGCACGCGGCGTCGATGCCGAACCCGGCCTTCTACGACCGGCAGCGCTGTCGCTTCTCGACCTGGGGCGTCCCGCGGTTTCTGCACTCCTTCGACGAGACCCTCGACGGCCGGCTGGTGCTCCCGCGGGGGCTGACCGGTCTGCTGGCGAGCACCGTGGAGGAGGCCGGCAGCGCGTTGGAGATCGACGACCGGCGCGTGGACGGCACACCGCAGCAGTTCATGCCCACCGCTACGTTGCGTGACGACCAGGTCGACGCCGTCGCCGATCTCGCCGATCACGACCACGGGGTGCTGGTCGCCCCGCCCGGGGCGGGCAAGACCGTCGTCGCGTGTGCGCTGATCGCCCGGCATGCCACCTCGACGCTGGTGCTGGTCGACCGCAAGACCCTCGCCGATCAGTGGCGGGCGCGGCTGGCCGAGCACCTCGGCGTCACCGCGGGCCAGCTCGGTGGCGGCCGGACTAAGCTGCGCGGCACCGTCGACCTGGTGACCCTGCAGACGTTGTCTCGGCGCGACGACCTGCCGGAGCTGACCGCCGGCTACGGCTTCGTCGTGGTGGACGAGTGCCATCACCTCCCGGCCGCCGCGTTCGACAACGCCGTGCGTCAGATCCCGGCCCGGCGGTGGCTCGGTCTAACCGCGACCCCGTACCGGCGCGACGAGCTCGACGACCTGATCGCGCTGCAGCTCGGCCCGGTCCGGCACACCATGACGGCCCCGGAGCCGGGCACCCTCGCGGCCGCTGCAGCCGGTGGCGCACCGGAACGATCCCTGACCATTCACCTGACCGACTTCGTTTACCGCGGCGACGCGGACCCGTCGGCTCCTGGCGGGATTGCCGCCGTCTACCGCGACCTCGTCGCCGATGAAGCCCGCAACCAGCAGGTGTTCGCTGATGCGCAGGCCGCGCTCGCCCGTGGGCGGCACTGCCTGGTCTTGACCCAGTGGACCGCGCACGTCGCGCTGCTCGCCGAGTTGCTGCAGGCCGCCGGACATCAACCGGTGGTGCTGCGCGGCGGGATGGGGGCTGGTCAGCGCCGCGACGCCCTGAAGCGGCTGCAGCCCGGTGGCGGGCCGCTGCTCGTGGTGGCGACGGGGCCGTACGTCGGCGAGGGATTCGACTGCCCCGCTCTCGATACCGTGTTCCTGGCCGCGCCGATCGCGTTCAAGGGGCGGCTCGTGCAGTACGTGGGACGGGTGCTGCGCGCGGCGCCCGGTAAGCACGTCGTCGAGGTGCACGACTATCACGACCACCAGACCAGAGTGCTCGCGTCATCGCTGCGCAAGCGCGCACCCGGCTACCGAAGCCTGGGGTTCCCCGACCCGAGCACGACACAGCACCACCAGCCAGGACGCCCAAGGTGAGCAGCCCCGCCGTCCGGCTCAAATGGTCGGATGGAAGCAACACGACGACGGAGCACACGCTATGCGGGACGGCTCGTGCGGTGTGAGGACCGCCGCGGCACGGCCTCGGCCGGGTTTCTCGGTCAGCGGGTGTTGCTTTACGGCGGAACGATTTCCTGCCATCCCTGGTACGCGTTTTAGCTGGTCAATTGCTGGGCTACTCGCGGCATGACGAGATAACGATGTTCCCGGAGCATCCACGATGTCTGAGCCCCGTCTTGAGGGGTCTTGCCCAGCCCAGTTCACGGTGGGTTACGTGTGGGCTATGCACGCTGGGGACCAATTGGGGACCGGCTGCGATTTGCGACCTGCTCGCGAGCTCACGTGATGGAGGTCGAGCCTGTTCGTGTACCGGTGTGACGTGCGCAAATGCTCTGATCACCTTCCTGGGGGTCAAGGGGTCGCAGGTTCAAATCCTGTCGTCCCGACGGCCGGAACGGGCGGTTCCCTTCGACGGGGGAGCCGCCCGTTCTGCATTCTACCTGCGGAAACGTCAGTCCAGCTGATCTTGCTGTCTTGGCGAGTTGATCAGCGATGATCGAAATAGTCGATCTTCTTGGGACCAGTTTGGGACCAGAGCGCACTTGACTCGCTGTCAGTCGGCGCCGGACTCGACGGTCTCGGCCACCGCTTCGAGCGGGCGGCGAGCCGCAGCAGCGCCCGGCCAACTGTCGCCGCAGCGCACGCGACGCCGGGACGAGCCCGTCCGATCGCGGCTACAAGGCCCAGCATGATCGCGATCGCCTGGTCATCGGTGATGATCGACGGAGGCAT
>NZ_JAOPWR010000045.1 GCF_025965585.1 Pseudonocardia sp.
CGAACACGTCGCCGGCGCCGCACGGGTCGCCGCCGACGACGACCGGAGCGGGCGACGCGGCGCGGGCACCGTGCCGGTGCGCCACCACGGCCCCGCGTGCGCCCAGCGTGACGGCGACCGACCGGCAGTCCCAGCGCGACAGCAGCTCGGTGGCGTCCGCCAGCGCCGCCAACACGGACCCGAGCTGCGCAGCCGGCATCCGGGAGCCGCCCGCCGCCGCCCGCGCCTCGGCCGCGTTCGGCGTGGCGACCGTCGTGCCCGGCACCGGCGCGGATCCCAGCGGGTGCGGGTCCCACACGACCGGGACACCACTCGCAGCGGCGTGCGCGACCGCGGCCCGCACCCGGGTGTCGGCCGTGACGCCACGGCCGTAGTCCGACACCAGCACCGCCCCCGCCCCGGCCAGCACCTCCTTCAACGACCGGCGGACCGCCGCGCCGAAGCCCTCGCCGGGCCGTCCCGCGCCGCGGTCGGTGCGCAGCAGCGAACGGC
Organism: Pseudonocardia sp.; assembly: GCF_025965585.1. Lineage (GTDB taxonomy): Bacteria > Actinomycetota > Actinomycetes > Mycobacteriales > Pseudonocardiaceae > Pseudonocardia. The sequence goes on from NZ_JAOPWR010000045.1 coordinate 493, forward strand.
CGTCCGCGCGCAGCCGCGTCTTGACGGCCGTGCCCCCCTCACCGGGCCCGGTCACGAGGCGCACGTGCCCGTCGAGGTGCTCGCGCAGCCGCACGCCGTCGGGGTCCGCGTCGAGCGCGGTGACCAGCGTGACGGGCACGCCGGCACGAGCCAGCACCACGGCGGCCAGTGCCGCACCCCCGGGGCGGGCGCGCTCCGCCACCACGTCCAGCACCGGCACCGGCGCGTCGGGACACAACCGGTCGGCGCGGCCCTCGACGTCGACGTCGAGCATCACGTCCCCGATCACGACCACCGGCCCGGTGGCCGACCCGGTCACGACAGCACCCCGGCCGGACGCGGAACGATCCCGCCGAGCCCCACGACGTCGCGCGCCTGGACCCGGCGATCGGGCACCGTGGTCGGCGACTCGAGGTGCACCGCACCGGACGGCAGGATCCCCGCCCCGCCGGCCCGGGCCATGACGCGCTGCTGCGCCAACACGTCCTCGCCGCAGTGGTCGACCGGCAGGTCGGGCCAGAAGCCGAAGCCCCCCACGGCGTCGAGCACCGCCCGGTCGTAGAGCACGCACCCGCCCACCCACGCGATCTTGTACGGAACGCGCTCCTCCCCCGGCCCGAGGTGGGCGTCGGCCAGGTGGGCCGGGTTGGCCGCGTTGTGCAGCGTCCAGCGGTCCCACTCCGGCGTGCCGGGTTCGATCCGCTCCGGCCGGGGCCGGCCCGCCCAGCGCTCGAACGGCGCCAGCTCGGCGGGCCGGTGCTCGTCCAGGTACGACAGCCCCTGCACCGCCGCGCCGACCAGCCCGCAGTGCAGCTCGAGGATCGCCCCGTGCAGCCGCGCGACGACGCCGGGTTCCAGCCACACGTCGTCGTCGAGGAACAGCACGTGGCCGGCGGAGGAGCCGGCGAGCAGTGCCGCCCGGTGCTCGGCGAGGCCGCGCCGCGGCAGGTGCCGGCCCGTCCGGACCCGGCGGCCCTGGCGACGCAGCACGCGCAGCAGCGACTGCGCGGACGGCGTGTCGTACGAGGCAGGCCCGGCGGACTGGTCGCTGACCTGCACATCGAAGGGATGCTCCTGCGCGGCCAGCCCGGCGAGCGTGCACGCGAGCTCGACAGGCCGGTCGCAGGTGGGGACGAGCACCTCCAGTGCGACGGTCATCGGGCGACCTCCTCGCGTCGGGCACGGATGCGATCGACGATCGCGGTGGTGGAGTGGTCGGACAGGTAGTCGAGCACCCGGACCTGCCCGCCCAGCCGCTCGACGACCGGGGTCTCGGAAAGCATCTGCGGCGTGTAGTCGCCGCCCTTGGCGTAGACGTCCGGGCGCAGCAGTTCCAGCAGGGCGGTGGGGCTGTCCTCCTCGAAGGAGGTCACCAGGTCCACGCCGTCCAGGGCCCCGACGACGCCGGCCCGGTCCACGAGTGGGTTGACGGGCCGGTGCGGTCCCTTGAGCCGTGCGACGCCGGCGTCGGCGTTGAGGGCCAGGATCAGCACGTCGCCCAGCGCCCGGGCCTGACGCAGGTAGGAGACGTGACCGCGGTGCAGCACGTCGAAGCAGCCGTTGGTGAACACCACACGGTGCCCTGCCCTGCGGTGTTCACGGACGGCGGCCGCGACGTCCGCGTGGGCCAGGACGCGGCCGCGGTCGGCGTGCGCGAGGTGCGTGGTCAACGCGTCGGTGCCGCAGACCACGGTGCCGCCCCGGCTCACCGCGACGTCGGCGGCGGCCTGCGCCACAGCCAGCGCGACCTCCGGATCCGCGCTCACGCAGTAGGCCAGGGTCGCGGCCGCGGTGAAGGTGTCGCCGGCACCGCAGGCCCGCGACTCCGGGACAGGGACCGCCGCGGGCCTGCGGGACACCCGGCCGGAACCGGCCGGGAGCAGGACCGCGCCGTCGACGTCCAGAGTCAGCAGCACGTCCGCACCGCCCGCGGTCAGGGCGTCGCGGTGCTGCCGGGCCCATTCCCGGCGGTCCTCCCGCGGTGGGTGCCCGCCCAGGGCTGCGGCGGCCTCGGTCGCGCTCGGGGTCACGACGTCCGGTCGCACCCCCGCCCACGGAGCAAGGTCGTGCGCGTCCACGACGAGGAGCGGGATCCGCTCCCGCAGGGCGGCGAGCCGGGCCCGCACGGCCGGGGTGAGCGAGCCGAGCCCGTAGTCGCTGACCACGACGGCGTCGACCGGATCAGAGGCATCTCCCAGCAGCAGAGCGAGCGCCGCGCAGAGCGCCGACCCGGTGTCCGGCCGCGGGCCGTGGTCGGGGGCGACGTCGTAGCGGGCGACGGTCTGGCCGCCGACGACGAGCCTGCGCTTCACCGGCGTCACCCGGCCGGACTCCACCGGTGACCGGCCACAGCCCACTCCGAGCGCGACCAGGCTCGCACGCAGCAGGGCGGCGTCGGTGTCGTCGCCGAGCACCGTGAGCAGCTCGACGCGAGCCCCCATCGCGGCGAGGTTGGCCGCGACGTTCGCGGCTCCGCCGGGCACGGTGTCGGTGGCGGTGAGCTCGACGACGGGCACCGGGGCGTCGCGGCCCAGCCGATGGGCAGGGCCCGACAGCCAGCAGTCGAGCAGGGCGTCACCGAGCACGAGCAGCCGGGGTGCGGCGGCCGCGACGGCACCGGCGACGGCAGCGGGTGCGGGGGGCGCGACGGGGACGTCGGCCCGGTTCAGCGGGCGCACGGCACCTCCAGGGGCACCCCGACGCGCTCCAGCACCGCCGCGACGACGCGGGCCGGGGTGACGTCGAGACAGCCGTGGTCGTAGGGACAGGTCAGCAACCGGCACGGCGAGCAGGGCACCCGCCGGCCGAGCAGCGCGGCGGGCACCGACCGCGGCGCCATCGCGGCGTGCGGCTCGGTACCGGCCCAGGTGACGACGAGCGGCGTTCCGACGGCATCGGCGAGGTGCATGCCGCCGGAGTTGTTCGTCACCGCGACCGCGGCGCGGCGCAGCACGCCGGCGAAGCCGGGCACGGAGGTAGGCCGCAGGACGCGCACGTCACGGTGCCCGGCCGTCTCCGCGACGGCCGCGACCAGCCCGATCTCGGTCTCCGCACCGGTGACCCGCACCGGCAGGCCTGCCGCCGCGATCGCTGCGGCGGCCACGGCGAAGCGCTCGGCCGGGTAGCGCCGGGATGCGCACGACGCGCCGGGCGCGAGCGCCACGAACGGTTCGCCGGACCGGAGCCCGGACCCGGCGAGGGCGGCGTCGGCCTCGTCCTGCGCCGCGGGAGGGACGTCGAGCGCGGGGGTCCGGCCGGGATCGGTCGGCGCGAGCCCGATGGCCGCGAGCAGGTGCAGGCAGCGGTCCACCTGGTGGGTGCCCTCGGGCGGCGGGGTCACCCAGTGGGTGGCCACGGTCCCGCCGAACTCGGCCGAGTGCACAGCCCGTAGAGCGATGCCCGCCATCAGCCCGAGGTGCGCCACCGGCCACGGAGACTGCGTCGAGCTGGTGAACACGAGCAGCGCGTCGTAGCCCCCGCAGCGCAGCTCGTCGAGCAGCGTCCACTCCGCTGCCACCTGGGCTCCGACGCCGGTCTCCCCGGCAGACAGCTGCTGCCAGCTCGGCGACGTCTCGACCACGCCGTCGATCTCGGGCACCATCGGCGCCACCCGGGCCCCGGCAGGCGAGGCGAGGAGGTCGATCCGCGCCTGCGGTGCGACCACCCGCAACGCCCGCACCGCCGGTACGGCCATCACGACGTCGCCGATGTTGTCGGCTCGCACGACGAGCACCCGGCGCAGCGCCCGAGGGTCGACCGGGGCGCCGCGGTCGGCGCCCGGGTGGTGCCCGGGGAGGTCCGTCGCGGCAGGGACGGGCCGGTGCGGAGCCCCCACGATCAGGGCCACGACGGTTCGGTGGACGCGGCCACGACCATCTCCCGCACCTCGCACCCCTCTGGCCTGCTCAGCGCGAACAGGACGGCGTCGGCGACGTTCGCAGGATCGTTGAGCTGGGCGTCCGGACCGGGCCGGTACTGCTCGGTGCGGCCGTCGAAGAACGCGGTGTCCATCCCGCCGGGGATCAGGAGACTGAGCCCGACCTCGCCGGCCAGCTCGGTGGCGAGCGCGCGGCTGAGCCCGATCACCCCGAACTTGGACGCGCAGTAGGCGCTCGCGTCGGACAGCGCGCGCAGTCCCAGGGTCGACGCGACGGTGATGATCCGGCCACGGCTCTCGCGCAACCGGGGCAGCGCGCCACGGATGACGGCGGCGGTGCCGACCAGGTTGACCTGCACCACCTGGTCCCACTCGGCGCCCGGGACGTCCTCGAGGCGACCGCAGCGGTCGATCCCGGCGGCGGTGACGACACCGTCGAGGCCGCCGGCCCGGCCGGCCAGCTCGGCGACGGCCTGCTCGGCTCCGCGGGCGTCGGCGAGGTCGGCGACGACGGTGGGCGCATCGGCGAGGTCGGGCCCGATGACGTCGCGGCAGTCGACGCGGTCCAGCAGCAGCGGCCGTCCACCCGCCGCGAGCACGGCCTGGGCGACGGCACGCCCGAGGCCGGACGCCGCACCCGTGACGAGCACGGTGCCGACCGGCCGGGCGACGCGGGCGGCAGCGGGTTCGGTCTGGTCGAGGGTGCTCGTCACAGGTCCTCCTGGGATCGGATCGGGATCACGAGACGACGCGGCGCCGGGGCCGCTCGGCGTCGCGAGGGCGGTAGCGCGGCCTCGACGGCGCGGCAGATCATGTGCAGGGCGGCCAGGTGCGCCTCCTGCACGGTCGCCGTGTCACCGGGCAGGCAGACGGCGGCGGTGCAGCACTGCGCGAGCGGGTTGGGTCCCGGTCCGGTGAGGGCCCAGGCGTGGGCGCCGCGGCGGCGGGCCTCGGCGGCGGCAGCCAGCATGTTGGGGCTGCGGCCGCTGGTGGACAGCAGCACGACCACGTCGCCGGGACGGGCGTGGGCGCGCACCTGCCGCGCGTAGACGTCCTCGTAGCCGTAGTCGTTGCCGATCCCGGTGAGCGCGGAGGTGTCGCCGTGCAGGGCGATCGCCGAGAAGGGGTCGCGGTCGCGGTCGAAGCGGCCGACCAGCTCGGCGGTCAGGTGCTGGGCCTCCGCCGCGCTGCCGCCGTTCCCGGCGGCGAGGAGCCTGCCCCCGGCGAGCAGGCGCTCCGCCAGCGTGACGCCCCAGCTCGCCAGGGTCGGGGAGGACGCGCGCAGCGCGGGCAGCGCCGCGGCGAGCCGGTCGACGTGGTCGACGAGCTCGGTGGAGTCGGCCGGTGGCGGGTCGACGAGCGCGGTGCGGCCGGCCAGGACGGTGGGGTCCGACGGCGGCATCACTGCATCGCCTCGGCGACCGGCCGGCCGGCCGCGCAGGCGACCCGGGCGTACACCTCGGCGGTGGCCGCGGCGATCCGGTCCCAGCCGTAGCGCGCCACGGCCCGGTCCCGACCGGCCACTCCGTACGCGTCGAGCATCGACGAGCCCAGCAGCCGGCGCAGGGTCCCGGCGAGCTCCCGCGGCCTGCGCGGTGGGACGAGCACCCCGGTGACCCCGTCGACCACCGTGTCGACCAGGCCGCCGACCGCGCTGGCGACCACGGGTCGCCCGCAGGCCATGGCCTCCAGCGGCACCATCCCGAACGGCTCGTACCAGGGCACGCACACGACGGCGTCGGCCGAGCGGAGCAGCGCGGGCACGTCCGCCCGTTCCACGGGCCCGATGAACTCGACGCGGTCGAGGACGCCGCGGGCGGCGGCGAGCCTGCGGAGGCGGGCGACGTCCGGGTCGTCGGGTCCGGCTCCGCCGGCCACCACGAGCTCGGCGTTCGGCACACCGGCGAGTGCGGCGACCGCCTCGTCCACGCCTTTGCGCCGCACCAGCCGCCCGAGGACGACCAGCCGCGGCCGCCCCGACCGGGCGAGTTGCGGCCCGTCGGGGGAGAAGGCGTTGGTGTCCACGCCGCACGGCACGACGCTGATGCGGCGGCGGGGCGCTCCCATGCGCGCGAGCTCGAACATCTCGTCGCTGCACGTGGCGATCACGCCGTCCACGGTGCGAGCGACAGCTCGTTCGGCGCCGATGCGGCCGTCCGGGCTGGTGTCGTCGGGGCCCTGGTGGCGGCGCTTGACCGTTCCGAGGGCGTGGAAGGTCTGCACGGTGGCCACGCCGAGGCCCCGCGCGGCCGACACGACCGCGAGCCCGGACATCCAGAAGTGACCGTGCGCGACATCGGGCGGGTCCTCTGCCCAGGCGGCGCGCAGAGCGTCGGCCATGGCGGGGACGTAGGGCACCAGCTGGTCCTTGGGCACCGGCCGGGCGGGGCCGGCGTCGAGGTACCGGACCCGCACCCCGCTCTCCGCGATCACGGTGGCGGGCAGCGTCTCGGCGTCGCGCCGCGTCCACACCGTGACGTCGTGCCCCTGCGCCGACAGCGCGCCGGCGAGCTCGCGGACGTGCACGTTCTGCCCGCCCGTGTCCGGCCCGCCGGGGCTCGCGAGGGGGCTGGCGTGCTCGGACACAAAGTCGATCTTGAGCGTCCCCTCGGCCGTCGTCCGGCCGGGATCGGTCGTCGTGGGAAAAGAGTCGTCCCGTCCCACCCGCGTCACCTCCTGCTTTCGGCGACGGGCCGGGTGCCCCGTCGCGGTCGGTTGTTGCTCGCGTCGTCGAGGACCTGGTCCCAGTCGTCGAGGAAGCGGCCCAGCCCGTAGCGGGCAAGCGCGTGCTGTCGCGCCGCCGCGCCGCGCTCGCGGGCCAGGCCGGGATCGGCCAGGCACTCCTGCAGCGCCCGGGCCAGCCGGGCGGGATCGGTGGAGCACACACCGGCGGTGGCCGGCACGGCCTCGCACGCCTCGGTGCTGGCCAGCGAGACCACCGGCATCCCCAGCTGCATCGCCTCGATCAGCGACAGACCCAACGACGTCCACCGCAGCGGGTGCAGGTAGACGCGCCGCTTCGCCATCTCGCGGTGCATCCGGTGCTGCGGCAGATCGCCGCATCCCCGCACCCCCGGCCCGAGATACTCGGAGATGCCGTCGGTGCCCATCCCGAACACGTCGAGCGGCAGGACCTCGGCGAACGCCGGGAGCAGATCGGTGCCGGTGACCCGCCGCCGGCGCAGCGGCTCGTTCACCACCACGGCCGCGGAGGCGAGATCACCTGTGTAGCGGGGCCCGGGATCGACGATGCCGTGCTCCACCACGGTGGAGCGGGTGGTGCCGGCGTCCCACATCACGGCGTTGAAGTGCGTGACGTGCACGAGGGTCACGTCGTCGCGGTCGGCGACCGGGTGCCGGCTCGTCGCAGCATGTCCGCGAGGGGCGTTGTGCTCGAGGAACACGGCGGGCACGTGCCGGCCGGGGATGCGGCGCAGCCAGCACGCCGCCAGCTCGAACTCCTCCGGACGTTGCAGCACCACGACGTCGACCTGCTCGTCCGCGAGCTGTTCCGGCGTGACCTCGACGGCCGACACCGGCCACTCCCAGGCCGCGGGCCTCCCGCCGCCCCACGGGCCGCCCTCGGGCAGCACCGGCAGCAGGTAGCGGTGGCGGCCCTGGACGAACGCGGTGGTCCAGGAGCCGTGCACGTGCCAGAGCAGGATGTTCACGCGGGCACCGCCTCGGGTCCGATCGGGGCGAGGCGGGCAACGGCGTCGGCCACCTCGTGGGGCGTTACACCGGCCAGGCAGGGGTGGCCGGGCACGGGGCACTCACGGGCACGGCTGCCGCGGCACGGCGCGCGCTGGTCGCCGAGCAGCACGTGCGGCACCCGGTAGGGCCGCCAGCGCACGGCGGGCACCACCGGCGCGAACAACGACACCACCGGCGTGCCGACCGCGGCGGCGAGGTGCGCGGCTCCTGTGTTGCCGACCACGACGGCCGACGCGCCGGCGAGCACGGCCGCCAGCTCCGGGAGGGTGGTCCGTCCGCCCAGGTCGACCCCGACGTCGCCGGCGACGGCCGCGGTGAGGCCGCGTTCGGCGGGAGCGCCGGTCACGAGCACGCGGTAGCCGGCGGCGTCGAGCAGCCGGGTGGCGTCCCGAAAGTGCCGCTCGGGCCAGCGCCGCGCGGTGACGGCGGCGCCGGGGTGCAGCACCACCGACGGTTCGCCCGTCACCGGCGCCGGATGACGCACGGCGAGCCGGCCGTCGTCCCCGGGCGGCAGCGCGAACCCTGCCGCGGCCGCGATCCGCAGTGCCCGTTCGGGCTCGGGCACGTCCTCGGGCAGGTCCACGCCGGGGCGCAGCCGCACGTCGAGGAGCGAGCCCGCGTGGTCCACCGACGCACCGGTGACCCGCCCGACCCCGGCCAGGCGCAGCAACAGCGCGGTCGGGAGTGGGGACTGGTGGAACGAGGTGAGCAGCACCGCCTCGTCGAGCTCGCGCCGGGCGAGCTCGCCGACCACGGAGGCGACGTCGTCGGCCTGCACGGCGGGGGCCGGCGTCACGATCCAGGGTGCCGGCCAGACCAGCACCCGGTCCACGCCGGGGAGCATCGAGGCCGCTTCCGCCCCCGCGGGACCACACAGCACGGTCACGTCGGCCACGGCGGCGACGGCCCGGATCGCGGGGCCGGCCAGCAGGACGTCACCCGCGCCGTCGAGGCGGGCCACCAGCACGGACCGCCTCATGACCGCCCCGTCCCGAGGACGTGGCGCGCCGCCGCCAGGAGGTCGTCGCGGACCACCGGGGCGTCGCGGACCTCCACGGACCGGGTGAGCGGCGTGGGCACCAGTACCGACCGGGCCCCGGCGGCACGCGCCGCCGCGACGTCGGCGCCGATGTCCCCGATCACGGTCACGCGCTCGGGCGGGACGTCCAGCGCCGCGGCGGCGGCCAGCACCATGCCCGGGCGTGGCTTGCGGCAGGCGCAGCCCTCCTGCGGGCCGTGCGGGCAGACCCGCCAGACCTCGAAGGGGCCGAGCAGCTCGTCAACCCGGTCGTTGACCGCGCGGGCCTGCTCCGGTCGGATCAGCCCACGCGCGATGCCGGACTGGTTCGTGACGACCCCGACCGGGAGCCCGGCCGCGCGCAGCAGCGCCAGCGCTGCCCGGGCCGTCGCCACAGGACGCACGCGCTCCGGGTCGGCGCAGTAGGGCACGTCATGGATGAGCGTGCCGTCACGGTCGAACAGAACGGCAGCGGGAGGGCCGGCCAAGAACATGACTGGTGGATCTCCGGCTGGCCCCGGACAAAACACCAGCTCGGCCAACTGCTACTCACTGCAACGAGTACTACTCTGCGTGATCGCCACGATGCGCCCGATCCGGTGCACCGGCACCGCGGCGAGCATGGAACGGCGCAGGCCGGGTATGCCGACCCGTTTGCCTCCGCCCCCGCGACGTCATCGGGTCGGCCGTGCCCCCCGTCGCGTGCCGCCCACGCCGCCCGGCAGGCGGCCTCGCTGCGGACGGTCGTCAGCGGTGAGGGGGCGTAGCACGGCCGGACCGGGCGGGGCGCAGCCCGGCGACCACCGCGAGGTCGGCCACCAGCGCGTCCAACGCCTCGGACCGCCGCTCCGGCGGTGTGCGCAGGATCGCCGAGGGGTGCACCGTCGGCACCAGCTGCCGGTCCTCCCACTCGCGCGGCCGACCGCGGTCCGCGGTGATCCGGAACCCGGAGCCGAGCAGCGCCTTGGCCGCGGTCGCCCCGAGCGTGGCGATCACCTCCGGAGCCACGGCCGCCAGCTCGCCGTCGAGCCAGGGGCGGCACGCCCGCACGTGCCCGACCGCGGGCGTCTTGTGCAGCCTGCGGTTGCCGTCCCGCTCGAACCGGAAGTGCTTGACCGCGTTGGTGAGGTAGACCTCGTCGCGGTCGATGCCGGCCCGTTCGAGCGCGGTGTCCAGCAGCCGACCGGCGGGGCCGACGAAGGGGGCGCCCTCGCGGTCCTCCCGGTCACCCGGCTGCTCGCCGACGAGCATCAGCCACGCGGACGCGGGGCCCTCTCCGAACACTGTGCGGGTGGCGTCGGCGTACAGCTCGCAGTTCGTACAGCTCGCCGCCGCACGGCGCAGGGAGTCGAGCGTGTCGCTCATGCCAGGACCTACCCGCGTCGCGGTCGCCGCAATCCCCTGCGCAGCCGTCCCGGTCCCGAGGATCAGTCGAAGAAGCGGGCCAGGTGCGTCGGGTCGGCGGCCGAGCCGGGCGCGGCGGGGGTCAGGTCGGCGAACACACTTGCGCCGTCGCACCCCGCGTGCAGCACCTCCCACGGCCGCTCGGGCGGCGCGTAGGCGCAGATCCCTTTGATCGTCTGCAGGTCGAGGTACCGGACGTGGGTGGGGTCGGCCACCGCATTGACGTGACGCCACCACGGTGACATCACGTGCAGGATCCCGCCCGGCCGCAGCAGCCGGTGGCATTCCTGCACCAGCGGCAGGAAGTCCGGGAGGTGCTCCAGCAGGTGCACCATGTAGACGCGGTCCACCGACGCCGTCGCGAACGGCAGCCCGTTCCTCGTGTCGGCGCGCACCGCGACCGAATCGGTGAGGCGCCGGTCCACACCGATGTTCTGCTGGTACTGCCGCTGGTCGCCGCACCCGAGGTCGAGCGCGACCGGCTCCCGGCCGCCCACGCGCACCCGGTCCCACACCGCGTGCACGCCGGCGAACCGGGACGCGAGCCGACGCACCAGGTCGAGCTGGACGGCGTGGTCGACCGCGCCGGTCAGGTGCACCACTCCGCCGTCGACGTCCGCCTGCACGTCGAGGTCGCGCACCCGCTGGTCGTGGCCGAGCAGTTCGTCCACGGAGCGGCGCAGGTACTCGTCGACCCAGGCCTGGCGCCCCCCGGACAGCACGGCGGTCATCCGGGATGCCCCTGCCCCGTGCGGTCGACGCACCTCCGTCGGGCGTGTCGGTTCTCAGCCACGGTCGCCGTGTACCCGGCTCCGGGACGCGGAAACCCCTGACCGCGGTCGCTCGGTCGAGGCCGAGCAGGTGGTCGCGGTTGACGGGAGCCATCACGACAGGCGGCGTGGTGGCGGAAATCGCGGCGGGGCTCCGCGGTTCGCTGGGCGCCAGTCGAGGCGACGACCACCCCTGCCGGGGGACGCGCACGGGAAAGCAGTAGCGGTTGCCGCGATTGGACCACGCCGGATCGGGCACTCACTACCCGTGCGGCGCCGTCGCACCGGGAAGGTGTGCCATGTCTGTGTGGGTGTGCGAGCGCTGCGAGGACGTCGGTGTCGAACCGTGACCTGCTGGCGCAGGACGCCGCACGACCCCGTGGTGGTGCGCCGCCGCCACCGCGAGTCCCTCGCTCGAGCCCGGGAGACGGACCGGATCGGTCGAACCCTCGGGCAGCGCCGATCCCGCGCCGCCTGAGCCCGTTGTGGCGGACGAGAGGAACGACCGTGACCGACCTGCCCACCGATCCCGCCTCCGCACCCGCGCAGCGGCGACCGGCCCCTGCCCCGATCGCCCCGGACCGACCCGTCGTGGACGGCACCGCGACCTCCTCTGACCAGCTCCGCGCCGAGGTCGAGCAGGAGAGCGGCGAGTGCCGCGCTCAGGTCGAGGAGCTGCGGGAGGAGATCGCCGGCACGGCCACCGAGCTGATGACGCGCCTGAACGTCCCGGCCCGGGTGGGAGCGAACGGACGGGCGTCGCTCGCCCGGTTTCGCCACGGCCCGTGGGGCGCGCTGCGCTCACCGGCCGTCGCGGTCGGTGCCGCCCTCCTCGTCCTCACGGTCGTCAGGCGGCTCCGGAGGGGAGGCGGGCGGTGAGCCCGCCCGACGGCCGCCGCACGTGCGCGTCACACAGCGCAGCGAGGAGGTTGTGACATGGAGCAGGAGACCCGGGGCACCGCAGGCTTCACCTGGCAGCAGCTGGTCGTGTTGATCGTCGGTTCGTTCTACATGCTGCTGGGGATCCTGGGGTTCTTCTTCCTCCGCGACGCGTCGGCGCCGTCGGAGCTGGGCGGCCACGAGACCAACGACGTCATGCTGGGGTTCGAGCTCAACGGCGTGCAGAACGTCGTGCACCTCATCCTCGGCCTGGTCGGGCTGGCCTGCGCGACCGGGCGACAGCGGTCCCGCCTCTACGGGATCCTGATCGCCGTGGCCGGCCTCGGCCTGTTCGTGTTCGGGGTGATCGCCGTGGGCCGCGACGACATCAACGTCCTGAGCCTCAACTGGCCCGACAACATCCTGCACGGCGTCACGGGCCTGATCGGTGTCGCGCTCGCGGTCGCACCGACGACCGTGCGGCACCGCGAGAGCGCCGACCCCGAGCGTGCGACGTGACGCGCATCGGCCCGAACCCGCCGCTCCCGTAGCGCGGCCCCGCGCCGCCGCGCACCCGAGGGAGCCGTGCTGCTGAGGATGCCTGCACACGACCGACCCAGGGACATCGCGATCCTGTACCTGGCGACCTCGTTCGGGTTCCTCGTGATCGTCGGCGCGATGGCGCTGCTGATGCGTGCGGAAGTCGGGTTCGCCGACGACATCGTGCCGCTGCGGATCGGCGCGCCCCCGACGTCGCCTTCCCGCTGCTCAGCGCCTTCTCCTACCGGCTGTTCCGCTTCGGCGACCTGATCGTGCTCTCCGGATTCCTCACCCCTGGCCGCGCCCGGACTTCGGCTGGACCGCGTCGTCGGTATGCGCCCTATGCCGCGTAGGCCCAGGCCGGGCTGCGGGGCCGGCGGTCCCCGGCACCGGCAGCACGTGCCCGCCAGGTGTCACCCCTCGCGCAGCAACCGCACCACCGAGCCCTCGACCCGCGCCCGCCCGCCGTCGTCGGAGAGGTCCGGGAACCCGGCCCGCCGCAACGCGGGGAGGATCGTGCGCCCCTCCTCGAACCGCTCGACGACGCGCGGGTCGATGTAGGAGCTGCGAGCCACCGCCGGAGTGTTGCCGAGGTGGGCGGAGACCTCCTTCACCGCGGCGGACACGGTCCGCTTGCGGGCCCGCTCCGACAGGGGAACGCCGTCGGTCACCGCACGGGCGAGCAGCACCGCGGCCAGCACGGTCGCGTTCCAGGTGCGGAGGTCCTTGGCCGTGTAGCGGTGGCCCAGCACCTCCTTGACCGCCGCGTTGAGGTCCTCGGCGCGCACGTCGTGCCAGTCGCTCCCGTTGCGGTAGACGAGGAGGTCCTCGCCACCGCCGCGGCGACGCAGCAGGCTGTTGACGAGGCGGTGCACGGGCTGGTCGCGCAGCTCCAGGGTGCGCGGCACGGCGCCCTTGGCGGGGTAGGAGAAGATCACCGCGCCCCGCCGCAGCCGGACGTGCTCGCGGCGCAGCGTCGCGAGTCCGAACGTGCCGTCCTCGTCGCCGTCGTCGGGGGCGTACTCCTCGCCGCCGACGCGGAACATGCCGATATCGAGCATCCGGACCGCGCCGGCGAGGACCCGCTCGGGCCCGAGTCCCGGCTCGCCCAGCCGAAGCTGGATCTGCTCGCGGGCGGTGCCCATCCGCCGCCCGAGCCCCAGGGCGCGGTCGTGCTTGTCGGCGTCGCGGCTGCGGCGCCACTCGTCGTGGTAGCGGTACTGCCGGCGGCCCGCCACGTCCGTGCCGGCGGCCTGGATGTGCCCGTTCGGCTCGACGCAGATCCACACGTCCTTCCAGGCGGGAGGGATGACGAGGCCCTCGACGCGAGCGAGCACCTCCGGCTCCGACACGGCCAGCCCGGCCGCGTCCAGGTACCTGAAGCCCCGACCGCACCGCCGCCGGATGAGGCCGGGAGCCGACGGGTCGCTGCGCAGCAGGCCGTCGGGCATGACGTCCTGCTTGTCCACGAGGACCCGTTACCCCGCGCGGGGGCGGAGCAATCCGGACGGTTCCGCAGCAGTCCGGTCCGGGCCCGCCGTCAGGTACTCGCCCGGGCCATCACCACCACGAGCCCCTCGTCGGTCTGGCCGGACGCGACCAGCCCCTGGGCGCGCAGCAGGGGCAGCCGCCGGCGCAGCACCGGACCGAACGGGATCCGGACGCGGTCGGCGACCTCGGCGTGCAGGCCCACGGCGGCGAGACGCTCCAGCGTCGCGTCCTCCCCCGACAGCTCCGACTGCACCACCAGCAGCACCCCGCCGGGGGCGAGCACCTCCGGTGCGGCATCGCAGATGCGGTCGAGCAGCGCGCGCCCGTCGGGCCCGCCGTCCCAGCAGCGAGCCATCCGGTGCCGGGGCAGCAGCCCGCTCCGCGACGGCACGTAGGGCGGGTTCGAGAGCACGAGATCGAAGCGCCTGCCCGCCACCGGCGCGAACAGGTCGCCCCGGTGCACGCGGACCGGCGCCCGGTGCAGCACGGCATTGGCCCGGGCGGCGAACACCGACCGGAGGGACACGTCGACCGCGTCCACCGTCGCCGCTCCGGCGCGCGCGGCCGCGACGGCCAGCGCTCCGCTCCCGGTGCCGACGTCGAGGACCGATCGACCGCAGGCGTACCCGCCACGGTGCATCTCGTCGATGAGAAGGGTGGTGTCGTCCTGGGCCCGGTAGACCCCGGGCGGGCGCAGCAGCAGAGTCACGCCCCGTCTGTGCCCGCGGACGGTCC
>NZ_JAOPWR010000050.1 GCF_025965585.1 Pseudonocardia sp.
ACCCGCCCCCGCCGCCCCCTGCTCCGCCGAGCCCGGCGAACTGGCCGGCGCGGGCGCGCGTGCCGGCCGCGGCGACCGCGAGCGCCTTGTCGTGGTTCTTCTGCACCATCACGCCCCCGGCGAAGCCGAGGGCCGCCACGAGCAGGGCGATCAGCACGTAGGTCAGCTTGTTGGTGCGCCTGGGCTTGTCCCAGTCGGGCTCGAACAGGTCGTCGTCGAGCTCGGCGCGGGCCGGACCGGCCGTGTCTCCCGCGCCCCTGGACGGCGCGCCGGCCTGCACGGGAGGCAGGGCGGTGGTCTCGTCGTGGGGCTGTCCGGCCGGCGGCATCGCCGTCCGGTCGTCGGGTGCGGTCATCGTGGACTCCCGGTGGCTCGGGGCGCGGTCACTCGTAGCGCGGTCACTCGTAGCGCAGCGCGTCGATCGGGCGCAGCGACGCGGCGCGGTTCGCGGGGTAGATCCCGAAGAACAGCCCGATCGCCACGGACACGCCGAACGCGAGGACCACCGAGTAGGGGGCCACCACCAGCTGGAACGTGCCGAAGCGGAGCTGCCCGACGATCACGCCGATGATCACGCCGATCAGGCCGCCGAACACCGACAGCAGCACGGCCTCCATCAGGAACTGGCCGACGATGTCGGCCTTCTGCGCCCCGATGGCCTTGCGGATGCCGATCTCCCGGGTCCGCTCGGTGACGGTCACCAGCATGATGTTCATGACTCCGATGCCTCCCACCAGCAGCGAGATGCCCGCGACGCCGCCCAGCAGGATGGTGAAGACGCTCGTGATGGTGCCCAACGCGGAGAGGATCGAGGTGGGGTTGAAGATCGAGAAGTCCTCGTTCGCCGCGGTGACGTGGTGGCGCGCGTTGAGTATTGAGGTCACCTCGTCCTGCGCCGCGGTGACGACGTCGGCCGAGGCGGCCTTCACCGAGATGCTGCTGATGTTCCCGTAGCCGGTGAGCGTGTCCTGCACCGCGGTGAGCGGGGCGATCACGCGGTCGTCCTGGTCCTGGGGGCCGCTGCTGCCCTTGGCGGTGAGGATCCCGACCACCTGGTAGTTGATGCCGTTGAACTGCACGGTCTGGCCGACGATCGACAGGCCGTCGCCGCCGCTCAGGTCTACCGCAACCGTGGTGCCCAGCAGCGCGATCCGTCTGCGGGCGGTGTAGTCGGAGTCGCTGATCGGGACACCGGCCTGGATCGAGTCGTTGTCGTTGGCCAGGTAGCTCGGGGTGGTGCCCGAGAACGTCCCGACCGTGTGCGTCGCGCCCTCGTAGGTCGCCGTCACCGACGGTGCCGTGACCACCGGTGCCACCGAGGACACGTCGGGGGCCTGGGTGGGGTCGACGAGCGCCTCGGCGTCGTTCAGAGTCAGTTGGGGCTGCTGGATCAGCGTGCCGCTGCTCACGGCGGGCGCCGCCGCCCCTGCGCCACCGGCTCCGCCGAACCCGCCCCCACCGCCTCCTGCGCCACCCGCGCGCGCCGCACCGCCAAGAGCACCCAGGCCGCCTGCGCCCCCGCGCCCCCCTCCACGGCCACCTGTCCCCGTCGACGTGGACGTGATGGTGAGGGTGTTGCTGCCCAGGCCGCTGACCGACTTCTGCACCGAGGCGCTCGCCCCGGTGCCCGCGGCGATCAGGATGATCACCGCGGCGACGCCGATGAGGATCCCCGACATCGTCAGCAGCGAGCGCAGCTTGTTCGCGAGCACCCCGCGGACGGCGAACCGCGCGCTCTCCCGCAGGTTCACGACGTGATCTTCTCCCCGGCGGAGGCGCGGTTCGGCGACCAGCGCGGCGGCGGTCCCAGCGGCCCGCACCGGCGCTCGTCGGACTGCACCCTGCCGTCCCGCATCCGGATCACGCGCTTGGCGTGGTCGGCGACCTCCTCCTCGTGGGTGATCACCACGAGCGTCCGGCCGGCGACGTTGAGGTCGTCGAACAGCGCCAGCACCTCGTCGGTGCTGCGGCTGTCCAGGGCACCCGTGGGCTCGTCGGCCAGGAGCAGCACCGGGTCGGTGGCGATCGCGCGGGCGAGCGCCACGCGCTGCTGCTGCCCGCCGGAGAGCTGCGACGGACCGTGGTCGGCACGGGCGGCGAGCCCCACCTGGTCGAGCGCGGCCAGGGCACGGCGCCGCCGCTCGGACGGCCGGACCCCGGCGTAGGCCATCGGCAGCTCGACGTTGCTGGCGGCCGTGGTGCGCGGGATCAGGTTGAACGACTGGAAGATGAAGCCGATCTTCCGGTTGCGGATCGTGGCCTGCTGCTTCTCGTCGAGCCGCCGGGTGTCGACGCCGTCGAGGAGGTAGCGCCCCCGGGTGGGCGTGTCGAGGCAGCCGATGATGTTCATCAGCGTCGACTTGCCCGATCCCGACGCCCCCATGATCGCGACGTAGTCGCCCGTGTGCACCACGAGGTCGACGCCGTCGACGGCGCGGACGATCGTGTCCTCGCTGCCGTAGATCTTGGACACCGACTGCAGCTCGATGACGGGCCGGGGCGCCCGCGGCGCGCCGCGCATCATCCGCCCGTCCGAGGGAAGCCGGCCCCGGTGTTCGCGCTGGTGGCGGGGGTCGAGCCGGTGCTCGTGGCACCGGTGCTCGGCAGCACCACCATGTCACCGGGCTGCACACCGCTGGTGATCTCGGTCTGCGTGTCGCCCACGAGCCCCGTCGTCACGGGAACGACGGTGTCGGTGCCGTTGCGCCGGACCGTGACCGTGTGCCGGTTTCCGAGTGAGGTCACGGCGAGGTTCGGGACCTCCAGCACGTCGGTTGCCGATGCCGCCGCGATCGTGAGGTTGGCCGTGGAGCCGACGTCCACCCCCGGCGGCGCCGTGTCCAGCGAGACCTGGACCGGGAACTCCACGACGTTGTTGGTCGGGGTGCCCTGCGGAGTGATCTGGGTGACCGATCCGGTGGCCGTCGTGTTGGTCGCAGGGAAGGCGATCGTCGCCCGCTGTCCGAGCTGGATCTTGGCCGCGTCGGCCTCGGGGATATTGGCGTTGACGGCCAGCTGGCTGGCGTTGGCCAGCAAGATAAACGCGGAGCCGCTGCTCACCGAGGCCGACGCCGTCGTCGAACCGGTGCTCGATCCACCGGCCGTGGTGCCGGCCGTTCCAGTGGCCGATGCGGCGCTCGTGTTGCTCGAGGTCTCGTTGACCTTGCCGTTCACCTGGAGGACCACGCCGGCCTGCGGGGCGAGCAGGTTGGTCTGCGTGACGCCGAGCTGGGCGTTGTCGACGGTCACCTGGGCCTCGTTGACGCTGTCCTGGAAGCCCGCGATCTGGTCGGGGGTCATCGGGTGCAGGTCGGCCTGCTGGGCGAGCTGGGCGTTGGTGACCGAGCCCTGGTCGGTG
>NZ_JAOPWR010000071.1 GCF_025965585.1 Pseudonocardia sp.
GATCTCGCGCGCTGTGGTGCCGTCCACCCCGATGTGTGCGGCGGAGGCACCGCAGCGCCGTGAGCGGTGGCCGGCGACGACGCCGAGAGCGACCCGGTCGGCGATGGAGCGGGGCAGTGAAGCAGCCGCTCGGCGGCGGTCGAGCCGGTCCTGTGCTCGGCCGCACCGTCGTGGACCGGTACGTGCTGCGTACCTTCCCTGCGCGGCCCTGGCCGTTACTCAGGGTGCTGCGCCCGGCAGGGTGGGGAACATCCGTAGGTGTCCGTCGGCCGACCAATCGACCAGCAGCAGGGTGGCGTCGTCCTGCAGCTGCCCGGCCTGGTGTTCGAGTACCGCAGCGCCGAGCCGGCGAAGCGTCTCGGGGGCCGAGAGCTCAGCGGCCGCGGCGCGTTCGGTGAGCTCCACGAGCCGGTCCTCGCCGAAGAACTCGCCGTCGGCGTCGCGGGCCTCGGTGATGCCGTCGGAGTAGAGCAGCAGCCGGTCGCCGGGTTCGAGCTGTTCGCGTGAGACCGTCACCGGTGGCCCACCCGACACCGCTACCCCGAGGGGTGGGCGCGGGGTGGCGCCGAGCTCCTTGACGACCTTTCCCTGCCGGACGACGAGCGGGGCCGGGTGCCCGGCCAGCAGGTAGTCCAGTGTGCCCGTGGCAGTGTCAAGGCGGGCGAGGACCGCGGTCGCGAACTGCAGCGGTCGCGGCTGGGCCGCGATGAACGCGTCGGCCGACGCGGCGATGGCCACGAGGTCCTCCTCGCCTGCGCGGCGGGCGTTGCGGATGGCGGTGATGGCCAGTGCGGTCGTCACGCCGGCCCGGATGTCGTGGCCGGCCGCGTCGAACACCGCGAGGTCGATCATGTCGCCCTCGACGTTGTAGTCGTAGGCGTCGCCGGCCACCTCGTCATGCGGCTCCAGCAGCGCGGACACCACGACGCGCTCGGTGGCGAACGTGCGGGGCGGGATCATCTGCCAGAGCAGCTCGGACGGCAGCGACAGCGGTCCGTTGCTGCGCCAGCGCCGTAACCGGTCGCTGTAGGCGATCTTGGTCATGACGATGTGGCCCACCAGGCCGGCCAGGGTCCACACCCACCGCCGCAACTCCGGACGATCCTCGGCACCGCCCCCGGTGCCGGGGTCGAGACCGATGCGCAATACTCCCGCCCGGTCGGCGCCGTCGAGCATCGGTACCCACAGCTGCCGACGGCCCCGCTCGTCGGTGCCGGCCAGGATCTCCCCGAGCTGGTAGGCCCGGCCGGCCATCGTCCCGACGACGTCGACCTGAGCGGCCGGTTCGGTGCGAACCGGGGTGAACACCCGCTGGGCCAGGTCGACCAGCAGCACCTCGGCTGTCAGGCCCACCGCCAGGACGGCGTCGTCCACGACTGTGGAGAGCTGCTCGCCCGTGGCCAGGTGCCCGGCGTCGATGATCTGCGCGAGCGCCCCCGCCCACGCTGCCGTCCACGAGTCACCGGTCTTCGCCGCCGCACAGTACAAGCCCACCTCCGTGGTGTCCGGTCCTCCCATGCGACGGCTCCGCAGCTCTGCGGCGCGCCCCACGAGGAGGAGCTTCAGCGGGGACGGCCCGCCGCAAGTGCAGCGGCGCCCTCGGCCAGCATGCCGTAGATCCCCTCGGCCTCCACGTGCCGACGCGGCGGGCGCCCCACCCGCTGCGGCGGGCCCCGCCGCCACCGCTCACGTGGGTGGCTCGAAGGGTCCCGACCTCCTGGCCGTCGCTGCACACGACGTACATGCCGGGGAAGTACTGCGCCCCGACCAGCCCCTCGCGCTTCCCCAACCCGGCCACGACCTGTTCGCGCGCGCCCGCGCCCGCGCGTTGAGCACCTCGGCCTGTTCGGTCGTCTCGTCGCGCTCCGATCGTCGCCACTCGGTCACCCGGCAGGCTAGGACTGCCGGCCGCCCGGTGTCGCTGCCGAGTGCGAAGACCACCGGCCTGCTCAGCCGACACGGTCGCAGGTGTCGGCGTGATGACGACGCCGCTGCGGGGGCGGGTCGGGATGCGGGACAGGTCGTAGTCAAGGTCCTGGGGCGCGAGCGTTTGCTGCAGTCCGGCGAGGGCGAGCATCCTCAGGACGACGCCTTCGCCAGGGCAGCGGTGGCCGTTCGTCACGTCACCACCGCCCTGGGAACGAGGGTGTCGGGGTCGACGCGACCCTGCAGGAAGGCCGTCCGGGTCGAACCGGTCCGGCTCGGGCCAGTGCTCGGGGTCGTGGTTGGTGCCGTGCACGTCGAGCACGACCAGCCCACCGCGGGGGACCCGCACGCCCAGGACGTCCTGCGCGGCCCGGGCGCGGGCGGCCAGGACAGGGACGAACGGGTAGAGCCGCTGGACCTCCTGCACGAATGCGTCCAGAGCCGCGTCGTCACCGGTCGCGATGCGCTCGCGCCACTCGGGGTACTCGTCAAGGGCCTTGCGGGCGAACTCGACGAACCACGCGACCGCGACCGTGGGCCGCACGACGTTGAGCACGGTGGTGGCGGCCACGCGCTCGGGCAGCAGCCAACCCTTCGGGTCGCGGGCGCGGGCGGCGGCGTGGAGCGCTGACCCGTA
>NZ_JAOPWR010000083.1 GCF_025965585.1 Pseudonocardia sp.
GTTCCGATCGGTTGCGGGTGGCCGCACGGTGGGCGTCGATCACCTTGTGTGACGCGATGCCGTAGACGAACGCCAGGAACGGGCGGCCCTGCACCCGATACCCGGGCAAGGCCGTGAGCACGGCCAAACACACCTCCTGCGCGACGTCGTCGGCCGAGACCGACGAACGGTCCATCCGGCCCAGGCGCGCACGGCAGTACCGCACGACCATGGGCCGGATGATGGCGAGCACGCGCCCCACCGCTCCGCGGTCCCCTGCCATCGCAAGAGCCACCAGCTCGTCGGGAACGTCTGTCGTCTCACTCATCGCGCGTTGTCGTCCGGCCGTTACGCAACATGTCCGTCATCATCCGTTCGTGAGGGCGACCACGGAGAGTGCTCAACCGTCTCCTCAGTGCCGACCACCGTAGCGAAGTGGTCGGCCGATCCGGGAAGGACTCCTCGTCCAGGATGCAGGACGCGCGGGCCGGGCCGCGTTGCTTCGCACGGTGAGACGCACCCGATCGGCGCACCCTCGGGGCGGGCGGGCGACACCGCGGGAACGGACACCGCGGCGGCAGGGGACGCTCCCGCCGGACGACCGGGCGGGAGCGGGACGAACCGCCGGGCCGCGCGCACTTCAGGGCGCGGCCCGGACCAGGCAGGAACCGGTCGTGCGGGCCGACCGGGTGGATCACGGACCCCTATCCGGGCGCCCGGATAGGGGTCAGGAGACGAGGCCCCGGCGGAAGCCGTGGGCGACGGCCTGGGCACGGTCGCGCACGCCGAGCTTGCGGAACAGCCGCCGAGCGTGGGTCTTGACCGTGTCCTCGGACAGGTAGAGCTCGCGCCCGATCTGCCCGTTGCTCTTGCCCTGACTCATGCCGCGCAGCACCTGGAGCTCACGCTCCGTGAGCTGCACACCGGGGTCGGTGGGCGCCCGCGGCGTGGGCACGGCGGTGCTGGCCAGCGTGTGGGCGAGCGCGGCGACCAGCTCGGGGCGCGAGGCGTCCCAGCGGAGGTAGCCGCGGGCGCCGCCGGCGATGGCGGCAGCGATGCTGCCCGCGTCGTCGGGGGCTCCGAACACGATGACGTTCGCCTGGGGATGGGCCGCGACGAGGCGACGAGTCGCCTCCACCCCGGTGGGCACCGCGCGCTGGGTGCCGACCAGGACGACGTCGACCGGCTGGCGCGAGAAGCGCGCCAGCAGTTCGTCCCCGTGTGCAACGCAATCGATCCGGTGCACCCCCGGCACCGCGGACATCACGCGGGTGAGGCCTTCGCGGACGCTGCGACGATCGTCGCAGATGAGTACCGTCGTCACGACGATTCCTTCCTGCAGCTTCCTGCAGCCGGGTGATGTGTCACCCCCCGCATCGGCGAGTGAGAGTCTCACCTTGACACGATCAGGGCGAACATGTGGCCTCCATTCGGGACCGTTGCGCCGAGTGGCACTCGTCATGTGGGTGACTTAGATCCGAATGGAGTAATTACAGTAGCGCGATCCACCGCGCAAGTCACAACGACACCCCCGAAAGGCGCTTGCCGACCGGGTCGCTACGGTTCTCGATGACGCTCATCGTGAGAGCCGCGGCGTGTCGGCGGCGCGTCGCTCCGTTGGCCCGTCCATCCGGACATCGTTGCCCCGTTCGGGCGGTGACGTCGTTCGCGCCCGGCCGCTCGTCGCGCTCCCGGGCCGCGAGCGCGTCGAGGAGGTCCGCCGCGGCGAGCGCGCACGGCCACTCGAGCGGCAGCTGGCTCAGGCGCGCGCAGCCGGTCGCGATCGCGTCGAGCTCCTCGACCGCGTCGGCGGGTGCGAGCACACCCGCCGCCCCGCGGGCCACGACGAGGACGAGCCGCGACTTCAGCACGTGCCGTGCCGACCCGGCGACGCGCGCGCCGGCCAAGGCGCGCTCCGCCGGGGGCACGGCTTCGTCGGCACGTCCGCGCAGCAGCGCCACCTCGGCCCGCACCCAGCCCGTCCGGACAGCGGGCCGCCAGGACGGGTGGTCCTCCGCCTCGCGGTCCGCCCGATCGAGCAGCCGGACGGCCACCGCGGCCGCCCCGAGGCCGACCGCGTCGGCGGCGAGGCCCACCAGCGCGTCGATCCGCGCCGCCCGGGCGTCGGTACCGTCGACGGTCGGGTCCCCGCGGCCACCGGCGGCCAGCGCCAGCCGCAGGCCCAGCGCGTCGTCCGGCCGGGCGGCGGCGTGGCCGCCCTGCTGGCGACGGTGGGCGGCGCGGGTGATCGCGGCGTGCGCGGCCACCGCCGTCGGAACCGACGGGTCGGCGAGCAGCCCGCCCAGCTCCGCCGCCGCCGCGGCGTAACGCCCCTGTCCGCCGAGGGCCACGGCCACCAGCCACCGCTCGACCGGCGCCGTGCCGGGCCGGACGCGCACCGGCAGGTCGGGACGGTCACCGAAAGCGGCCTGGCGCACGGCGCGCGGGTCGCCGCTCACACCGACGCGGCGGCGCTGATCATGTCCGTGGCCTCGTCGAGCGACGTCAGCCGGCCGACGCGGGCGGGCAGGTCGACGCCCGCCCACCCCGGTCCAGCGACGAACGCACGGGCCCGCGGCCGGGTGCGGGGCAGCGACCGGATTACCTCGGCGTCGGCTGTGGCCCCCATCTGCGACCACAGCACCACGGCGACGGGCGCGGTCCGGCGGACGGCGGCGGCCAGCGCCTCGGCGGGCAGGTCCGACCCCAGAGACCGGCACGCCACACCCCGTCCCGACAGCGTCGCGGCGAGGACCACCATCGGGAGGATGTGCTGCTCGCCCGGCATCCCGGCGAGCAGGACCGGGCGCGCATCCGCGTTCACGGGTGCGGCGACCGCCCCCGAGCCGAACGCGGCGACGACGCACTCGCTGAGCAGGTGCTCGATCTCGACGCCCACACCGGTGGCCTCCCAGCGCTCACCGATGGCGACCAACACCGGCCGGGCGACGTCCTCCCAGGTGGCGCGGACCCCGTCCGCCCGGATGGACTCCACGAGCACCGACCGGGCGGCTCCGGCGTCCAACGCAAGCGCGGCCCGGCCCAGCCCGCGGGCGCGGCGCCCGGCCCCGGGCAGCCGCAGCGTCTGACCTCCGACCCGGACGCGGCCGGC
>NZ_JAOPWR010000421.1 GCF_025965585.1 Pseudonocardia sp.
GGCGCCGGCCCGCGGCCACCTCGGCATCGAGGATCCGCTCGCACGCCTCCCGGGTGGTCGCCAACGGCTTCTCGCAGAACACCTGCTTACCCGCCGCGATACCGGCCAGCACGTACTCCTCGTGCGAGGGCCCCCACGAGGTCACCACCACCGCGTCGACATCCGGATCCGCGATCAGCTCCTGACCGCTCCCATGAACCGACGCCCCCTCCGGCGCGACCGACCCCGCCCGGGCCACGTCCACATCGCTGACCGCGACAACCCTGGCCCCCGCCAACACCGTGGTCAACCTGCGGATATGGTCCTGACCGATCATCCCGACACCGATCACACCCACGTTCACCGTCACGGGAGCTGTCCTTCCCGGAGTGCCGGGGTGAGGAACGGGCGTTGTCCGGCCTTGTGGGTCTCGTAGGTCTTGCGGGCCTCGTTGGTGCTGTCGAGCTGCGCCACCTCGGACACCGGCACGTCCCACCAGCTCTCGGACGACGGCACGGGGGCCAGCGGGTCGGTCTCGATGTGGATCGCGGTGGTGCGCGTCGCAGCCTTCGCTGTCGCGATGGCCGCCCGGAACTCCTCGATCGTGCGCACGCGGATCACGTCCGCGCCCAGGCTCTCGGCGTTGGTCGCGAGGTCGACCGGGAGCTTGTCCCCGTCCAGCAGTCCCGTGTCGGCGTTCCGGTAGCGGTACCAGGTGCCGAAGCGCTGCGACCCGAGCGACTCCGAGAGCGACCCGATCGACGAGAACCCGTGGTTCTGCACGATGACCAGGATCAGCTTGATGTTCTCGGAGACTGCTGTGACGATCTCCTGCGCCATCATCAGGTAGGAACCGTCGCCGACCAGGGAGTAGACCTCCCGCTCCGGGGCGGCCATCTTGATCCCGAGCGCGCCGGCGATCTCGTAGCCCATGCAGGAGAACGCATACTCCACGTGGTACTGCTTCGGGTCCTGCGCCCGCCAGAGCATCTGCAGGTCACCGGGCATGGACCCGGCCGCCTGCACCACCACGGACTGGAGGCCGATCTCCTCGTTGAGCGCGCCGAGAACCTCGGTCTGGGCGGGCAGCGGCTGATGGTCGAGGTGGTAGGCATCGTCGACGATCTGGTTCCACGCGGCCTTGTGCTCCGACCAGGTGTTCGACACGTGGTAGCCGTCCAGCGCCGCGGTGAGCGCGGTCAGGCCCTCGCGGGCGTCGGCCACGAGCATCACGCCCGCGTGCTTGGCCGCGTCCAGCGAGGCGACGTTGAGGTTGACGAACCGCACGCCCGGGTTCTGGAACGCCGTCCGCGACGCGGTGGTGAAGTCCGAGTAGCGGGTGCCGACGCCGATGACCACGTCGGCCTCACGGGCCAGCGCGTTGGCCACGGGCGACCCGGTGGACCCGATCCCGCCGACGGCGTTCGGGTGGTCCCACAGGATCGCGCCCTTGCCGGCCTGGGTGTCGGCCACCGGGATGCCGGTGGCGTCGGTGAACGCCCGCAGCGCGTCGAGCGCCCCGCTGTAGTGCACGCCTCCACCAGCGATGAGCAATGGGGCCTGTGCCGACCGGATCACCGCCGCCGCCCGATCGAGCACCGCGGGCTCGGGCAGCGGACGCGGGATGTGCCAGACCCGCTTCGCGAACAGCTCCTCGGGCCATTCGTGCGCCTCGGCCTGCACGTCCTGCGGCAGCGCGATCGTGACCGCGCCGGTCTCGGCCGGGTCGGTCAGCACCCGCATCGCGCCCAGCAACGCGGCGGGCAGCTGCTCCGGGCGCCACACCCGGTCGAAGAACCGCGACAGCGGACGGAACGCGTCGTTGACCGACACGTCGTAGCCCGATGGCAGCTCCAGCTCCTGCAGCACCGGTGACGCGGCCCGGGTGGCGAAGATGTCGCTCGCCAGCAGCAGCACCGGGATCCGGTTGGTCGTGGCCAGCGCGGCTCCGGTGAGCATGTTCGTCGAGCCCGGCCCGATCGACGCGGTGCACGCCATGGCCTGCAGCCGGTCGCGCATCCGCGAGTACCCGACGCTCGCGTGCACCATGCCCTGCTCGTTGCGCGCGAGGTGGTAGGGCAGGTCCACCGACCCGGTCACGTGGGCCTCGAGCAGCGCCTGCCCGACCCCGGCCACGTTGCCGTGCCCGAAGATGCCGAAGCAGCCCGGGATCAACCGGTGCTCGACCCCGTCGCGCTCGCTGTACTGGTTGGCCAGGAACCGCACCACTGCCTGGGCCACGGTGAGACGCACTCGACGGACCTCCTCTGTATCGACGCTTCGGGACGAACGGATCAGTGGATCTCCGGCTCGGGGGTGGGCACGCCGGCTTCGAGGAAGTCGAAGTCGCATCCTTCGTTGGCCTGCAGGATGTGCTGCAGGTACAACGCGCCGTAGCCGCGGCCGTACTTCGCGGCCGGCTGCTGCCAGTCGGCCCGACGCTTCTCCAGCTCCTCGTCGGTCACGGCGAGACTGAGCCTGCGGGCGGCCACGTCGAGCTCGATGACGTCGCCGTCGCGGACGAGGGCGAGCGGGCCGCCGACGTGCGACTCGGGCGCCACGTGCAGCACGCACGCGCCGTAGCTGGTACCGCTCATCCGCGCGTCGGAGATCCGCACCATGTCGCGCACCCCCTGCTCCAGCAGCTTCTTCGGGATGGGCAGCTGGCCCCACTCGGGCATGCCCGGCGCACCCTGCGGTCCCGCGCTCTTGAGCACCAGAACCGAGTTCTCGTCCACCACGAGGTCGGGGTCGTCGATCCGCGCGGCCATGTCGTCGTAGTTCTCGAACACCACGGCAGGCCCGGAGTGCCGGTGCAACCGGGCCTCCGCGGCGGGTGGCTTGATCACCGCGCCGTCCGGGGCGAGGTTGCCGTACAGCACCGCCAGGGTGCCGGACTCGACCAGCGGGTTGTCCCGGCTGCGGATCACGTCGTCGTTGAACACCGTGGAGGTAGCGACGTTCTCCCCCAGCGTCGCGCCGTTCGCGGTGCGCGCGGACGTGTCGAGCAGCTCACCGAGGTTGTGCAGCAGCGCGGGCAGACCGCCGGCGTAGAAGAAGTCCTCCATCAGATAGGTCCCCGACGGGCGGATGTTCGCCAGCAGCGGGGTGCGCCGGGCGAGCTCGTCGAAGTCACCGAGGTCCAGGTTTACGCCGATGCGCCGGGCCATCGCGATCAGATGGATGATCGCGTTCGTCGAGCCGCCGAGCGCGAGCACCGTGGTGATCGCGTTGCGGAACGCCGTGCGGGTGAGGATCGTCGAGAGCCGGACGTCGTCCCAGACCATGTCCACGATCCGCCGCCCGGTGTGGGCGCCCATCACCGCGTGCCGGGAGTCCGCGGCGGGGATCGACGCCGCGCCCGGCAACGTGACGCCGAGCGCTTCTGCCGCGCTCGTCATCGTGGACGCGGTGCCCATGGTCATGCAGTGCCCGGGCGAGCGGGCGATGCCGTTCTCGATCTCCTGCCAGTCCTGCTGGGTGATCTTCCCGGCCCGCAGGTCGGCCCAGTACTTCCAGGTGTCGGACCCCGAGCCGAGCGTGGTGCCGCCCCAGTGGCCGCGCAGCATCGGACCGGCCGGCAGGAACAGCGCCGGGAGGTCCATCGACGAGGCGCCCATGAGCAGGCCGGGCGTGGTCTTGTCGCAGCCGCCCATCAGCACCGCGCCGTCGATGGGGTACGAGCGCAGCAGCTCCTCGGTCTCCATCGCCAGCAGGTTGCGGTAGAGCATCGTCGTGGGCTTCTGGAACGGCTCCGACAGCGACATCGCCGGCAGCTCCACAGGGAATCCGCCTGCCGACCACACCCCGCGCTTGACGTCCTCGACGCGCTGCTTGAAGTGCGTGTGGCACGGATTGATGTCGCTCCAGGTATTCACGATCGCGATCACCGGCTTGCCGCGGTAGTCGCTGGCGTCGAAACCCATCTGCGCCGTACGGGATCGGTGCCCGAACGAGCGCAGGTCCTGCGCGCCGTACCACCGGTGGCTGCGAAGCTCCTCTGGCGTCTTCCTGGCCACGGGATCACCTTTCGTCGCTGTCGGGTCGTCACTGTCGGGAGGGACGGACGGGGCTCAGCCACCGGCCGCGGGAGAGGCGGCAAACGGCTCCGGCACCAGCCGCAGCCGCAGCCGGTCGGACGGGGCCCGATCGGCCGTGAGCTCACGTGACAGGCCGCGCGCGGCGACGGCCAGCGCGGCCTTGGCCACGACCAGGTCGGTGGGCAGATCAGGCAGCTCCAGCTCCAGAGCCGCGACGGCGGCACCGCCGCAGCCGAAGACCGGGGCAGCCGCGGCGCGCTGCCCCGGCGTCAGCTCGCCGTGGGCCACCGCGATATGGGTGAGTCGCACGATCCCCAGCGCGCGGTGGAGCCGGTCGGGCGTGTCGAGCGTGCGCGACGTGAACACGGTCAGGTGCTGTGCCACCCAAGCGACCGTGCTCGACGGCGCGAACGCCAGGATGGCCTTGCCCGCCGCCGAGGCGTGGGCCGGCAGCGTGGCGCTTCGCGAGAAGGACGTGACCGGCTCCGGGTCCAGGCGCTTCTCGATGTAGGCCACCCGGCCGTCGGCCAGCACGCCGAACCGCGCCCGCATGCCGGTGGCCTCGCACAGGTCCGTGACGATCTGCGGGGCACGCTCCTTCAGCGCCGGTGCCGATATGACGTCGCTGCCGAGCTGCTGGACGGTCGAGCCGATGCGGTAGAGGCCGTCCGGGGCGCGGTACAGGAGCTGCCACGCCGCGAGGTCGGCGGTCAGCCGGTGGGTCGTGGAGAGGGGCAGCCCCGTCATCCGGGCGATCTCGGTGATGGAGTGGCTGTCGCCGGTCAGGAACGTCGAGAGGATCGCGGTGATCCTGCTGACCACCGACCGCGGTGGGGAAGGGTGGTTCAGCACGTCGCCTCCCAGCGCATCACCGGCACTCCTGTGCCGCCCCGAGCAGAACGGAACAGGAGGGCCGGTTGCGGACGGGTCGTAGCGGGTCAGGAGCCGTGGATGCTCGCCGGAGTCCGGACGAAATGCGCCGCGTCGTGCTCACGGAAGTCGTCCTCCAGCTCCTCGAGGGTGCGTCCGCGGGTCTCCGGGGCGAACCGCTTGACGAAGAACACCGAGCCCAGGTTGATCAGCGCGAACAGCCCGAACGTCAGGGTGGCGCCCAGCGCCGCGACCAGTGGCGGGAACGCGAAGGAGATGGCCGCGTTGACCGTCCAGAGCACGAACACCGCGATGCCCATCGCGAAGCCCCGGATCGTCATCGGGAAGATCTCCGACAGCAGCAGCCAGACCAGCGTGCCGATGAAGGTCTGGACGAAGAACACGACGATCAGCATCGCAGCCAGGATCAGGTAGCTGCGGAACGCCGACTCCGGCATCAGGAACGACAGCGCGAGCACCGCGTGTCCGGATGCCACCCCGATGAAACCGGTGAGCAGCATCGGTCTGCGGTTGAAGTGACCCAGCAGGACGATCCCGAGGATCGTGCCGATGATCGCCACCACCCCGACGGTGATCGTGAGGATGAGGGAGGCGCTGGCGCCCAGGCCCGTCGACTCCAGGATGGTCGGGGCGTAGTAGTTCACCGTGTTGATGCCCGTCGCCTGCTGCACCGTGGCCAGACCGCATCCGACCCACAGGATCCGGCGCATCCAGGGGTAGGACCGCAGGTCGCGCATCGCCGCGCCCTTGTCCTCGGCCAGGTCCCGCTTCGCGTGCTCGGCGATGATGTTGAACTCCTCGGACGCCTCGGCGGCGTCCCGGCTCTGGTTCAGCACCCGCCGGGTGTCGTCCAGGCGTCCGCGCACCGCGTACCAACGCGGCGAGTCCGGCAGGAAGAACATGCCGGCGAACAGCGCGACGGCCGGGATGATCGCAACCGCGAGCATCCACCGCCACACGTGCGGGTCCTTGATCGCCGCGTCCAGGATGGCGTTGATGGCGAAGGCGAGGAACTGCCCTGTGACGATCATCAGCTCGTTGATCGTCACCATCCGGCCCCGGCGGTGCGCCGGCGCCATCTCCGCCAGGTAGAGCGGGCCCGTCGTGGCCGCCGCCCCCACGCCGAAGCCGAGGATGATCCGGCCGACCACCATGACCGTGACGTTCGGCGCGGTCGCGCAGATCAGTGCGCCGACGAGGAACAGCCCCGCGCAGACCAGCAGACTGCCCTTGCGCCCGAGTCTGTCGGCCAGCTTGCCGCCCAGCAGCGCACCGAACGCCGCCCCCGGGAACAGCAGCGAGCTGACGACGAGCGCCTCGGTGAACGGGGTCAGCCCCAGGTCCGTCTTCATGTAGAGGAGAGCCCCGGAGATCACGCCGGTGTCGTACCCGAAGAGCAGGCCACCGAGCGTGGAGATCACGGTGAGTTTGATAAGGAACCGGTTGTGCACTCCGGAACTGCGGGGGGCGGATTCTTCCGCCCGTCCCGCATGAGCAGATCCACTCGCCGACATTGGCGCCTCTCCTCACGAGGATTCGACCGCACGGCCCCGATCGGTCCCGTGCAGCGGCCACCCGCAGGAGATCGGGAATCCGCGGGTGAGATAGCGTGGGAGGAGGCTAGGCGCGGCTGGAGCCGAGCGTCAACACGATACGTTGTCCTGGTTCGCACAATTCATGGTGCCTTTGGAACATCCCCCTGAGCATTCGCCCGGACCAACCCGTTCGGGCCCCTTGTATTCCACCCAGCGGCAGCCGATTGACAATTATGGGAATGGGGCTACGCGTCGACGGCGTGTACCGGGACATGCGCGCGGTGCAGCGCCGCGCTGACGGGGCGCGGGAGCGGCCGGTCGGTGACGACCACGGTCAACCCGGCCAGCGCCGCGACGCAGGCGGGTGCCGAGTTCGCGAACACCTCGTGGGTCACGACGAGCACCACTTCGTCGGCGATCCCGATCAGCCTGCGCTGCACGCTGGCCTCGCCGGGTGAGCGCGAGTAGGTCCCGCGGACGTCGACCGCGGCCGGCGAGAAGAAGAAGGTGCGTGCCCTCAGCGCGTCGACGGCGGCCTCGGTGGTCGGCCCCACGAATGCGTGCCGGTCGGCGAGCAACTCGCCGCCCAGCGCCACGGTCCGCGCTGCGGGCGTCCGCTCGTCGAGCAGGTGCAGCACCGGCAGGGAGTGGGTGATGACCGAGCCCCGGAAGTCGCCGGGGAGCGCCATGGCCACGGCGTATGCGGTCGGGCCCGCGTCCACCGCGACCGTGTCCGAGCGCCCGACCAGGCCGGCCGCACGGCTCGCGACCCTCGCCCTGGCCGCTGAGTTGCCGTCGTCGAGAAAGGCGCGGCCGTGCATGCCGGACGGGGTCAGGGTGACCCCACCGTGCACCAGGCGCACCTCCCCCACGGCCTCCAGACTGTGCAGGTCGCGCCGGACCGTCATGACCGAGACGCCGAGCTCCCTGGCGATGTCGGCGATCGCGAGGAAACCGGCCGACCGCAGCGTCGACGTGATCCATGCGCGCCGTTCCGGCGCACCTTCGCTCCGCGTGTCCGGGTCGTCGGTCATGGGGCCCCGGCCGCCCTCTCGCCGACCGTGGCGGGCACGGGCCCGCTGCTGGCGCGGATGATCAGCTCCGCGGGCAGGGCCAGCAGGCTGCGTTCCTCCACGTCGCGACCTGCGATGGCGTCGAGCAGCAACCGCACCGCCTCCCGGCCCACCGCGGCGGCCGGCAGCCGCACCGTGGTCAGCCGGGGCGTGACCATCTCGGCGAGCGAGGTGTCGTCGACGCCGACCACGCTGATGTCGTGCGGCACCCGGACACCGCGGTCCGAGAGCCGGTTGACGACGCCGACGGCCACCTCGTCGTTGTAGGCCAGCACGGCCGTGGCCCCACTCGCGAGCAGGAGGTCGGCCGCACGGACGCCGGCCGAGAACCGCGCATTGAACGGCCCGAGCGCAGCGGCGTCCATCCCCAACCGCCCGCACGCCTCCCGGTAACCGCTGAGCCGGATCTCGTTCGAGTAGCTCCCGGGCGGGCCGGCGAGGTAGACGATCCGGCGGTGCCCGAGGGCGTGCAGGTGTTCCACGGCGTGCCCGACCGCGTCTGTCGCGTCCGTGACGACGGCGGGAATCCCGTCGATGAGACGGTTGGTGAGCACGACCGGCACGGTGGCGGCCAACTCGCGCAGAGCGTCGTCGGGCATCAACGGCGAGACGAGCAGCAGCCCGTCAACCTGCGGTGCCAGCGCGCGCGCCCACCGCTCCTCGTCATCGGCCAGCTCGTCGGATCCCGAGACGAACAGCGCGTAGCCGTCGCGGCGGGCCTCCTGCTGGACCGCCTTGGTGATGACGGCCGAGAAGGCGTTCGCGATGTCCGGGACGACGATGCCGATGGTGCCGGTCCGGCCGCGGGCCAGCGAACGGGCGACCGGATGCGGGGTGTAGCGCATCTCCTCGGCGACCGCCATCACCCGCTGCCGGGTGCCGACGGCGACCGCGTCGGGCTGCGTGAACACGCGGGACACGGTGGCCGGTGACACCCCGGCCCTCGCCGCCACATCGCGGATCGACATGCGCCCTCCTCCGTCACGCACCATCCTGAAACCGATTTCTGAAACATGTAACCGCCGTTCGGCCGATCCGGCGGAGCGCACTACGCCCGCGAGCTGGTGAACCTCTGCCTGGACACCGGGCATATCTCCTACTGCGACGGGAACAACGTCGAGATCATCCGGCGGTTCCCCGAGCGGATCACCTACGTGCACCTCAAGCAGGTCGAGCCCGAGGTCCGCGAGCGCGTCCGCCGGGAGAAGCTCTCACTCGCCGAGGCCGTCCCGCTGGGCATGATGTGCGAGCCGCCGTTCGGCGAGCCCGACACGCCCGAGCTGCTCGCGGCGCTCGCCGAGCTCGACCGGGACATCTACGCCGTCATCGAGCAGAACCTCTATCCCGTCGACCCGCACGTCCCCCTGCCCATCCAGGCCGGGCTGCCGGGTACTTCCGCGCCTGCGGACTCGGCCCCGTCGGACGCTGGCCGTACTGATCCGACCACCGGGACGTACACGGGCTCACGTGCCCTGCGACGGCACGGCGAGGACGGGACACGGCGAGAGGCTGAGCAGCCGAACAGTGACCCCGCCGACCAGCAGCCCCACGATCGGGCTGTGCCCGCGGGTCCCGACGACGAGCAGATCCGCGTGCTCCTCCTTCGCCAGCTCGACGATCTCGTGGGCGACACCGGTGACGGGGACCGTCGCCATCCTCAGCTCGGCGTCGATCCCGTCCCGCCGCAGCTCGTCGACCCGCCGCTCCAGCACGGCCCTGTGGGCCCGCGGACCGTCCTCCTCACCGGCGGCGATCGCTCCCCCCAAGCCGATCCCGACCTCCTCCACGTGAGCGAGGATGAGCCGGGCACGGCATCGTTCCGCAAGACCCCGTGCCACGGGTAGCGCAGCCTCGGCCGACGGGGACCCGTCGGACGCCCAGACGATGACCGTGAACATCGCTACTCCAACCCGAAGGGCACGACACCTCCGATCGCGGCTCTCCGACCCGCATGATCCGTGCCGAGCCTCCGCGGCGCCCCGGCCTGACAGAGCAACCGATCCTCATCGGTTAGCGCCAGCGTGTCAGTGCGCGGGTCGGCTTCATCCCACCTACGAGGCCTTATCCGAAGACTTGCCGCCACCGGCCAGAGCTCTGCGGGCGAAGTCGACCGCCGCCTCCGTGTGCCCCGGCCGCTGCGGCACTCCGCCGTCCTGTGCTCGCTGCCGCACCATGTGCCCGCGCCGCGCGAAGTCATCCGGCTCCGCATCCGCCGCCCCGAGGTCCGCGACTGTCCCGGTGCAGCGGAGATCCACGGTCACGCGGTAGGCGGTCTCGAACCGGTCGCCGTCGCGGTAGTGCATCGGCGGCAGATACGGTTGCTCACACTCGTCGCCGGGAAGCGCCGCGCATACCGACCCCG
>NZ_JAOPWR010000176.1 GCF_025965585.1 Pseudonocardia sp.
TCCGCCAGCCCGAGCTGCTGCAGCACGCGGACCGCCGACCCGTCGAGATGCACGGCGCGCGGCATGGGGTAGGGACGGGTGTGCCGGTCCACGACCGTGCAGGTGACGCCGTACTGCGCGAGCAGCGTCGCGACGGTGATCCCGACCGGCCCGGCCCCCACGACGACGACGGACGGGTGCGGCATGCGGATCAGTCTGCGCCGCCGACGCCGCACATCCCGCGCTTCGACGCGCCCGGCGACGCTGGCGGATGCAGCATGGGGATCTGCACCGAGAGAGGCCTGACATGGACGACGCAGCTGAGGACGTGATCCACGACGTCGCGATCGTCGGTGCGGGCCCGGCCGGGTCGGCGGCCGCGCTGCGGTTGCTGCAGCTGCGCCCCGGCGCTCGTGTGCTGATGCTGGACGCCGCGACGTTCCCTCGTGACAAGACCTGCGGTGACGGGATCGCGGCTCACGTGTTCGACCTCCTCGATGCACTGGGAGTGAGCGGTCTCGCCGAGGGTGCTCCCGCTGTGCCCCGGCTGCGGTTCCGCACCGCGACGGGCCGTACCGCGGAGCGCACCTGCGCGCGTCCGAACAGGGTGATCCGTCGTGAGGTCTTCGACGCGGCGCTCGTCGACGCCGCCGTGGCCCGCGGGGCGGTGCTGCGCCGGCACCGCGTCAGGACGCTGGAGGTGCGGAGTGACGGCGTCGTGCTCGACGGCGCGATCGCCGCCCGGACGGTGATCGGCGCCGATGGTGCGAACTCCACGGTCCGGCGCCTCCTCTGCGCACCGGCGGCCCCGCCGCGGTCGTCGGCGCTGGCGATCCGTGGCTACACCCCCTCGGTCCTCGATCCGGAGGCGCTGGTGATCGAGTTCGCGGACGGCCCCTATCCCGCGTACGCCTGGTCGTTCCCGGTCGCGGGTGGTGGCGCGAACGTCGGCTACGGGGTGTTCGACCGGCGAGGCGTCGGGAACCTTCAGGAGTTCCTCGCTGCCCTGCGCCGCCTGCTCCCGGGACAGGACCCGGATCCGATGACGGTCCGAGGCCACCATCTGCCGCTGTCGACCGGACCCCGCTTCCACCCCGACGGTCGGGTGCTGCTGGCCGGTGACGCCGCGTCCATGGTCAACCCGCTGACCGGGGAGGGGATCTTCGACGCCGTGGCGTCCGGTGCGCTCGCCGGTCGGGCCGCGCTGTCGGGTGCCGCGGCTGGTGCGCTGCACCGGCGGGCCATGCGGCGCTGCTTCGGTCGCCATCACCTGCACAGCGGGGTGATGGCCCGGCTGACGGCGGACTCGCGGTTCCTCGACGCCGCGGTGGTGGCGGCAGGGCGGCACCGCAGCGTGTTCGATGCGGCGGTCGACCTCGGGTTGGGACGGGGCACGGTCCCGCCCGGGGCGCTGGCCCGGGTGGTCGGGGCCTACCTCGGCGGCCTCGCCTGAGTGCCTCGTCCGCGTGGCGGCTCAGCCGACGATGGCGGGCCCGGCCGCGACGAGCAGGACCACCGCGGTCACGGCGACCACCAGTACGGCGCGGAACGGGGCTCGTGACCCGGGTCTGCGCCCGGCCCGGAAGCCGACGGCGAGCACCAGAACCGCGATGACCGGCACGCTCCAGGCGAGCCAGGGCGGAACGGGCACGCCGACGGCGAGCACGACGGTGGCGGCCAGCATCAGCACCGCCGCGGCGATCCGGCTGCGAGCCGCGCCCAGCCGGTGCGGCAGGCCGTGCACCCCCGTTGCGGCGTCGTCGTCGAGGTCGGGCAACACGTTGGCGAAGTGCGCGCCGGCCCCGAGCAGCGCCCCACCCACGGGCAACCACCACGGGGGAACGGGGGACCCGGGGAGGCCGAGGACCACGAACGCCGGCAGCAGTCCGAAACACACCATGTAGGGCAGCACCGACACGCGGGTCGACTTGAGCCCCAGGTCGTACGCCCAACCCGCGGCCACCGCGACCAGGTGCACCCCACCCGCAACCGGCCCGGACGCCAGCGAGAGCGGCACGCACGCCAGCGCCGCGACCAGGGCTGCCGTCTGCACGGTCCGCTCGGACACGGCTCCGGAGACCACGGGCTTGTCGGTACGCCCGACAGCCTTGTCGCGGGCGGCGTCGAGCGCGTCGTTGAGCCAGCCGATCGACAGCTGGCCGGTGAGGACCGCCAGGCCGACGAGCACCACGCCTGCTGCGCTGCGCCCCGCGGTGACGGCCAGCGCCGTCAGCATCAGCGTCACTGCCGCCGTCGGCTCCGGATGGCACGACCTCGCGAGTCCCACCGCGCCCGCCTCGACAGGCCCCATGGTCGCCAGTCTGACAGCCTCAGGAGGTGGCCGGCGCCCGGAACGTTCCCGCTCGCAACGATCCGGGCCAGTACGACGAACTGGTCGACCGCTGGTGGGAGCCGCGTGGGCCCTTCGCGATGCTGCACTGGCTTGCACGCGCACGCGGCGCGCTCGTGCCTCCCGCCGGGCGTCCCGGGGCGGTACTGGTCGATCTGGGGTGCGGCGCGGGCCTGCTGGCGCCGCACATCGCCGAGAAGGGATACCGCCACCTCGGCGTGGATCTCACCGCCTCGGCCCTGCACGTTGCGGCCTCACACGGAGTGACAGTGGTCCGCGGCGACGTCACCGCCGTGCCGCTGGCCGACGGCTGCGCGGACGTCGTCACGGCCGGAGAGATCCTCGAGCACGTCGCGAACCATGCCGCGGCCGTGGGCGAGGCCTGCCGGTTGCTCCGGCCGGGCGGGCTGCTCGTGATCGACACCATCGCCGCGACCCCGCTCGGGAGGTTCGTCGCCGTGACGGTGGCCGAGCGGGTACCAGGCGGAGCGCCTCCGGGCATCCACGACCCGGAGCTGTTCGTCGACCGTGCCGCACTCGTGCGCGAATGTGCTCGACACGGGGTAGAACTGGAACTGCGCGGCATCCGCCCCTCCCTGGTCGGAATCGGCCGGTTCCTCACCGGGAGCCGCGACGTCGTGGAGATGGTCCCGGTCCCGACGACGGCGGTGCTGTTCCAGGGGATCGGCCGACGGACCGCCACCCCGCTCGCGCGGG
>NZ_JAOPWR010000221.1 GCF_025965585.1 Pseudonocardia sp.
TGGTGCCACCCGCGCCGCTGACGGCCGCCGGGCTCGCCACGCCCTACCAGCTCTCGGCCACCGACCGCCGGGCCGGCGACTGCCACGAGGCGAACCCCAACCAGTCGGCGTTCGTCGAGGCCACGATCCTCGACCCGGCGACCGGCGCGCTGTCGATCTACCGACCCCTCGTGGTCGACGCCGGCACCCCCCCGGCCGCTCTCCCGCTGCCGCCCACGCTCCCCGCGAACGCGGCGGTGGGCGTGTGGTTCGGCTTCCAGGGCAACACCTTGACACTGCGCAACGCCGGCTCGTGCGTGAACGGCGCTCCGGGGTCGCCGTTCGGCGAGTTCGGGTACTGCGGCGCGCCCGCGTTCTTCGCCGCGGCGAACGCGGCCGTGCAGGCGAAGAAGATCACCGTGCCGTCGCCGGGGACCGCGCTCGACGGGCAGCCGTGCCCGACCACACGCGACTTCAGCGTGGTCGACCAGGACCAGAGCGACAACCTCACCACCACCTACGTCGCCCTGCCCGACGGGCGTACCGAGCAGAGCACGCCGGCCGCCACCGCTACGCGCGGCGCCACGACGCTGTCCAACGCCTCGGACAACGGGTTGCTCGTGTCGTTCGTCGACCCGGCGCTGGGCTGCCACCCGTTCACCGCGCCCGACACGACCGCGGGCGGGGCACCGTCCACCTCGCTCGCGCTGAACGAGCTGCAGGCGGCCGCGTTCCAGGGCGCACCCGTGGCCACCGTCCCGCCGAACGACCCGATGACGCTGATCGGCAACCGGCCGAGCGAAGCGAAGACGAACCTCTACCGCGCCGGGGTGAACATGGCCCCGCTCAACCCCGCCGTCGACACGAGCGCCGCGTACTGCTCGAACCTCGCGACGATCGCGCCGACGCGGCTCGCGCTCGACAAGCAGTGGACGAACGCAGTGCCCTCGCCCGACCCGGCCGCGGCGGCCACGCTGTTCGGGTTCCTCGCCCAGCGGCTGACCGCGTCGTGGACCAACCTCCGCTGCCACGGGGCCCCCCCGGTCGTCGCCGGGGCCCCGGCGACGAATACCGCGATGGGGACCGCGACGAGCGCCCCCACCACCACGGCGGCCCCCGCCACCACGTCCGCTCCCACCCCGCCGGCTCCCGACGCGGCGGCCACAGCGGCTTCGGCGGCTCCGGCCACGGGCGTCAACGGAATGCCCTCGACCGCGGCAGCTCCGGCGCCGATCACCGCACCCACCGCCAACAGCCAGACCGCACCTACGAACACCGGCGGCGGACAGACCGGACCGACGAACCCCGGCGCGGGGCAGGCCGGGAACGCGAACGCCACCGGTGGACAGACCGGACCGACGAACACCCGCGCGGGGCAGGCCGGGAACGCGAACGCCACCGGCGGACAGACCGGACACGCGAACGCCCGTCACTGACGGCGCGCCTAGAACCACCCCCCTCGGGCCGGTCGCCGGGAGTGCTCGATCCCCGGCGACCGGCCTACGGTGCCGTCATGCCCATCGCGCACCCGCCGTCCGAGACCGGCGCCCACCGGCCGGAGCTCTCGGTCAACCCGATCTTCACCCGCGAGCCTGTGCGGATCCCACGGTTCGAGCTCCCCGACGGCGAGCTCCACGCGGACGTCGCCTATCAGGTGGTGCACGACGAGCTCATGCTCGACGGCAACGCGCGCCTGAACCTGGCCACGTTCGTCACGACGTGGGCGGAGCCGCAGGCGCAGCAGCTGATGGCCGAGTCGTTCGACAAGAACATGATCGACAAGGACGAGTACCCCCGCACCGCCGACCTCGAGCAGCGCTGCGTCCGGATGCTCGCCGACCTCTGGCACGCACCCGACCCGGCGACCGCGATCGGCTGCTCGACGACCGGGTCCAGCGAGGCCTGCATGCTCGGCGGGCTCGCGCTCAAGAGGCGCTGGCAGCTGGCCCGGCGCGCGGCGGGGAAGCCGACGGACCGGCCCAACATCGTCATGGGCATCAACGTGCAGATCTGCTGGGACAAGTTCGCCAACTTCTTCGAGGTGGAGCCCCGGCTGGTCCCGATGGACGGCGACCGGCTGCACCTGGGCGCCGCCGAGGCCGTCGCGCAATGCGACGAGAACACGATCGGCGTGGTCGCGATCCTCGGCTCGACCTTCGACGGCAGCTACGAGCCGGTCTCGGAGATCTGCGCGGCGCTGGACGACCTGCAGGAACGGACCGGCCTGGACATCCCGGTGCACGTCGACGGCGCGTCGGGGGCGATGGTGGCCCCGTTCTGCGACCCGGACCTGGTGTGGGACTTCCGGCTGCCGCGCGTGGCATCGATCAACACCTCCGGGCACAAGTACGGGCTGGTCTACCCGGGCGTGGGCTGGGCACTCTGGCGCGACAGCGCGGCGCTGCCCGAGGAGCTCGTGTTCAAGGTCAACTACCTGGGCGGGGAGATGCCCACGTTCGCGCTGAACTTCTCCCGCCCCGGCGGCCAGGTCGTGGCGCAGTACTACAACTTCCTGCGCCTGGGCCGCGACGGCTTCCGGCGGGTGCAACAGACCTGCCGCGACGTCGCCACGTCGCTGTCGGGGCGGATCGCGCAGCTCGGCCCGTTCCGGCTGCTCACCGACGGCTCGCAGCTGCCGGTGTTCGCGTTCGTCGTCGACGGTGACCGGCCCTACTCCGTGTTCGACGTGTCGGCGGGCCTGCGCGAGGAGGGCTGGCTCGTGCCCGCGTACTCGTTCCCCGCGCACCGCGAGGACATCAAAGCGCTGCGCATCGTCGTCCGCAACGGGTTCTCCCACGACCTCGCCGACCTGCTGCTCGACGACCTGCGGCGCGTCCTCGACCGGCTGGAGAAGCAGTCCGCCCCGCAGCGCGGCGCGGAGTCGGCGTCGTTCTCGCACGGGACCCGGTAGTGCCACCCCCGGCGCTTACCTGATCCGAACACTGTCCGGACGGCCCACTGATCGTCGCCCAGCACTCTCGTTCCTGTCCGGCCGATGCGGCCGGGCCCGAGCGAGAAGAGGACGACGATGAACAGGACCCGCTGGATCGGTGGGATCGTGGCGACCGTTGCCACGGCCGGAGCACTGGCCGTGGGGAGCGGGACGGCGTTCGCCGACACCCCCGCGCCGACCCCGGCCCCCGCGCCCGGGTCGAACCAGAAGATCTGCACGGAACGCATCCCCGCGCTGCTGAAGAAGATCGACGGCGTCACCGCGAAGATCAACGGTGACGTGAGCACCAAGGGCTCGACGGCCTGGCTGCAGGCCAGGGAGGACAAGGCCCGCGCCGCCGGGCACACCGCGCTGGCGGACCTGATCCAGGCCCGCATCTCCAACCGGTCGCAACGGCTCACCGAGCTGGCGCAGGTCAAGACCGAGGTGCTGAAGGTGCAGAGCACGGACTGCGGATCCGGGTCGTGAGGACCGGGGCGAGGACGCAGGCGGCGCTCGTCGCGCTGATGGCCGTCGCGGGGCTGAGCCTCGTCGGGTGCGACCGCTCCACCGCGTCGTCCGCTCCCGCGGCGCCGGCGGCGAGCAGCAGCACCGCCGACCCCCTCGGCAGCCTCGAGGCCGGCGTCGACGCCATCTCCCGCCAGGTCGACTCCGATACCGCGGGGTGAGACCGGCACCGCCGGTGGGACGATCCGCGACGTGAACCCACCCGACGCGCGAGGGCTCGTCCTCGTGGTGGAGGACGACCGCGCGATCGCCGACCTCGTCGGTCTCTACCTACGCCGCGACGGCTTCGGCGTGCAGGTGGAGACCGACGGGGCGGCCGCGCTCGCCGCGATCCGCAGGCTGGCCCCGGTGGCGGTCGTGCTCGACGTCGGGCTGCCCGGCATGGACGGGGTCGAGGTCTGCCGGCGGATGCGTGCCGAGCAGGACTGGACACCCGTGCTGTTCGTGACCGCTCGCGACGACGAGGTCGACCGCATCCTCGGCCTGGAGATGGGTGCCGACGACTACATCACCAAGCCGTTCAGCCCGCGGGAGCTGGTGGCGCGCGTGCGCACCGTGCTGCGCCGGGCCGGGGGAACGCCCGGCCGCGAGGAGGTGCTGACGCTCGGCGGCGTGCAGGTCGACGTCGACCGCAGGCGGGTGCACGCGGGCGGGGCCGAGGTGGCGCTGACGTCCACCGAGTTCGACCTGCTCACCCACCTCGTCCGGGCGCCCGGACGGGTGTTCTCCCGGGAGCAGCTGCTGTCGGCGGTGTGGGGGTACACGGCGTCGGCGGGCACGCGCACCGTCGACGTGCACGTGGCCCAGCTGCGCGCGAAGCTCGGCGCGGCGAGCCCGATCCGCACGGTGCGCGGGGTCGGCTACGCGGCGGACGCGCCGTGAGCGCCGTCCCGGCCGGGCCGCCGCCGACGGTTCGCACGCGGCTCGTGGCACCGGCGGGCCGTCCCCGCCGGCGCGCGTCGCTGGCCTGGCGGGTGACGGCGAGCTGCCTGCTCGTCGCGCTCGTGGCCGTCGGCGTGGCCGCGCTGGTGTCGTTGCGGCTGGTCACGGCGACCGCTCGGCAGGTGACGCACGACGTGCTCGCCCAGCAGGCCGACGTGGTGGCCGCCCAGCTCGACGACTCCGGCGGGGCCGTGCGCAGCGTGCTCGGCCTCGGCAAGGTGGTGCAGGTCCTGGAGGGTCAGGACGTCGCGGTGGTCCCTCTGGGCGTCCGGCGCACAGCCGACGTGGACAAGGGCGTCGCCGCCGCCATCACCCGCTCGGGCGCGGCCCGGGCGCTGAGCGGCACGCCCGTGTCCGCCACCGTCGACGTCGGCGGCACCGTGTACCTGGTGGAGGCCCGGCCGGCAGGGACGGGCGCGTTCGCGCTGGTCCGGACGTCGGAGTCGGGGCCGATCGGCAGCGCCCTGCTCCGCCGCAACATCGGGTTCTCACTGCTCGCGGGTGTCGGGGTCGCGGTGCTCGTCGGCGTGGTCGTCGGCAGGCTGCTCGCGCGCCCGCTGCGGCGCACCGCGTCGGCCGCGCACCTGCTGCGCAGCGGGCGGCGCGACGTCCGGGTGCCCGTGGAGGGGCCCGTCGAGGTGGCAGAGGTGGCGGGCGCCGTCAACGAGCTCGCCGACGCGCTGGCCCGCAGCGAGGCGCGGCAGCGGGAGTTCCTGCTGTCGGTGTCGCACGAGCTGCGCACACCGCTCACCGCGGTTCGCGGGTTCGCCGAGTCGCTCGCCGACGGCGTGGTGGACGGGACCGACGTCGCCCCCACGGGTGCGGTGATCCTGCGCGAGGCCCAGCGCCTCGACCGGCTCGTCAGCGACCTCATGGAGCTCGCCCGGCTGGAGGCCGACGACTTCGCGCTCGACCCGATGCCCGTGGACCTGACGGCGCTGGCCACCGAGGCCTCCGACGTGTGGCGGGCGCGCTGCCAGAGCGCCGGAGTCGCGTTCCGCCTGGTGACGCCGCCCGGCCCGGTGCTCGTCACGGCCGACCCGCGCCGGTTGCGCCAGGTGCTCGACGGCCTCGCCGAGAACGCCCTGCGCGTGACGCCGTCCGGTGCGCCGCTGGTGTTCGCGGTGCTCCCGGGCGCGTTGCAGATCCGTGACGGCGGCCCGGGCCTCGCCCCGGAGGACTACGCGGTGGTGTTCGAGCGCGGCGCGCTGCACGACCGCTACCACGGACACCGGCCCGTGGGCGTGGGCGGGATCGGGCTGGCCCTCGTGCACGGGCTCGTGACGCGGATGGGCGGCACGATCCGGGCGGAGCCGGCGGCCGAGGGCGGCGCGTGCTTCACCGTCGCGCTCGCGCCGGCGTGACCGCCGCCCGAGGGGCGCCCGACCTCAGAGCGTGATGGCCGTGCCGGGGACGGTGACCCTGCGGGCCGCCGGCGGCTGCGTCGCCGGGCCGGTGATCACCGATCCGTCGGCGACGGAGAACGTCGAGCCGTGGCAGGGGCAGCTGTTTCCTCCCGGGACCCTCCGGCACGACGGGCGCAGCCGGTCATGCGGCTCCACCGCCCGGCGCCGACAGGTAGGTGGTGGCGTCGTTCCCGGTGCCGTCCGTTGCGGCGCGGTCCCTCCTGGCACCGTCCCTCCCGGCACCGTCCCTCCCGCCGCTCGTCCGGCAGCCGTGGGCCGGGGCGTCCGCCCCGCGCGGCGTCGACCCGGTGGACCTGGATCCGGTGGCCGCCGTCCCTCCTCCGGACGTGCCGGGGGTCTCGGGGGCGCGGTGGCGGCCCACCCCGGTCCCGTGGGACGGGGCCAGCCGCAGGTGTGGCGCGGTGGACGCCCGCGCGGTCGGGCCGGCACCGTCCTCGGGAGCGGTGTCGTGCTCGGGGTCGGCTGCGTGCGCGGGCATGGCATCTCCTGCGGGGTCGGTGGATCGGGCGTCGGTGGTGGTCCCGGCGTCGGCGCCGGCCTTCGTGGGGGTTCTCAGGGCGTGCCGCGCGGTGGTCGGTGCCGGCGCGGCGGGGGGTGCGGGATGGGCGTGAGCCGGCCGGACGGCGGGCAGGGGGCCGGTGCGCGCCACGATGGAGGCCCCGGTCGGCGGGGCCTGGACGGTGGCACGCAGCGTCGGTTGGCGCACCTCCGCCGGTGGCTGGGTGGCCGTCGTCACCCCGGCACCCGCCCGGCCGGTCGGGGCCCCCGCCGGGGCACCGAGAGCGAAGCTGGCCGTCCCCCCGATCGCGCTGAGGTGGTCGACGGCGGAGCTCAGCCCGTCGTGCAGGGAGACGGGGAGCGCCGCGGCGACGGCGAGCCCGCCGGCGAGCTTGATGAACCGGGGTGTCGATAGGGCCATGCGTGAAAAAGTCCTGTCGGGATCGGGATGTGTCCTGGGTCGGTCCGGGGGGCACGTGGGGAGCGTGGTGGACCGGTGTCGCTCCCGCGCGACGTCCTCAGACCATCTGGAACTGTTCG
This sequence comes from Pseudonocardia sp., assembly GCF_025965585.1. Taxonomy (GTDB): domain Bacteria; phylum Actinomycetota; class Actinomycetes; order Mycobacteriales; family Pseudonocardiaceae; genus Pseudonocardia. The sequence continues at coordinate 6,847 of NZ_JAOPWR010000221.1, forward strand.
GTGTGGATGCGGTGGGCCGGGACGTCGAGGGCGGTGATGGCCTCGCGGGTGCCCTCGACCATGGCCGTGGAACCGCAGATGAAGTAGTCGAGCTGGTTACGGCGGAACGCTCCCGGGAGCAGCGCGTCCAGCAGCTGCGGCGTGATGCGGCCGGTCGCACCCTGCCAGCCCTCGGGTGGGCGGCTGAGGACCTCGGTGACGGTGAGCGGGATCCTCGCCGCGATCGCGGCGAGCTCGTCGCGGAAGAGCAGGTCCTCGACGTGGCGGGCCGCCACGATCAGGCGGTGCGGGCGCCTGTCTCCGCGGTCGGCAAGCGTGCGCAGCATGCTCATCATCGGGGTGATCCCGACCCCGCCGGCGACGAGGACGAGGCCCGAGGTCCGGAGGTGGTCGACACTGAACGTGCCGTGCGGACCGTCCAGCCAGACCGAGCGGCCGGGTTCGAGCTCACGCAGCGCCGTGGTGAACGCCCCGATGTGGCTGACGGTGAACTCGACCCGGCCGGGCCGGGCCGCGGAGGCGATGGTGAACGGGTGCTCCTCCGGGAACAACGCCCAGCGGTGCAGCCGGATCCAGGCGAACTGGCCCGGGGCGTAGGCGACGGGTCGATAGCCCCATGAGTGCCGGGCCCGGCGCGGCTCGAGCACCAGCGTGCTGACCGTCGGGCTCTCCGGGCGGATCCCGAGCACCACGAACTCCGCTCGGCCGTGCAGCAGCGGCCGCAGCACCCAGCGGTACGCCGCGCACAGCAGCACCGCGGTGGCGAGGCCGACGAACCACGCGCGCATCGCGGCATCACGGATCATGTGGTTGAGCCACCACACGTGCAGCGCGGTGAGCACGAGCGCGGCGGCGGCCAGTCCGCGGTGCACCCTGCGCCACCACTTGTAGCCCGTCCGCAGCCTGCGCCGGAGCACCGTCAACGCGACGATCAGAACCATCGCACCGGTGGCGAGCGTGGCCGCCCGACCGGCGGGCGGGGCGTGCAGCAGGTCGAGACGGGCCAGGTTGGCGGGGTTGCCGACGACCACGAACACGACATGGGCGAGCACGAGGGTGACGGTCATCATCCCGAGGTAGCGGTGGCCGCCGAGAACCTTCTCGATCCCCAGCGCGCGGGTCAGCGAGCGCATCCGCGCCGGGAGCACCACCGTCGCGGCGAGCGCCGAGGTGCCGAGCAGCCCGAACTCCACCGCGAGCCGGAGGAGCACGTTCTCGTGGCCACCCACGCCGATGCTCAGCCAGAGGGGAACTGCGAGCGCCGCGGCGAACGCCGCCGCCCACCAGCCCCGCACCAACCGTTGTCGCATGACTCGAATCTAGGAACCGGCCTGTTGCGGTGGTTGCGATCCTGAGAGGCCCGACCGACGAGCATCCGCTCCCGCGGGCTCAGCGGTCGGGACGCTGCCGGATGCCGGGCCACCTGCGCCGAACGCCCGAATTCCGTCCTCAGGAACTCTCACGGGTCTCCGGTGAGCGGCGCGTGGACACTCGTCTCACAGATCGCAGGCCTTGTCGACGATGCCAGCCCGCTCGAGCGCCCGCATCGCGAGCTCCACGTCGTCCTTGCTCCACCCACGCTGCACCACGCGCCAGGTGGGCGCGTGGTGCAGCCGTCCCATGAGGACGTCGTTGAGAACGGTGGTGCGGCGCGCGAGGTCGAAGCTCCGGAAGACCATGCCGATCCCGCTCCGCAGTTCGCGGAGCTCGGAACCACGCGTGGCAGGCAGCCTCCGGTCACCCCTGAGAGTGGGGCTTCACGGTCGCTCGATTGCGCAGCCTTTAGTGTCGCGCTCGTGAACAGGCCGGTCGTCGATCCAGGGATGCCCACCCGCCCCATCGCGCGCACCCCGCCACGCAGCTCCCCACCGCCCCGCACCGCCGCCCCGGCGCGCCGCCGTCGGGGGACGGTGCTCCGCTCGGTCATGGCGGTGGTGTCAGCGCTCGTGCTCCTGGTGACCGGCGTGGTCTGGAGCCAGTACCAGAACCTGTCCGACGGGCTGCGCCGCTCCGCCGCGCTCGATGCAGGCGAGGGCACGTCCACGGGGGGCGACACCAACATCCTCGTCATGGGGCTGGACAGCAGGCTCGACGAGAACGGCAACCCGCTCCCGGCCGCGATCTACGACGCGATGCACACGGGCGCGTCCGACGTCGGCGGCTACAACGCGAACGTGCTGATCCTGCTGCACGTGCCGGCGAACGGGGGCAAAGCCACGGCGATGTCCATTCCGCGCGACGACTACGTGTCGCTGGCCGGCGCACCCGACGGGCAGTCCAAGGGCAAGATCAAGCAGGCCTACGGGCTGGCATTCGACCAGGAGCACAAGCAGCTGGTGGCGCAGGGCGTCACCGACACGGCGACGCTGGAACAGCGCAGCCGCGACGCCGGGCGCACCGCCGAGATCGCCACGGTCCGACAGTTCCTGGGCGGCGTCCCGGTGGACCACTTCGTCGAGGTGACGATGGTGGCCTTCTACCAGCTCGCGCAGGTGGTCGCGCCGATCACGGTGTGCCTGAACGAGAACACCCAGGACAGCTACTCGGGCGCGAACTTCCACCAGGGCTACCAGCAGCTCGACGCGGCGCAGGCGCTGGCGTTCGTGCGCCAGCGCCGCGACAACGTCCACCCCTCGCTGAACTTCACCGACCTCGACCGCGAGCGTCGCCAGCAGGCGTTCATCGCCTCGCTCGCCTACCAGCTCAAGCAGGCAGGCACGATCACCGACCCCGCCAAGCTGCAGGGGCTGCTCGACGTCGCGAAGCAGAACATCGCCGTCGACGACAAGCTGGACCTCCTGCAGTTCGCCCAGCAGGCGTCCGGGCTCGCGGGCGGCAACGTCTCGTTCACGACGCTGCCGATCGAGAAGTTCGGCCAGGACCCCGCGGGCGAGGACGTCAACATCGTCGACGTCGCGCAGGTGCAGGCCGACGTCGCGCGCCTGCTCGGCACGGCCCCCGCTCCCACGACCGCGCCGGCGGCGCCGCCCGCCCCGCTCGACACGGTGGACGTCCTCAACGGCACCGGCCGCACGGGGCTGGCCGCGTCGGTGTCGCAGAAGCTGACAGGCGACGGCTACCCGGCCGGGACCACGGGCAACAGCTCCCACAAGGGCTCCACCACGGTCGTCCACTACCCGGCCGGGGACTCGGCCGCGGCGAGCGCACTCGCCGGGGTGCTCGGCACATCGCACACGATGCAGGACGACACGGCCGGCAGCGGCCACCTCGAGGTCGTGCTGGGCACCGGGTTCTCCCTGCAGGCCATGGCGGCCACGAGCGCCGCGCCGGCAACGAGCGCCGCGCCGGCTACGAGCGCCCCGACCCCCGACCCCGGTTCCGCCCTGGACAGCATCTCCGGCGGGGGCATCCCGTGCGTGAAATGACCAGATCGCCCTTTCCGAACGAATTCGGTTAAGAGAAGGCAAAGCATTCCGGGTGCCGACCACGACGTTTTCCGGTGCCGTTAGTGTGCTTTCCGATGAGCAACCTGTCGTGGCTGGAAGCGATCGTCATCGGCGGTCTGCAGGGCGTGGCCGAACTCTTCCCCGTGTCCAGCCTCGGGCACAGCATCCTGATCCCGGCCGTGATCGGCGGGAGCTGGGCGCGCGACCTCGACGTCACCTCGCCGGAGTCGCCGTACCTCGCGTTCGTCGTCGGGCTGCACGTGGCCACGGCGCTCGCCCTGGTGATCTACTTCTGGAAGGACTGGGTGCGGATCGTCCGCGGCCTGGTCACCAGCATCGCCCGGCGCGAGGTCACCGAGCCCGACCAGCGGCTGGCCTGGATGCTCGTGCTCGCCACCATCCCGGTGGGACTCGCGGGCCTGCTGCTGGAGAAGGTGTTCCGCACCTACCTCAGCCACCCGATCCCCACGGCCGCCTTCCTCGCGCTCAACGGCGTGCTGCTGCTCGTCGGCGACCAGCTGCGGCGCCGGGCCGACGCGCGCGAGCCGGAGATGGCCACCGAGGTGTTGCCCGTCGTGCCGTCCGGCCGCGCCGCGCACCGCGCCGTCGCCGAGGCCACGCCGGAGGAGGCCGCCGACCGCCGCCTCGCCCAGATCCCGATCGGCCGGGCCGTGTTCATCGGGGCGGCGCAGATCGCCGCGCTCGCGCCGGGCATCAGCCGCTCGGGCGCCACGATGGTGGCCGGTCTGACGAGGGGCCTCTCCCACGCCGACGCGGCCCGCTTCTCGTTCCTGCTGGCCACGCCCGTGATCATGGCGGCGGGCCTGCTCAAGGTCGGCGACCTCGCCGGCCCGCTGGGCGACGGCATCCGCCCCCAGATCCTCGTGGGCAGCCTGCTCTCGGGTGTGGGCGCGTACGTCTCGGTGCGGTTCCTGACGCGCTACTTCGAGACGCGCTCCCTGCGCCCGTTCGGCATCTACTGCATCGTGGCCGGCCTGGCGTGCATCATCTGGCTCCTGGTGCGCTGACCCCGCTACCGCCGCCCATGGTGGGTACTCGGCGGTCAGCCGCCGAGGAGCCGGTCCAAGGCCACGCGGGCGGCCGCGTCACGGGCCGCGATGCGGGTCAGGTCCTCGGCGAGGGCCTGCAGCCACTCGTCGATCGCGACGGAGCGCCTGCTGATCACGATGCCCCGCACGACCTGCCGCACCTGCGCCTCGACGCCGCCGCGGGCGCCCTCGTTCAGGGCCAGCTCGCGATCCTCGCCGTGCACCACCACCGATACCGCGCGGCCCTCGCGGCCGGCCATGCGGTCGGCGAGGCCACGCTTGTACTCGACCTGCACCATCCCGGGCGGGAGCGCATCGGCCAGCGTTCCGCTCAGCACGCGCGCGTAGGACTCGACGTCGGCCCGGTCGGATCGCAGGGTCGCCGCGAGCAGGTGGACATCCCCCATCGGACCCAGGCCGCTCGGCTCCATCGTCATGTCGGTCAGTGTGTCAGCGCCTCGTCAATCCGTCAGGGGGAGCACCAGTTGGGGCGTCGGGATGCGGTGGTCGGCGCGCAGCGGGCGCACGGCCGTGCCGATCGCGAAGAACTCCGTGGTGTGCCCGCCCCAGCGGTGCCCGTGCGAGCGCAGCTGCACCCCGACGATGCCCTCGGCGTGGAACTGCTCGGCCTCCGCCTGCATCCGGCTCATGGCCAGCTCGCGCGCGTCGTAGAGGGCCTCGGTGAACTGCGGCAGCTCCACGTTCTGCCCGATGTTGCCCATCGCCTGCCAGAACCGCTGGTGGGCGATGTGGTAGACGCACGTGCCCATGACCATGGCGAGCGGAGCGTAGCCGGCCTGGATGAGCGTCCAGAAGTCCTGCCCCGAGAGGTCGGACGTGAAGGGCTGGTTGCGGTTGTTGCGCCACGCCCCGCCCTCGGGTGTGGGGTGGTCGGACTTGACGGCCGTGCCCACGGCGATGAACTCGGCGAGGTCGGTACCGAACTCCTTGAACTCGATCTCCAGGCGCACCCCGACGATGCCGTCGGCGCCGAGCTGGTCGGCCTCGGCCTCCATGCGGCTCATCGCGAGCTCGCGGGCGTGGTACATCGCCTGCGAGAGCACGGTGAGCTCCTGGTTCTTGTTCCACCGGCCCATCTGGAACCCGACGTGGTAGATGCTCGATCCCAGCACCAGCCCGAGCGGCCGGAACCCTGCTTCGCGGACGAGCAGGAACTCGTTCACCGACAGGTCGGACGTGAACAGGCTCGTGGCCTGGCCGGGACGCATCTCGGCGAGGCGACGCATCGCGTCCTCGGGGATGCGCAGCTCGGACTGGTCGGCGGTCATGGGTGCTCCGGGCTCACTTGAGGGGGAGGAAGGTCAGGGTCCGTGACGGCGCGACGGTCCCGGTGTGGAAGCCGACGATCGCGGTGCCGAACACGGTGGCCTCGGCGACGTGGTCGCGGTGGTTGTCCGACGGCTCGATCTCCCACGCGTTCAGGGACATCCTGTCGACGATCGCGCCGTCCGCACCGGTGTCGCTGACGTGCCGGAGGAAGCGGGCGCGGGCGTCGGCGCGGGTGTGGGTGATCAGCTCGGTGTAACCCGCCACCTCGACGTTGCCCGATCCCCACGACGCCTGCTGGCGCGTGCGCCAGTCGTCGTGGCGGATGGCGACGGAGATGCCGAACACGAGGTCGGTGGGCATCCAACCGGCACCCATGAGCTTCGCGACGTCCTGACCGGGCAGGTGGGTGCTGAAGATCCGGCCGGGCCGGGCGGAGCCGCGGGCGCGGACGGCCGTGCCGAGCGCGGTGAACTCGCGGGCGCCGCCGTCCATGTGGCTCATGCGCAGGCCCACGCCGACGATGCCGTCGGCGCCGATCGTCCGCGCCTCCTGGGCCATGCGCCCCAACGCGGTGCCGTACCCGAGATCGAGGGCCTGGACGTACGGGGCGAAGCCGCTGAATCCCGACCGGTCCGACGACGTGACGGTGGTGCCGGGGCCCCAGACGCCGTACGCGCCGCAGCCGGCGTACCCGGCCCACCCGATCTTCTGGACCATCGAGCCCATGACCTCGCCGACGGGGTCGAACCCCACCACCTCGAGTCCTGCCGCGCCGGGCACCGTGAGCAGCGACGTCCACGCGCCGCCCTCGGCCGCGCGACGTGCCCGCTCGGCGGCGACAGGTGGCAGCCCCCGCCCGTCCCAGTCGGTCACCGTTCCGACACTAGCCCCGCCGCCGACGGGACGCTGCAGGAGATCGATGCAGGTCAGGACTATTCGGACACCGGTGACGAGGTGCCGTCCCCCAGCGGTCGCTGCACCCAGGCGACGTCGTGCCACGCGCCGTGCTTCCAGCCGATCCGCCGGAACACGCCGACCGGTTCGAACCCGAGCGCGCGGTGCAGCCCGGCGCTGGCGTCGTTGGGCAGCGTCATGCCGGCGACGGCCATCCGCAGGCCTCGATCGACCAGGCGCTCGAACAGCGCCTCGTAGAGCGCGCGCCCGGCGCCGGTGCGGCGCAGGCCGGCCTCCAGGTAGACGCTGACCTCGCACGACCACCGGTAGGCCGCCCGTTCCTTGTGGGGGGCGCCGTAGGCGTAGCCGACGACGCGGCCGGCGTCCTCCGCCACCACCCACGCGTGGGCCGCGGCGATCCGGGCGCGCAGCGCGTCGGCGTCCGGCGGGTCGGTCTCGAACGTGATCGCGGTGTCGGTGACGTAGGGCGCGTAGATCGCCGCGCAGACGCCGGCGTCGTGCGGGGTGGCGTCCCGGATCATGGGCCCGAACGTAGCGGGACAGTTCAGACCGACACCACCGGTGCCGCCGCACCCGCGGCCGCCGGCCCGCGCACGTGGCTCCACACCGTCCAGCGGGCGAGACAGCGCTCCCAGACCGGCTCGCCCTCGCCGTCGAGGGCGTTGTCCTGCCCGACCGTCTCGTCCGACGCCTCGGGGCGGCCGGAGCATCCCGCGTGCCGCTCGTCGCTCGTCGGGGTTCGTTCGTCCTGTTCGACCGCCTTGTCCGCGGCGTCCGGGCCGTGGGTTGCCTAGCGTCGCTCTCGGATCGATGACGGCACGGTCACGAACAGGGCACGGGACTCCCCACCCGCCGGCTCCCCCGAGCCGGGGTCCTCCCGGGCCGTCGATCCGGAAGGCAGGTCGTGGCTCGGCATCGCTCCCCCCGGGGCCGACGCGCACACCCCCTTCCGACGTCCGTGGCCCCCGGCCGCGCGACGGCGGACGGTGGCGCGCACCGGTCCGTCCCCACCCCCCTCAAGCGGGGCACCGCGGTCATCGCCGTCGCCGGTGGTGCGCTGTCCCTGACGGGCGCGGCCGGTGCGCCGCCGACCGTCATCGCGCCCGCGGCGCTGTCACTGCCGACGTCACTGCCGACGTCACCGCCGACATCGCTGCCGACATCGCTGCCGGCCGAGGCACCCGCGGCACTGGAACCGTCGGTCGTGCCGGTGGTGCCGGAGCCCGACGTCGTCGACGCCACACGCCTGGTGGCCACCGTGCAGCGAATCGAGCGCCAGCTGGCCGAGGCGCGGGCCGCGGCCGAGCGGAAGGCCGCCGAGGCACGGAAGGCGGCCGCGGCCGAGAAGGCCCGCGCGGAGGCCGCCGTCGCCGACTGCGGGCTCGACCTCTCCGGCCTCGGCGCGGTGACGCGCGGCGCCCGCACGGCGGCGCAGTTCCTCGGCTGCCGGTTCGGCGAGCCCACGATGTACGGCCTCGCCGGCCGCGCCGGCACGTCGGACCACCCGTCGGGTAAGGCCCTGGACTTCATGGTCGACCCCGCTACGGGTGACCGCCTCGCCGCCTGCGCGCTGGAGAACATCGACGCCCTCGGCATCACCTACGTGATCTGGGAGCAACGCATCGACTACGGCAGCGGCTGGGAGCGGATGGAGGACCGCGGCGGCGCCACCGCGAACCACATGGACCACGTGCACGTCTCTTTCGGCTCCGGGGCCGGCGACGGACCACCCACAGCGTGCTGACCGACGTTCAACGCACCCAGAGTGACACAAGTCGTACGCAATGTGACCGATCGGACGTCTTGCGGTTAGTTTTCGCGCGTGTCCCGGCACCGCTCCCCCGGCCGCCCCGAGCATCACCCGGCCCGGCGCCATCCCGCCCGGCACAGCGCGACTCCCGCTGTGCACCGCGGGATCGCCGCCGCCGTGACGGGGGGTGTGCTGGCGGCGGCGCTGCCCGTCGTCGCCGTGACGAGCGCGCCCGCGGCCGGCACCGACACCGCCGCGCTCACGCTCACCTCCGACGCCGCAGCCGATGCCGCCTCCCGGGTGGCGAGCGTCGTGCCGGTCGGCCCCGTCGCCGACCCCGGACCGCCGGAGTTCAGCGTCAGCGGGCTGCTCAAGTCGGCCGGGCTCGCCGATGTCGCCCGCCGCGCCGCGGAGGAGGAGGCGGCCCGCGAGGGCTCGGCGGACTGCGACACCGACCTCGGCGCGCTCGGCCGCGTCAAGCCGTGGGTGCGCGACGCGGCCCGTTTCCTGGCGTGCCTCTACGGCGAGCCCGACCTCATCGGCGTGGCCGGCCGCGGCCGGCACTCCGACCACCCGTCCGGCCTCGCGATCGACTTCATGGTGCGCGGCGAGCGCGGAGACCGCCTCGCGGCGTGCGCGCTCGCGAACCGCGCGGCGTTGGGCATCAGCTACGTCATCTGGGAGCAACGCATCAACTACGGCGACGGCTGGGAGCGGATGCAGGACCGCGGCAGCGCCACCGAGAACCACGTCGACCACGTGCACGTGTCGTTCGAGCGCAGGCCCGGCACGGACGACCCGGTGGCGGCGCGCTGTTCGTAGCCGACCTCGCAGCGCCTGGTGCGCCGTCACAGGGCGCCGGCGGGCGGCGGGCGGCGGGCGGCGGGCGGCGGGACACCACACGCGCTGCGACGTGGGCCTTCGCCTCCGGTGAACATCCCGCTCCCGGTGAACACGGGGTCCGCGCGGCTCCTGACCGCCCTAGCGTCGGGGCACTCCCGACGAGAGGACGGCCCCATGCCGATGCCCACCGGAACCCGCGTGACCGCCGCAGCCCGCCCGCTCGGACCTGCCGCCGGCCCCACCACCCCAGCAGCTGCCCGGCCGCTCTACCCCCGCCCCCTGCAGCGCCCGGCGGTCCCACCGGCGCAGCCCTTCCCCCCTGCCGTCGGCGGGACGGCCCTGCAGGTCCCGTCCTCGGCGCCCGAGGTGGTGACCGAGCGTCTCCTGGACGAGCGCATCGTGTTGCTCGGCGGCGAGGTGGACGACGCCGTGGCCCACCGCGTCACCGCGCAGTTGCTGCTGCTCGCGGCCCAGGACCCGCACCGCGACATCACGCTCTACATCAACTCTCCCGGCGGCTCCATGACAGCGGGGATGGCGATCTACGACACGATGCAGCTCGTCACCCCCGACGTCGCGACGTGGGCGGTGGGCTTCGCAGCGTCGATGGGGCAGTTCCTGCTCTCGGCGGGCGCGCCGGGCAAGCGCCACGCCCTGCCGCACGCCCGGATCCTCCTGCACCAGCCCTCCGCCGGCATCGGCGGCGGCGCATCCGACATCGCCGTCCGCGCGGGCGTGTACGCGCAGATGAAGCAGGAGATCGCCGCGATCACCGCGCGGCACACCGGGCGGTCCGTGGAGACGATCACGGCCGACTCCGACCGCGACCACTGGTTCACCGCCGAGGAGGCCCGCGCCTACGGGCTCGTGGACCACGTCCCACAGCGCCGGCCGAAGAGAGATACCGTTCGGGCTCCCTGAGCTTCGGCCCCGAGCTTCTGCAATGTTGGAGAGCCCATGCGCGTCGGCGTGCTCACCGGTGGCGGCGACTGCCCCGGCCTGAACGCGGTCATCCGAGCGATCGTCCGGAAGGGCGTCCCGGAGTACGGCTACTCGTTCCTCGGTTTCCGTGACGGCTGGCGCGGCCCGCTCGAAGCCATGGCCAAGCCGCTCGACATCCCGGCGGTACGCGGCCTGCTGCCCCGGGGCGGCACGATCCTCGGCTCCTCGCGCACCAACCCGTTCGCGGTGGAGGGCGGCGTCGAGCGGATCCGGCGCAACCTGCAGAACCTCGGCGTCGACGCGCTGATCGCGATCGGCGGCGAGGACACGCTCGGCGTCGCGACGAAGCTGCACGAGATCGGCGTCAACGTCGTCGGGGTGCCGAAGACGATCGACAACGACCTCGCGGGCACCGACTACACGTTCGGCTTCGACACGGCCGTCAACATCGCGATGGAGGCCATCGACCGGCTGCACACCACCGCCGAGTCGCACCACCGCGCGCTGATCGTCGAGGTGATGGGCCGGCACGCCGGCTGGATCGCGCTGCACGCGGGCATGGCCGGTGGCGCCAACATCATCCTCATCCCCGAGGTGCGGTTCGACATCGAGCAGGTCTGCACGTGGGTCGAGTCGCGGTTCCAGCTGGACTACGCGCCGATCATCGTCGTCTCCGAGGGCGCGAAGCCGAAGGAGGGCCAGGAGTCCCTGCTGAACGGTGAGAAGGACGCGTTCGGGCACGCGCGGCTCGGCGGTATCGGTGACTGGGTGGGCCGCGAGATCGAGGCGCGCACCGGGAAGGAGGCGCGTACCACCGTGCTCGGGCACGTCCAGCGTGGCGGCACGCCCACCGCCCGCGACCGCTGGCTCGCCACTCGCTTCGGCCTGCACGCCATCGACGCCGTGCACGACGGCAACTGGGGGCAGATGGCGGCGCTGCGCGGCACCGAGATCGTCATGGTGCCGCTCGCGGAGGCGACGAAGGAGCTCAAGCTCGTCGACCCGACGCTGTACGCGGAGGCCGAGATCTTCTTCGGTTAGGCGAGCGCGCACGCGCGTCCACAGCGGCACCGGCAGAACCGGACTTCATCCGGCTGCAACAGTTCGGAAACGGATTGGTACGAGCCGATCGCCGATCATCGACACATGCCGGACGCGCACCAGCCCCGCCTCGCCCGTATCGCCTGCCATGCCGGCTGCCGCGCGGACACAGCCCGTCGCGCCCACCACGATCGGCTGCTCGCGGTGGAGACCGACCAGGACGCCGTCCTCGAGCTGTTCGACCTCGCCGTCACCTGGCACGAGCTCGAGTACTCCGACGAGGACATGGTGGCCCCGCATCGCTGGCTGGAGTTCGCCGAGCGGCACCGCTGGCAGGACCAGGACCGCGTGGCCCGCATCTTCGGCCTGGCCATCGACATCGCGATGCGCGCCCGGCCCGACGCCCCCGCGGCGCCGCTGAGCATGGCGGCGGGCTCGGGCATCTGTCCGACGCTGGTGCCGCCCACCCCGGCCTCGGCGCGCCCGACGCACCTGACGGTCGCCCGCCCCTGAGCCGGGCCGGTCGACCCGGCTCGCTCTCAGCGGGGCAGGCCCGTGACCCGGAACTCCTCCATGCGCATCACCGTGGCGCGCTCGCCGCCCGCGGTCACGGCCAGCTCGCCGCTCGCGTCCAGCGTGCCGACCACCGCGGCGGCCAGTTCCCGCTCCGCGAACGCCGCCAGGCACTCGTCCTCGCGCCCCGCGGGCACGCACAGCAGGAAGCCGAAGCTGGGGAAGCAGTTGAGCCAGCGCGTCAGCGGCACGCCGGCCGGGGTAGGAACCGCGTCGAGGTCGACGGTGACGCCGAGCCCGTCGCACTCCAGCAGCATCGCCAGCGAGCCGATGAGCCCGGCCATGCTGATGTCCTTGCTCGCCACACAGACGCCCTCGCCCGCGAGCCGGGACAACAGCCGGACGTCGCCGGCGCACCGCGACCCGCGCGCCTCGAACGCCGGGAAGAACGGGAAGTCGGGGCGCATCGCGCCGTCCAGCGCCGCGGCCACCACCAGCGACTGGCCGGGGGCCGCGTTCGTCACCGACAGCGGCGACGGCGCGTGCCCCACCCCGAACGCCGAGACGGCGGGCGTGCCGTCGTGGATGGTGAGGTGCCCGCCGATGATCGGCACGTCCAGCAGCGTGCAGGCCTCGCGCATGCCCTCGAGCACCGTCCGGGCCACCGCCTCGGACGCGACGACGGTGTCGACGACGCCCAGCGGCACAGCCCCCATCGCGGCGAGGTCGTTGACGTTCGTGAGCACCGCGGCGAAGCCGGCGCCGTGCGGGTCGGCCGCGACGAACGGCGGGAACACCGCCTCACCGCAGGCCACCACCCGGGTGCCCCCCGCGTCCACGACCGCCCCGTCGTCACCGGGGCCGCCGAGCCAGTCCGGGGCCGCCCCCAGCACCTCGCCGACCAGCCCGATCTCGGCCTTCGACCGCAGCCCGGGGTTGTCCAGCACGGAGGCGACGATGTCGGCCAGTGACTCCCTGGTCCCCGCCGTCATCCGCGCACCGTGAACCACACCGCGCTGGCCGGCTCCATGCCGGCGTTGCGCCACTCGTGCGGGCGGTCGGTCGGGTAGTGCAGCGTGTCGCCCGCGTCGAGGCGGTAATGCTCGCCCGCGACATCCACCTGCAATGCACCCTCCAGCACCAGCATCAACTCCTCACCGGGGCGCAGCGGGCGCGTGTCGCCGCTGCCGCCGCCGGGCTCGACCATCGCGTGCACTCCCCCTGCGCGGAAGCGGGCGTCCGGCGCAGCGAGCATCCGTCCCTCGACGCCGTACGCGGCCGGCGCCCAGTCGGGGGGCGTGGGGCTGTGGGCCTCGCCGCGCACGAGGGTGGCCACCGGCCGGGGACGGGAGCCGTCACCGACGAAGTGGGCGATCGGGCGATCGAGGGCACCGGCGAGCTTCAGCAGGGTGGTGATGGTGGGCACCATGTCGCTGCGCTCCACCTTGTGGATCGCCGCCGCCGACACCTCCGCCCGGGCCGCGAGCTGCTGCAACGACAGCCCGAGCGCCTGCCGGGCCTCCCGGACCTTCGGCCCGATGGCCCCGACGATCGGCTCCCACGCGTTCCGTTCGGCCGCCTCCACGTCCACCATCGTAGACAGACACACCCGATGGTGGACAGTGCAAGCCTCGGGCGAGCTAGACGATGCCCTGCCGCGTCGCCGTGTAGACGATCTCCGTGCGGCGCCGCACCTCGAGCTTGTCGCGCAGGTTGCGGACATGGAACTTGACCGTGGCCTCGCTGATCACGAGCCGGCGGCCGATCTCGCGGTTGGACATCCCGACGGCCAGCAGCCGCAGCACCTGGTTCTCGCGCTCGGTGAGCATCGCGCCGCCGAACGAGCGGGCGACGGGGCGGCCCTCGTCGCGCAGGACGTCGGTGACGATCGGGCCGACGGCCCCGGCCCCGTCCCGCCCGCGCGAGTCGAACACGCTCTCCCCGCGCAGCAGCGCGTGAACGGCACGGCTGATGTCGGCTGTCTCGGCGCCCTTGCGGACGTAGCCGTGCACGCCCAACCGCACGGTGCGCATCATGACCTCGCGGTCGCGGCAGCCGGTGAGCACCAGCACGCGCACGCCGCGGTGGCGCTCCAGCAGCATCCGGGCCAGCTCGACGCCCGCGGCGTCACCGCGGCCCAGATCGATGTCGAGCACCACGAGGTCGGGCGGGCAGCGGTCGGCGATGACGAGCGCGTCACGCGGCGAGCCGGCCTCCCCGATGACGGACAGGTCTGGATCGGAGGCGAAGAGCTGGCGCAGCCCGAAGCGGACGATGGCCTCGCCGTCGACGATGAGGAGCCGCGCGGTCCGCCGGAGAACGGGGGCCGGAGCGACGGCTCCGGGGTCGAGCGCGGGAGTGCAGGCGTCGAGTACGGCGTCAGTCGTCACGGGCAACCTCCCTGGGACGGTCGAGGATGATGATGGCCGCGACAGTAAGCGCCGTCACGTTGCCTGGACGTTGCACGCGCAAGAGGCGCGTCTTGCTGCAGGTGAACGGCTGGGCGATGATGGGCCGGTCCTGGGGGCAGTGACGCTCGGAGTGCTGATGAACAGACGTGGCGCACACGACCCGGTCGAGCATGCCCACCTCATGCACGAGGTCTACGACGCGGTGCTCGGTGGCGAGTCCCCGCCGGTCAGCCCGCGCTCCCTCGTGTCCGAGTCCTGGGAGCGCAGTCTCGCCGCCCACATCGACCCGGATCGGCTCACACCGCCCGCGGTAGTGGCCGACGCCGAACTGCCTGACCTGCGCAGCGCCCACCCGCTCAACGAGGTGATGCCGCTGCTGCGCAGCACGCTGGTCAGCATCGCCGACGAGGCCATGCACGTCATGCTCGTCACCGACGCCGACGGCACCATCCTGTGGCGCGAGGGCGCGGCGCGGCTGCTGCACGTCGCCGACTCCGTCGGGCTGTCCCCCGGCTCCCGGATGTCGGAGGACGCGATCGGCACCAACGCGATGGGCACCACGCTCGCCGTCGACGCCCCGGTGCAGATCCACTCCGCCGAGCACCTCGTCCGCAGCTTCCACGCCTGGACCTGCGCGGCCGCGCCCGTCCACGACCCCGACACGGGCCACATCCTCGGCGCCATCGACATCAGCGGGCCCCTGCACACGGTGCACCCGGCCATGGTGCAGCTGGTCTCGGCCACTGCGCAGCTCGCCGAGAACCAGCTCCGTGTGCGCCTGGCCATTGCCGACGAGCGGCTGCGCGTGCGCAACATGCCGCACCTGACGAGCCTGCGCGGCAACGTCGGCGCGCTCGTCACGCCCACCGGGCGCATCGTTGCCGGCGAGCCCTACGGCGCGTGGCCCATGCGCGTCGCGATGCCGGAGGCGGGCTCGGACCGCGTCCTGCTCGACGACGGCCGCGAGATGGTGCTGGAGCCGCTGAGCGAGGGCTTCCTCATGCGCGCACCGCGAGCAGGCGCTCCCGCAGCGCGGCGCAGTGCCCTGTCGCTGCGGTTCATGGGCGCGGGCGCGCCGGGCGTGGTGCTCAACGGGCGCTCGATCCCCCTGACCCTGCGTCCCGCCGAGCTGCTCACCGCGCTGGCTCTGCACCCCGACGGCCTCACCGCCGAGCGGCTGGCCCAGCTGCTCTACGGCGACGACGGCAACCCCACCACGGTGCGCGGCGAGATCCTGCGGCTGCGCGGGCTGATCGGCGCCGAGGTGCTGCGCACCCGTCCCTACCGCCTGGACGCACGCGTCGAGTCGGACTTCGACGCCGTGCGCAGAGCATTGCGGGCCGGCCGCCCCGCCGAGGCGCTGCACGCGTGCGGTGGGCCGCTGCTGCCCCGCTCCGACGCCCCGGAGATCCGCGAGCTCCGCGACGAGCTCGACGCGGGCCTGCGGCACGCCGTGCTCGACGTCGACGACCTCGACCTGCACGCCGCCTATGCCGCCCACCCGCTCGGGCGCGACGACCTCGAGGTGCACGACCGCCTCGTCGACGAGCTGCCGCCCGGCGACCCCCGCCGCCCGGAGCTGGTGGGCCGCCGCGCCCGCCTCCTCGCCGACGACTGAGAGCCCGCCCGGACCGACCGCCCCACAGCGGTGATCACGGGCTGATGGCGGTCACTCGCCGAGCTGGAGCGACCATCGACGCGGTGATCAGCGGCCGGGGGCCGTTTCGGCCAGTTCCTCGTAGATCCCCGCGTGGGCCGCCGCCGCCGCCTCCCAGGTGTAGGCCTTCACAGTCGCCTCGCCCTCCGCCCGGAGGCCCTCGCGCAGGGCGGTGTCGCCCAGGACCCGGCGCAGAGCAGCGGCCAGGGCGTCGGGGTCGCCCGCCGCGGGGAGCAGCGCGTTCACGCCGTCGGTGAGGTACTCGCCGAACACCTCGATGTCGCTGGCCACCACCGGCAGCCCCTGGCTCATCGCCTCGATCGTGACGAGCCCGAACCCTTCGACCACCGACGGGTAGCAGAGGACGTCGGCGGCGGCGTACCAGCCGCCCAGCTCGGCGTCGGTCACCGTGCCGACCTCCACCACGTCGACACCGGCGGTCAGCCCGAGCGACGGCAGCTCGGCGAGCGCCGCGTCGCGGTAGGGGGCGAAGTCCTGGAACGAGTGGCCGCCGACGATCACCAGCACCGGCCTCGGCAGCCCCGCCGCATCCGCGGAACGGCCCAGCTGCGCCAGCGCGCGGAACGCGACGACCGATCCCTTGCGCGGCTCGATCCCCCCGACGGCGAGCAGCAGCGGGCCGGCCGACGGACGCGGGGCGGGGACGGCGGCGGCGAAGCGGGCGGTGTCGACGGCGTTGGGCACCACGGTCGTCTCCACGCCGTGGTCGGCTCGCAGGATCCCGCGCCACTGCTCGCTGACGACGAGCACGCGGTCGGGCTCAACGATCGCGCGGCGCTGGCAGTCGATGAGCGCCTGTGTGGTGAAGTCGTCGACGTGGTGTGCGGTGCGGAGCACCCGGACCGGTGAGCCCGTGAGATCTCGCGCACGCAGCGCGGCGCTGGCGGCGATGCAGTCCTGGGCGTGCAGCACGTCGAACTCGTCGATGCGGGCGGCGATTGCCGCAGCCATCAGGTCGATGGACGCGAACACCCGCTGCCCCAGCGTCGTGCCGTCCCGCGCGGGGCCCTTGACCACGGTGTACGGCAGGTCGACGGGCCGGTAGAGCCCCTTCGCGGGGTCGCCGAGGGCGAGCAGGTGAACGGGCAGTCCGGCCCGGTGGAGGGCCTCACCGAGTCCGAGCGTGTGCACGTGGCCACCGCGCGGGGTGGTCGAGTGGCTGAGCAGGGCGACGCGTGCGGTCATGGGATACAGCTTGACACCAGCGCGCCCGGGGTTTCCTATAAGACACGATCGAACACTTCAGTGAACGGGGACGCGCATGACGGCGGTCGACGAGGGACGGACGAGCGAGAGCATCGCCGCGCTGATCATGGACCTGCAGAGCGTCGGTCTCCGACTGGAGACCACACTGGAGACCGCCCGCAAGGGCGGCGCGGGACCATCCGACTCCGGACTGCTCGGGATCGAGGGCGTACCCGTCACCGTGCCACCCAGCGACACCTCGCCCTACGCACTCCGCGCCGAAGACGACGGCCAGGGCATCTACCGCGACGGCATCAAGATCGCCTCCGTGGCCGGCACCGCCCGACCCCGGTTCTACGACCTCGAAACCGCCGACGGCGTGCCCTACCACCAGATCGCACTACTCCACCTGGACTCCCTCGCCTCCACCGTCGTACAAGCCTGCAACTACTGGGGCAACCCCGACCAGTGCGGCTTCTGCGGCATCGGACTCTCCCTCACCTCCGGCGCCACCATCGCGAAGAAAACCCCCCAGATGCTCGCCGAAGTCGCCCTCGCCGCCAAAGAACTCGACGGCGCGATCGACGCCACCCTCACCACCGGCTCCTCGATGGCCCCCGACCGCGGCGCCCTCTACGTCGCCACCTGCGGACACGCCGTCAAAGAAGCCGCCGGCCTACCCGTGGAAATCCAGTTCGAACCGCCCCGCGACCTCTCGGTGATCAACCAGGTCCTCGACATGGGCATCGACGCCCTCGGCATCCACATCGAGACCTTCGACCCCGCCGT